>NZ_JAZARE010000006.1:0-435499 GCF_036231905.1 Ideonella sp. BN130291 | reverse complement strand
GCTGTTGCGCAGGCTGAACGTGGTGCCCGCGCGCAGGCTGCGCACGGTGGAGCGGCCCAGGTACAGGCGGTCGCGGCATTCGAGGGCTTCGCGCCGGATGCGGGCGTCGTGGTCGGCCGCGGCTGCATCGCGGTGGTGGCGGGCCGGCTCAAAACGTTCCAGGCGTGGCGCGCTGTCGTTGAAGGCTTCGGCCAGCGGCACGGTGCGTGCGGTCACACGCTTGTTCAGCGCGTCCCAGCTCAGCACGGTGGTCACCGCCGGGTTCAGCACCAGGCTGTTGCCGAAGGCCTGGATCGCATCGCTGGTTTCCTGGCTGTTGGCACGGTGGAAGCGGATGCCGCCTGCAGCGGCGCTGGTGGGGTCTTCGGGGCAGGCCTGTTCGCTGGCGCTGTCGGCGAACAGCACCTGGCTGTGGTGCAGCGGGGCGTCGTCCACCTCTTCGAAGCGCCAGTTCAGGCCTTCGGCGGCGAGCAGGCGGGCGGCAAAGTCGAAGTGGCTCTCGCGGTACTGGGCGATGCTCGGGCGCGGCTGGCCCTGGTCGCCCTGGGCGATGAAGGCTTCGGCCTCCGGGCTCCAGCGCCAGTGGGCCAGCGGATGGGCGGCGCCATACAGGTCGTCGATGACGTTGCTGAAGGCTCGCTCGCGCCATATCGCGCTATCGCGCATCTGCGACATCAGCCAGTTCCACGGCACGAGCGTGAAGCGGTAGCGTGACAGGCCGCCGTCGCAATCGAGCTGTTCGGCGCAGGACACATAGCCGCTGCGCCAGCACACGCTGCCGTCGGCCAGGGTGGTGCGCAGGCGCAAGGGGCGGCCGAGCAGGACGTCGAGGTCGATGTGGGCGTTGGCCGAGACGCAGGTGATGACCAGTTCGTACAGCGCGTTGAGCGCCTCGTCCATGGTCCAGGCTTCGACGAGCAGCTGGGAGGCCAGTGCGGCGTGCTCGCCAGCGGCTTCCAGGTGGTACAGGCGCGCCTGGCTGGTGAACGGTGCGCCGAGCGGGACGCCCAATGCTTGCGCTACGGCCTGCAGCGTGTCGTCGATCATCCCGTTCCTCCCAATGACTTCTTGTGCGCGCCGATTCTCCAAGGCGCCCCGGCGTGGACATGCCCCCACTTGTGGGGGCCGATGGGGGTTTTGTGTAACTGGTTGCGCCACGGCGGCCCTTACCATCGGCCCATGAACGCTGCCGCGGTACCGACCTTCGATTACGTGATCGTGGGCGCCGGCACCGCCGGTTGCCTGCTGGCTAACCGCCTGAGCGCCGATCCGTCGCGGCGCGTGCTGTTGCTGGAAGCCGGCGGCCACGACGACTACCACTGGATCCACATTCCGGTGGGTTATCTCTACTGCATCGGCAACCCGCGCACGGACTGGCTGTTCAAGACCGATGCCGACCCGGGCCTGAACGGGCGCAGCCTGCGCTATCCACGCGGCAAGGTGCTGGGTGGCAGCTCCAGCATCAACGGCATGATCTACATGCGCGGCCAGAGCCGCGACTACGACCAGTGGGCCCAGCTCACCGGCGATGCCAACTGGCGCTGGGAGCATTGCCTGCCGTACTTCAAGCGCCATGAGAACCACTGGCGCCTGGACAAGCCCGGCACGGCGAGCGCCGGCTTCGCCAACCTGCACGGCCATGGCGGCGAATGGCGGGTGGAAAAGCAGCGCCTGCGCTGGGACATCCTGGACGCCTTCGCGCAGGCGGCGCAACAGGCCGGCATCCCGCACACCGAGGATTTCAACGCCGGCAACAACGAAGGCGTGGGCTACTTCGAGGTCAACCAGCGCGGCGGCTGGCGCTGGAACACGGCCAAGGCCTTCCTGCGGCCCGCCTGCTTCGGCCGCCCCAACTTCGAGATGTGGACCGGCGCCCATGTGAAGCGCCTGCTGGTCGAGCCGGGCGCCGACGGCGGCCTGCGCTGCACCGGGGCGGAGGTGGTCACGCCGCATGGCGTGGAGACGGTGCATGCCTCGCGCGAGCTGGTGCTCAGCGCCGGGGCCATCGGCTCGCCGCAGATCCTGCAGCTGTCGGGCATCGGGCCCGCCGAGCTGCTGCAGCGCCATGGCGTGCCCGTGGTGCACCACCTGCCGGGCGTGGGCCAGAACCTGCAGGACCACCTGCAGATCCGCGCGGTCTACACGGTGCAGGGCGTGAAGACGCTCAACACCATGGCCAGCCGCCTGGTCGGCAAGGCACTGATCGGGCTGCAGTACGCGCTCAGCCGCAGCGGGCCGATGAGCATGGCGCCCTCGCAGCTGGGCGCCTTCACCCGCAGCTCGGCCGAACACACCTGGCCCAACCTGGAATACCACGTGCAGCCGCTGTCGCTGGACGCGTTTGGCGAGCCGCTGCACAACTTCAACGCCTTCACCGCCAGCGTCTGCAACCTCAACCCGACCAGCCGGGGCCATGTGCACATCACCGGGCCCGCGCACGATGCCGCCCCGCTGATCCGCGCCAACTACCTCTCGACGCCCGAAGACCGGCACGTCGCCGCCGAATCCCTGCGCCTGACCCGGCGCATCGTGGCGCAGCCGGCGCTGGCCCGCTACGAACCCAAGGAATACCGGCCCGGCCTGCAGTACCAGACCGACGAGGAGCTGGCGCGCCTGGCCGGCGACATCGCCACCACCATCTTCCATCCGGTGGGCACCTGCCGCATGGGCCGCGACGACGACCCCGCCGCCGTGGTGAACGCGCGGCTGCAGGTGCGCGGCGTGGCCGGCTTGAGGGTGGTGGACGCCAGCGTGATGCCCACCATCACCAGCGGCAACACCAACTCGCCCACGCTGATGATCGCGGAGCGGGCGGCCGAGTGGATCCTGGCGGCCGCCGGCTGAAGTCGTGAAGGAAGCCCGCACCTGGCGGGTTGGCGGGCCGGAACAGGGCGCAGCGGCGCGTGGCGGCTTCTACGATGGCGGCCCTGGTCCATCCGCCGTCGCGCCTCGGGGCGCGCACCTGTCCATGACCACCCCCTTTTTGCGCCGTCCCGGCCTGCTGGCCGCCACCCTGCTGCTTGCCGGCCTGGCCACCGGGCCGGCCGCGGCCGAGTCCAAGGCCGTCAAGTGCGGCCGCGTCTACCAGGACCGGCCGTGCGCCGGCCAGGAGGGCCGGCTGGTCGCCCGCACGCAGGAGCAGAAGGCCGTGGCCACCCGCCGCACGGTGGATGCGGCCTGCCAGCGCCGGGGCGCGGACGCCCAGAAGATCATCAGCCAGCGCCAGGAAGGCAGCACCGAGGACGACCAGCTGGCCGGCACCCGCAGCGTGGCCGAGAAGCGCCTCATCAGCGAGGTCTACCGCCAGGAGGGCGATGCCGCCCAGCAGCGTTCGGCGGTGGAGCAGAACTGCATGGCCGAGCGCCTGCGCCTGGCCAAAGGCCAACGGCCCACAACAACCGCATCCAAATGACCCACCGCATGCCACGTCCTCTGGTGAAAAACGCCGCCGTGCTGGCGCTCGGCCTCGGTCTCGCGGCCCCGGTGCTGGCGCAGAACATGTTCCGCTGCGGCAACGCCTACCAGGACCGCCCCTGTGACAGCGGCCAGCCCGCCAAGGTGGTGGGCAAGGCGGCGCCGTCGCCCACGGTGGCCCGGCCGGTCCTTGACGCGGACTGTTCGCGCCGCGGCGCCGCCGCCCAGAAGCTGGTGTGGCAGCGCGAGGCCGGCGTCACCGAGGAAGCGTCCACCGCGGCGGCCGGCACACCCCCGGAGCGCCGGCTGGTTGGCGACGTGTACAGCCGGCGCGGCACCGCGCCCGAAGTCCGTGCCGCGGTGGAAGCCGACTGCGTGGTGGAAAAGCAGCGGGCCGCCCAGGCCGCGGTGATGCTGGAGGCACTGGCCCGCCAGCAGGAGGAATCGGGCGCGGCCGGCCAACGCGCCGCCCGCCCGCCGGTCAACGACGCGCCTCCGCCCGAACGGGTGGAGCGCAAGGCGGACGCCGGGCAGAAAGAGCAGCAACAACAGCAGCGCTGCGCCGCCCTGGTGGAGGAGTTGCGGCAGATCCAGGTCCAGCAGCGCGCCGGTGCCAACGCGGTGACCATGGAGCGGCTCAACCAGCAGCGCCGCGATGCGGAGCGGGCCCGCCGGGATGCCAACTGCCCGGTGTGAGCCACGGGAAAGCCCTGATGACGTGCGTGAGGCGCTCCCCTAGAGTGCGCCCACTCGCAGCGGTTGCCCTCTTCTGGGGCGCAGCCGCCGGACGGGGGACTGAGGAGACAGCAGCAACTCGAACAGACAAGACATGACCTGCACCGCTGATGCACAGCGGGCGGATGTCAGAATTCAAAGGCACCCCTTGTCGGGTGCCTTTCTTTTTCCGGGTCTCCATGTTCGAACTCCTCCTGGTCGCAGCGGCTTCCGGCTTGGCCGGCTTCATCGATGCCATCGTGGGCGGCGGCGGCCTGGTGCTCACGCCGGCGCTGTTCAGCGTCTATCCGCAGGCCGTGCCGGCCACCTTGCTGGGCACCAACAAGGGCGCGGCCGTCTGGGGCACCGGCTGGGCCACGCTGCAATACGCACGCAAGGTCAGCCTGCGCTGGGCAGCGCTGTGGCCGGCCGTGGTCGCGGCACTGGCGGGCAGCTTCCTGGGCGCCTGGACCGTCACCCAGATCAGTGCTGACGGCCTGCGCAAGGCGCTGCCCTTCGTGCTGCTGGCGGTGCTGCTGTACACCCTCTGGCGCAAGGACCTGGGGCAGCACCACACGCCGCGTTTTGCCGGCCGCCACGAGGCGCTGGTCGCCACCGGGGTGGGCGCCACGGTGGGTTTCTACGACGGCTTCTTCGGCCCGGGCACCGGCAGCTTCTTCGTCTTTCTGTTCGTCCGCCTGCTGGGTTATGACTTCCTGCACGCATCGGCCAGCGCCAAGCTGCTGAACACCGCCACCAACACCGCCGCGCTCACGCTGTTCGCTTTCAAGGGCCACGTGTGGTGGCAGGTGGCCGCGGTGATGGCGGTCACCAATGTGGTGGGCAGCCTGCTGGGCACCCGGCTGGCGCTCAAGCATGGCGCCGGCTTCGTGCGCATCGTGTTCATCGTGGTGGTGGGCGCATTGATCTTGAAGACAGGTTACGACGGCCTTATTCGGGCTTAGCCGCGCGCAGGCACGGCGTAGCATGGGTCGTCGCTCAACCTGCCACGAGTCCGCCCATGCCCGTCGACCCCGATCTGCGCTCCCTCGAGATCGACATCCCGGCCCAGCCCGAGGCGCTGGTCAAGCTGTCGCTGCTGCTGGCCGAGGACGACATCAATCTGCAGGCCGCCTCCACGCTGATCGAATCCGACATGGCGCTGGCCGCCGCGGTGCTGAAGGCGGTGAACTCCTCGCTCTACGGCCTGAAGGGCCGGGTGCAGAGCGTGCAGCAGGCCGTCACCTACCTGGGCATGCGCGAGGTGGCCGCCATCACCTTCGAGATGGGGCTGCGCGCGGCCTTCCCGCCGGCGCCCGAACTGGACCCGCTGTGGGAGCGGGCCAGCCGGCGCGGGCTGATCATGGGCCGCATGGCGCAGCAGCTGGGCGTGGACGCCTGGGCCGCGCACTCCGCCGGCCTGTTCGAGGAATGCGGCAAGGCGGTGCTGCTGCGCCACTCGCTGGAGCACTACCGCTCCATGCTGCGCGCGGCCACCACCGACACCGAGCTGGTGCAGCTGGAGCATGTCGGTTTCGGCGTCAGCCATGACGCGCTCGGCTCCGCCCTGTGCGAAAGCTGGGGCCTCGGCCCGGCGGCGGTGGCCAGCGTGCGCCACCATGTGGGCATCCAGGCGGGCGAGGACCTGCCGATGTCGGTGCCACGCCGTGGCGTGGCCGCGCTGTCGGCGGTGGCGCATGCGCTGCTGGCCGCGCCCCAGACCCTGCCGGACGTGGTGGCGCGGGTGGCGCCCCAGGTGCCGCTGGATGAAGCGCTGGTGCTGCGTGCGGCGCAAAAGGTGTCGCAGCAGCTCGAAGCGGCCTGAGCGGCACACCGTTCACACTCCGTGAAATCCAGGCCCGCGCGCTGAGGCCGGCTCCCGCATACTGGCCGGCCCACCATGCACATCGCCCCACCGCTTTCCACCGACAGCGCGCGGCTGGCGACCGATTCGCTGCTGCGGCTGTGCAAGCGCCTGGAGCGGGCCTGGACCCTGGCCCACATGCTGGACGCGCTGCAGCAGGAGTTCCAGCTCGTGTTCGGCTACCGCTCGGTGTGGTTCGGCCTGCTCAACGACAGCCAGCGCAGCTACAACATCGTCACCCTGGTGGCCGAGGCGGCCGATCCCAGCATCAACGAGCTGACCGACGTGCCGATCGAGGGCGACGCGATGATGGAGGAGATCGTTGCGGCCGACCACGTGGTGGTGGTGGCCGACGCCCGCACCGATCCGCGCACCAACAAGCAGATCGTCAAGGCGCTGGGCAACCGCACCATCATCAACGTGCCGCTGTTCCTGGCCGACCAGCGTGTGGGCACGATGGGCCTGGGCACCTTCAACGAAGAGGGCGTGCGCGAGCCGGCGCCCTGGCAGATCGACTACCTCAATGCGGTGGCCGGCCATGTCGCGGTGGCGCTGGACCGGGTGCGCTTCATGCGCGCGCGGCGCGAGGCTGAAGCGGCGCTGTTCCACGAGAAGGAGCGCCTGCAGGTCACGCTCAATTCGATCGGCGATGCGGTCGTGACCACCGGCGCCGACGGCCTCATCGACTATGTGAACCCGGTGGCCGAGGCGCTCAGCGGCTGGCCGCTGGCCGAAGCCGTGGGCCGGCCGCTGCCCGATGTGGTGACGCTGTTCGACGAACAGGGCGCGCAGCCCCTGCCCTTGTCGCCCGCGGATGCCAGCGTGGGCGGCGCCGCCCGCTTCGGCGCGCTGCGCCAGCGCGACGGCCGCTTCGCCACCATCGAACACAGCCTGGCACCCATCCGCGACGCGCAGGGCGAGCCGCAAGGGCTGGTGCTGGTCTTCCGCGACGTGACCGAGCAGCGCCGGCTGGCGCAGGAGATCGCGCGCCAGGCCACGCAGGACGAACTCACCGGGCTGCCGAACCGGCGCAGCTTCGAGCGTGCGCTGCGCGAGGCCATCGCCCATGCGCACGAGCACGCCGCCCGCCATGTGCTGCTGTACCTGGACCTGGACGAGTTCAAGGTGGTCAACGACACCTGCGGCCATGCCGCCGGCGACGAGCTGCTGCGCCAGCTCGCCCACCGCCTGCTGGCGCACCTGCCCGACGGCAGCATGCTGTCGCGCCTGGGCGGCGACGAGTTCGGCCTGCTGCTGCGGGACCTGGCGCTGCCGGATGCCGCGCTGCACGCCGATGCCCTGCAGCAGCTGGTCAACGACTACCGCTTCATCTGGGGCGAGCGCAGCTTCCGCATCGGGGTGAGCATCGGCCTGGCGGGGATCGACGCTTTCAGCGCCAGCGTGGACGCGCTGCTGCAGGCGGCCGACGGGGCCTGCTACATGGCCAAGGACAGCGGCCGCAACCGCATCCAGGTGTACGACCCCAACGACCATGAGCTGGCGCGCCGCTATGGCGCGATGCAATGGGTGAGCCGCATCGAGAGCGCGCTCGACGAGAACCGGTTCTGCCTCTACGCACAGCGCATCGAGGCCCTGCAGCCGGGCCTGCCGCGCCAGGGCCTGTACGTGGAGCTGCTGCTGCGCCTGATCGACGAGCATGGCGAGATGGCGCCGCCCGCGGCCTTCATGCCGGCGGTGGAGCGTTACCACCTGGCGAGCCGCGTGGACCGCTGGGTCATCGAACACGCCCTGCGCTGGCTGCAGCGCCAGCCCGCCGGGGCGGTGGGCTGCTGCTCGATCAACCTGTCGGGCCACAGCATCGGCGATCCGGCGCTGCTGGGCCATGTGGAGCAACTGCTGGACCGCCATGCGGTGGCGCCGGGCCTGCTGTGCTTCGAGGTCACCGAAACCGCCGCGATCACGCACCTGGCCACGGCGCAGCAGTTCATCGCGCGGCTGCGCGAACGCGGCTGCCGTTTTGCGCTGGACGACTTCGGCAGCGGGCTGGCATCGTTTGCCTACCTCAAGCGCCTGCCGGTGGACGTGCTCAAGATCGACGGCCTGTTCGTGCGCGGCATCGCCGGCGATGCGGTCAACCGCGAGATGGTGAAGTCGATCCACCAGATCGGCTGCCTGATGGGCTTGCAGACGGTGGCCGAGTTCGCCGAGGATGCCGCTGACGTGCAGGTGCTGCGCGAGCTGGGCGTGCACTACGCCCAGGGTTATGCGGTCGCGGCGCCCGAGCCGCTGGACGGGCTGGCCGCCACGCGCCCGCCCGGCTGAGCAGGCCTCAGTCCACCTTGGCGCCGGAGGTCTTGACCACCTGCGCCCACTTCTTCGTTTCGGCCGCGATGTGGCGCGCGAATTCCGTGCTGGTCATGCCGCTCGGGATGGCGCCCTGGGCCAGCAGGCGCTCCTTCAGCGCGGGCGCGCCCAGCGCCTTGGCGGTCTCCTGCTGCAGCCGGGTCACCACGTCCATCGGCGTGCCGGCAGGGGCCAGCAGGCCGAACCAGGAGCTGGCTTCGTAGCCCTTGAGCGCGGGCCCGCCGGCTTCGGCCACGGTGGGCAGGTCCGGCACGGCCTGCGAGCGGCTGGCGCTGGTGACGGCCAGCGCAGTGAGCCGGCCGGCCTTGATCTGCGGCAGCGCCGAGGGCAGGTTGTCGAACATCAGGTCGGTGCTGCCGCCCACCAGGTCCATCAGCGCGGGGCCGGAGCCGCGGTACGGGAAGTGCACCATGTACGTGCCGGTCATGCTCTTGAACAGCTCGCCGGCCAGGTGGATGGAGGTGCCGTTGCCGCTGGAGGCCATGTTGAGCTGACCCGGGTGCGCCTTGGCGTAGCGGATCAGGTCCGGCACGCTGTGGACGCCGTACTGCTGCGCCTTGGCCGGGTTCATCACCAGCACGTTGGGCACGCCGGCCACCAGGGTCACCGGCACAAAATCCTTCACCGGGTCGTAAGGCAGCCTGGGGTACAGCGAGGCATTGATGCCATGCGTGCCCACGGTGCCCATCAGCAGGGTGTGGCCGTCGGGTGCGGCCTTGGCCACGTCTGCGGCACCCACGTTGCCGCCCGCGCCGGGCTTGTTGTCCACGATGAAAGGCTGGCCGAACACCCGCTGCAGCTCGGGCGCCAGCGCGCGGGCCAGGATGTCGGTGGTGCCACCGGCGGCAAACGGCACCACGATGCGCACCGGCTTGGTGGGCCAGGAGGCCTGCGCGTGGGCCAGCGCAGGCAGCAGGGCGGATGCGGCAAAGGCCAAGCAGGCGCGGCGACGGAGAACGGTCATCGGCAACTCCTTCACAAGGGCTCGTTGGCCCAGTGTGCAGCACGCCGCACCGGCGCGGTATCGATGACAGCCCGGCTGCCCGCCGCGCGGCTTCTGTGACACGATGCGGGCACATGACCGATTCCGTGCACCCTGGCCTGCCCGACCTGGGCGTGGTCATCACCCGGCTGCAGGCGCAGTACATCCGCGGCGTGGAGCCTCGGCAGGTCTTCGACGGGCTGCTGCCCGAGCTGCTGGCGCTCACCGGTAGCGAATACGGCTTCATCGCCGAGGTGTGGCGCGAGCCCTCCGGCCAGCCCTACCTCAAGGTCTTCACGCTCACCAACATCGCCTGGGACGATGCCACGCGCGCGCTCTTCGAGGCGCAGAAGGATTCGGGCATCGAGTTCCGCAACATGAACACGCTGTTCGGTGCGGCCGTGCTCGGCGGCGAGCCGGTGATCGCCAACGAGCCGGCCACCGACCCGCGGCGCGGCGGGCTGCCGCCCGGCCATCCCCCGATGCGCGCCTTTCTCGGCATGCCGTTGCACCAGGGCGGCGTGCTGGTCGGCCTGGTGGGGCTGGCCAACCGCCCGGGCGGATATGACCAGGCGCTCATCACCCACCTGCAGGCGCTGTTTGCCACGGTGGGCTCCATCATGGGCCAGGTGCAGGTGGAGCGCGAGCGCCGCCGCACCGAGCAGGCGCTGCGCGACAGCGAGGCGCTGTACCGCGCCACCTTCGACCGGGCGCCGCTGGGTTTTGCGCAGGTGGATCTCGAAGGGCGGTTCCTGGAGGTGAACCAGCGCCAGTGCCAGATCCTCGGGCGGCCGGCGCACGAGCTGCGCGGCCTGCGCTTCCACGAGATCACCCATCCGGACGACCTGGCGGCCGACGTGCAGCGCCTGCAGGCCCTGCTGGACGGCGAGGTGACGGACTACGCACTGGACAAGCGCTACCTGCGGCCGGACGGCAGCACGGTGTGGACGCGCTTGACCGTGGCGCTGCTGCGCCATGCCGACGGCAGCCCGCACAAGATCGTCTCCACGCTGGAAGACGTGAGCGAGCGCCGCCAGCTGGAGCATGCCCGCGTGGCGGCCCAGGCGGCCGAGCGCGCCAACCGGGCCAAGACCGAGTTCCTCTCGCGCATGAGCCATGAGCTGCGCACGCCGCTCAACGCGGTGCTGGGCTTCGCGCAGCTGTTGCGCATGAATCCGGGCGAACCGCTGGCGCCGCGCCAGCAAGAGCATGTGGTGCACATCGAGCGCGCCGGCCAGCACCTGCTGGGCATGATCAACGACGTGCTGGACCTGGCGCGCATCGAGCAAGGTGCGCTCGCCGTGCACATGGAGTCGCTGGCGCTGGCGCCGGTGGTGGACGATGCCTTCGCGCTGCTGCAGACGGCGGCGCGCGACGCCGGCGTGGCCCTGTGCTGCGACGAGGGCGACCCGGCGGCGCAACTGTGGGCCGACGGCCTGCGCCTGCGCCAGGTGCTGGTGAACCTGCTGTCCAACGCGGTGAAGTACAACCACCGCGGTGGCGAAGCCGCGGTGGCCTGGTGCGTGGAAGGCCCGCACCTGCGCATCAGCGTGCGTGACACCGGGCCCGGCCTCACGCCGGCGCAACGAGAGCATC
The DNA here is from genome assembly GCF_036231905.1 of Ideonella sp. BN130291. Taxonomy (NCBI): domain Bacteria; kingdom Pseudomonadati; phylum Pseudomonadota; class Betaproteobacteria; order Burkholderiales; family Sphaerotilaceae; genus Ideonella; species Ideonella sp. BN130291. The sequence continues at coordinate 424,604 of NZ_JAZARE010000006.1, read as the reverse complement.
TGTTCGAGCCCTTCAACCGCCTGGGCGCCGAGCGCAGCCGGGTCGAGGGCAGCGGCATCGGCCTGGTGGTGACGCGCCGGCTGGTGGACCTGATGGGTGGCCGCATCGAGGTGAACAGCACGCCGGGCCAGGGTTCGCGCTTTTCGGTCCTGCTGCTGCGCGAGGCGCCGCGCGGCTGAGCGCTTGCCGCTCGAGCGCCGAGGCGCTCAGGGCCCTTCGGTCACGTGCAGCACCACCGTGCCTTCGGTCCAGGCGCGCTCGAAGTCCTGTTCCACCGCGCGCATCGCGTCCACATCGTCGGCACGCACCGACACGATGCCCACCGCCCGGTTGCGGCCCAGGCTCTTGGCGGTGTAGAGCGCCATGTCGATGAAGTTCACCGCCTGCTCCCAGGTCAGGCGCAGGCCCGAAGGCGCGAGCGGGAAGTGCGCCTGGCCGATCGACACGGTGACGCGCAGCGCCTGCGGGCCGCTGCAGGCCACGGGCTCGGCCGCCACTGTCCGCAGCAGGCGTTCGGCAAAGGCCTCCAGCGCGTCGGGTTCGAGTGCGGGTGCGAACACCAGGAACTCCTCCCCGCCCCAGCGCACCAGCACATCCTCGCTGCGCACCGCGTCCGCCAGGCGGCGCGCCACTTCCACCAGCACCTCGTCGCCGGCGGCATGGCCGTGCCGGTCGTTGACATGCTTGAAGTGGTCGATGTCCACCAGCAGCAGCGAGCCCTCGAACGCCTGGTGCGCGCCGCGCTGGCGCATCACGTCCTGGAAGTAGCGCCGGTTCGCCAGCCCGGTGAGCGCATCGCGCTCGCTCTGCACCCGCAGGCGGGCGTGGCTGTGTTCGAGCTGGCGCTGGGTTTCGCGCACCCGCAGGTACAGCAGCACGGCAAAGGCCGTGGCGGCCACCAGCGTGGCTGCGAGCAGGGTCCATACACGCTGCAGCAGCGCCCGGTTGCCGATGCGGGCGGTCTTGAGCGCGTTGTCGCGCTCCAGCAGCTCGATGCTGCGCTGCTTGGCCTCGCGTTCGTAGCGGGCCTGCAGCTCGCGCACCGCGCTGTCGCGGTTGCGCGCCATGATGTCGGCCGCCAGCTTGCGCTCGCGGTGGTAGAGCTCCAGCGCGCCGCTCAGGTCCCCCGCGTTGGCCAGGGCGCTGCCGAACTCGCGCAGCACGGTGGCCTGGTCCGCCTCGCCGCTGGATTCCCACAAGGTGAGCATGTGCTCGAAGTCCTTCTTCGCGCCCGCGAGCTGCCCCAGGCCCAGCCGCGCCAGGCTGGCGTTGTGCAGCAGCGTGCGCTCGGCCAGCACCTGGCCATAGCGGCGCACCGTGGGCAGCGCCCGCTCCACCGCGCGCAGCGCGCGTTGCGGCTGGCCGGCGTTGACGTAGTCGTCGCTGAGGTTGGTGAGGAACAGCGCTTCGAGCCGCGGAGAACCCGCCTCCCGCGCCAGGCGGGCGCCTTCTTCGGAGGCCTCGCGCGCGGCAGCCGCGTCGCCGCGGCGGCCCAGCACCCGCGCCTCGCTCAGCTTCAGCCGGGCTGTCAGGTCGGATGCCCCCTGCAGGCGCGCCATGCGGTTGGCCTGCTGGATCAGCCGGCTGGCAGCGTCGAACTCACCGGCGCTCGCATGGGCGCTGGCCAGCAAGGCCAGGCTCCAGGCCTCCCGGTAGAGATCCTGCGCATCGTGTGCCAGCGCGGCCGCGGCCTGCCAGATCTGGCGCTGGTTGACCTGGATGCCCTGCGCCGTGGCGCGCGAGGCCAGCACCTGCATGGCGCGCCAGCGTGCACGGTGGTCGCAATCCACCCGCGGTGCCGCCGCCACCTTGCCGCAGAGCTGCTCGTAGTGCACCAGCGCGGTCTGCGCATGTTCGGCCGCGCGCCCGAGGCGGCCGCCGTTTTCGTCCACCACCGCCCGCACCAGCTCGGCGTCGGCGCCGGCCATGGGGTCGGAATGGGCCTGCTGGAGCGCGTCCAGCCGCTGGGCGCTGGCCAGCGCGGCCGGTTCGCGGCCGCTGCGCGCCTCCACCAGCCCGCGCGCCAGCCACCAGGCCCGCTCCGCATTCGGGTCGGCCGCCGCCTGCGGCAGCAGGGCTTGCAGCGTGGCCAGGGCGGCGTCGGGCCGGTCGTAGCCCAGCTGCACCTGCTGGTCCAGCTGTTCCTGCCAGCTGCGGATGGACGTGGCCGCCGCCGCGCCGCCGGCCCAGGCCAGCACCAGCAGCAGCGCCTGCCCCAGCACGCGCTTCATGCGGCCACCTCCTGCGCGGAAGGCGGGCCCTGCAGCAGCGTGAGCGCCACCCGGCCTTCGCGCCAGGATTGCTCCAGCGTCTTGACGATGGGTACCACCTCGCTCTCGGTCGCGGCATGCAGCAGCCGGATGCCATAGGCCCGGTTGCGGCCATGGGCCTTGGCCAGGTACATCGCGGTGTCCACCAGCTCGATCGCCCGTTCCCACGACAGCGCCACGCCCGCGGGCTCCAGCGGGAAGGTGGCAAAACCGACGGACGCGGTGACATCCAGCCGGCTGTTCACGCACTGCATCGGCTCGGCGGCCACCGCGGCGAGCAGGCGCTGCGCCAGCCCTTCCACCTGCTCGGGCGACAAGGCCTGCACGACCACCAGGAACTCCTCGCCGCCCCAGCGCACGATCAGGTCTTCCTCGCGCAGCGTGGCACGCAGGCGGCGCGCCGTTTCCACCAGCACCGCATCGCCCGCGGCATGGCCATGCTCGTCGTTGATGCGCTTGAAGTGGTCCAGGTCCAGCAGGTAGATGGTGCCGGCCAGGCGGCCGTCGGCGGCCAGGGCCACCAGCGCCTGCTGGAAATGGCGGCGGTTGGCCAGGCCGGTGAGCGGGTCACGTTCGCTTTGCACCTTCAGCAGCTCGTTGGTGCTGGCCAGCAGCTGGTTGGCGCGCCGGCCGCGCTGCACCAGCAGCACGATCACGCCCAGCACCAGCAGCGCCAGGGCGGCGCCCGTGGCCCACAGGCGCTGGTGCAGCTCACGCTCGAGCAGCTGCTCCTCTTTCAGCCGGCTCTCGCGGTTGAGCAGGTCGATGTCGCGGTTGCGGCGCTCGTTGTCGTAGCTCTCCTGCATCTCCACGATCGCCTGCTGCTGCTCCTGCCGGAACACCTCGTCGGCCAGGCGCCGGTGCTGGCGGTAAGCCTCCAGCGCGTCTTTCAGCTCGCCGGCCTTTTCCAGGTAGGTGCCGAGCTCGGCGTACGTGTCGGCCATGCTGGTGACCGCGCCGATGCGCTCCTCGATCGCCAGCGCCGCCTGCACTGCCTTCAGGCCCTCGGCCTTGCGATGCAGGGAGATCAGCGCCAGGCCGATGTTGGTGAGCGCCAGGCTTTCGGAGCTGCGGTTCTTCACCTCGCGCGCCAGCGGCAGGGCCTGTTCCGACATCTGCAGCGCCACCTCGTACTGGCCGCGCTTGAGGTAGTAGTCGGCGATGTTGGCCAGGCCCAGGATCTCGTCGCGCTTGGCACCCGCGCGGCGGGCGTGCTCGATCGCCGAGCGCAGCGCAGCCAGTTCGGCGGGGTCGTCCTTTCCCTCACCCCCCAGCAAGATGGCTTGCGTCGTCATCGCGCCAGCCATTGCCACCGAGTCGCCAGCCTGCTCGGCCAGCGACACCGCCTCCTGGTTGAGCGCGCGCGCACGGTCCTTCTGGCGCGCCTCGTACAGGGTGTAGGCCAGGGTGCTGCGCACTTCGCTGCGCAGCCAGGGCTCGCCGGACGCGTCGGCCAGCTGCAGCGCCTGCAGATGCAGCCGCACCGAGTCGTCGAGCCGGCCGGTGCGCTCCTTCACGTCGCCGGCCAGCAGCAGGTAGGGCACGCGCTGCAGCGGCGGCGTGTTGTCCGGCAGGCGGTGCAGCGCCTCGCTCATCAGGCGCTCGGCCCGGTTGACCGTGCCGGTGTGGTACGCCAGCTTGGCGCGCACCAGGCCGGCCCCGGCCTCGGCGCGGGCACGCCAGGCGGGCAGCTCTTGCGCCAGCTGCTCCAGCTGGGCCGCCACACGCTCGCCGCCGTCGGTGTCGTTCATCACCGCGCGCAGCAGGCCGAGCTGCTCCAGCGCGGTGATGCGCTGGGGCGCTTGGGGCGGCAGGCGCCCCAGCAGGGTCACCAGGGCGGCCGCCGCGGCCTCCGGCTGGGCGCGGCCGTGGTGGCGCAGGACGGCGAGCTGCTGGTCCGCCTCCTGCGGGGTGAGCGCGCTCGCCGGCATGGCCAGGCACAGCAGCAGCACGACAACGCCCCAGGTGCGCGCCGCGCCGCGTACTGCCCCGCGGGACGAAAGCGCGCCGATCATGGCCCGAGGTATCGACCGCTCGCTGGGCGACTTGAGCGAGCGCTCACCCGACGCGGGCGCACGAACGCGCCGGCATGGCGGTCGCACGGCGGCGCTGCATGGCGTGCGCCATGCGTTCCGGGGTCAGGTTCATCGGCACCCTCCAGCATGCGTGGCCACCGCGACGGGTGGCCTGTACTGGCTGCGCCGGCGATGCGGTACAGCCCGCGGGCAGTTTAGGCGGCCTGGGCGGCCGCGCTGGCGCCGGCTTGGGCGCAGCAGCAGGGCAAGCGTGAAAAAAGAGGGGGAGCGGGACGGGAGATCCAGGGAGCTCGCTCTCAACACCCCTGGCGCCCGCTCCCCCTGGACGTCAACCGGGGTCGACGCCTGCGCGCGATCGGGTCAGCCGCGCCGAAACTCGAAGGACAGCTGTTGCGGCGTGCGGCTGGACTGCAGCACGCGCGTGGGGCGCGCCGGCGGCGCGCTGGGCAGGGCTGCCGGGGCCGGGCGCGTGGTGCCCAGGGTGGTCACGGGCACCGGCTTGAGAACTTTGCTCCACATGATGAACTCTCGCTAGCGGGGAACGATGGAATCGGACACCAAGGGCATGGCGGCACGGCGCAACCAGCCGGTGAGCGCGCTGCCGGTGGGCAGCCGGTTGCTTTCGGCCGCATGCGACAGGCGCAGCAGCGACGATGCAGCACCGTTGCTGCGCAAACCGGCCGCTCTGAGCCGCGGCTTGGACATCGATTGTTTCTGGGCCATGACGCTTGCGCACTCCTCGAAAGCCCGGCACTCGAACCACATGGAGCGCGCGGGTGCGCATTCCTGCGCAGCTTTCGTGCCAATGGCCGTGGCGTGACCTTGTTCACGCGCGGCTGGCAACAAGGCGTAGCAACGACCAAACGCGTTCGTCACCGCTGGTGTAGCGGTAGCGTGGGGTTACAACGCTGACGGGAATGATCCACGCCATCGGTGCTGTCGACCGACCGGCCGCCTGCCGATAAGGCTGGCATGAAACGGATGACTGCGCTCTTCGCGTGCTGGGCTGCACTGGCCTGCATGCAGCCGGCCTGGGCGGGCGACACCGCCCGCGCGCTGCTCGAGGAGTTTCGCGACCACGGGTTTTCCTCGCCCCGTGTGGCCTTGCAGCGCCTGCGGGCCACCCCGGCGCCGGCCGCCGACGCGCCGCTGGACCTGCGCTGGCGTTACCAGGCGGCCGTGGCCTGGCACGCGCTGCGGCTGCGGGAGGACACGCTCGCCGCGGCGGCGCTGGCCGAGCTGGGCCGCATGGCAGCGCAGGAGCGCTGCGAGCCCTGCCGCGTGGAACTGCTGTTGCGGCGTGAGCAGGCGGCCGAGCTGGCGAACGACACCGCGCAGCTTCGGCAGCTGCTGCAGCAGATCGCTGCGATGCCCTTGTCGGCTGACCCGCAGCTGGCTTTCGAGCAGCTGTCCGCCCAGGCCTCCGGCAACGACGTGCTGGGTGAGTACGACGCGGCGATCGCTGCGGCCGTCCGGGCCAGCGAGCTGGCGGTGCGCGAGCGCCGCCCGGCCGACCAGGCCACGATGTTCAACCTGCTGGTGCGCAGCAATGCCGGCCGCCGCGATTTGCAGCGCGCGGTGGCGCTGGCCGGCGAGGGCTATGCGCTGGCCAGGCAGATCGGCTTCACCTACATGATGGTGATGCTGCGGGCCAACGAGGCCTACGCCCGCGCCACCTTGAAAGAGGGCGAACCGCGCCGCGCCCCGCTGCACGAGATCCTGCGGCTGGCGCGCTCGACCACCGGGCTGGAGCACGTGGAGCTCAACACGCTGATCAACCTGGCCGCCTTCCACAACGACGTGCACGAATACGACAAGGCAGTGCACTGGGCGGAGCAGGCGCAGGCGCTGGCGCTGAAGCGGCATGACGAGGATTCGCGGGCCTTTGCCATCGTCAACCGCGGCGTGGCGCTGGTGCACCTGGGTCAGGCCGACGCCGGGGTGGCGATGGTGCGCGAAGGTGTGGCGATCACCGAAAAGCTCGGCCTGAAGCTGGAGGTGGCAGATCTGCAGGCCCAGCTGGTCGATGCGCTGGAGGCCGCCGGCCGCCCGCGCGAGGCGCTCGTCGCCTTGCGGCGGCAGGTGGCGCTCAGCCAGGAGCTCACGCGCACCCAGCGCGACAAGGACGTACTGAGCCTGCAGGAGCGCTTTTCCGCCGAACGCAAGACCCGCGAGATCGAGCGCCTGCAGCTGGAAAACGCGCGCCGCGCGGCCGAGCTGGCAGCCACCACCTCACAACAGCGCCTGTGGGCCGCCACCGCCGTGGCGCTGACCCTGGGCGCCTTGATGCTGGCGCAATGGTTGGGCCGGGCGCGCCAGCGCGCCCGCGCGCTGGAGGTGGACAACGCCAAGCTGAGCGAGCAGTCCAGCCACGACCCGCTCACCGGCGCCTACAACCGGCGCTACTGCGATCAGCTGATGCTGCGGCACACGCAGCGCCTGCAGGCGCGCGGTGCGATGGACGCCCAGGCCGGCGTCGGGCTGATGCTGGTGGACGTGGACTTCTTCAAGGGGGTGAACGACACCCATGGCCATGCGGCCGGTGACCAGGTTTTGGTGGAGGTGGCGCGGCGGCTGCAGGGCCTGCTGCGCGAGCAGGATGCCGTGGTGCGCTGGGGCGGCGAGGAGTTCGTGCTCGTGCTGCCGGCCACGCCGCGCGAAGCGCTGCCGGTGGTGGCCGAGCGGGTGCTGGGGGCGATTGCCACCGAGCCGGTGTTCCTGGCGGGCGGGCAGCCCCTGGGGGTGCAGGTGTCGGGCGGTTGCGTCGCCTGGCCGATGTTTGCCGGCCAGCCCTGGGAGGATGCGCTGCACCTGGCCGACCTGGCGCTCTACCAGTCCAAGGCCGGCGGACGCAACCGGGCCACTTGCCTGATGGCGGTGGCCGAGCGGGCGCAGCTGGAGCGGGTGCGCAGCGACCTGGCCGCCGCGCGGGATGCGGGTGAGGTGGTGTTGCAGACGGTGGCGGGGCCGGCCGCGCTGCCGCAGCATCCGGCCACATTGGCCGCAGCCTGAGCCACCCGCCGGGGCGCCGTGGGCGGCTCAGCGCGCGCGCAGGTGCGACACCACCGCGGCCGCGACGGCGCCATCGCCCAGGATGCGCCGATGGCCCAGCGCCTCCGTCTGCTGCAGGCGTGCGCGCGGCAGCGCCTGCAGCAGGCTTTGCGCCGCCGCCAGCGGGGCGATGCGGTCGTCGCGGTCGTGCAGCAGCAAGGTGGGCTGGTGTACATGCTGGCCCAGCCAGGCCGGCTCGAACTGCTCCAGCGGCACGCCCTCACGTTGCTGCACCAGCTCCTTCATGCGTCGGGCCTGGCCCGAGCCCAGGCCGAAGCTGTGCATGAAACCGTGCATGAATGCGGCGGGCGGGATCGGCGGGGCGATCAGCACCAGGCGCTCGGCGGCCAGCCCGCGCCCTACGGCGTGGGCGGCCGCCAGCGCGCCCAGCGAATGCGCCACCAGACCGTGCAGCCGCCCCACCCGGGCCTGCACCGCGAACAGCGCGCGCACGAACTGCGGCAGCGTGCTGCGCCAGCCGTCACTGCGGCCGTGCGCCGGAAAGTCCAACAGCAGCGGATCGAAACCATCGGCGGCCAGCGCATCGCCCAGCGCCCGCAGCTGCATCGCATCACCGGCCCAGCCGTGCACCAGCAGCACCCGCGGGCGCTCGGCGGGCCGGTCCACGTAGGCGTTGGCGGTGGCGGCCGGGGCGTGGCGCCAGAGCACCATCGTGCCGCCTTCGAAGGGCAGGCGCTCGGGCCGCCAGGCGGCCGGCACCGGCTTGGCGCGGGCGGCCAGCTTGGAGGGCAGCGGCGTGAAGAACAGGCGCATCCCCAGGCGCAGCGCCAGCGCCGGCGACAGCTGGTTGGCCGCCCGCATGCCGCGGCCCATCCAGCGCGCGATGCGGCTGCCGGCATAAAAGGCGTCGATCTGGGCGGTCACCGGCCGCACGGCGGGGTTGGAAGCGGTGTCCATCGCGTCACACCAGGTTGAAGTCGGAATTGCGCCGCGGCACGGCGCGCCACAGGCGCCACACCAGCCAGGCGCTGCGCAGGGCGCCCACCAGCGCCAGGAGGATCAGCAAGATCAACATCGTCTTTCCCTTCGTCGCACGATCGTGCGAAATTGAGGACAACAAAACGCCGGGGGCTTGTAGCCCTCAGCGCGTGGCAGGGCTCCTGGTCGAGGGGCCGGGTTCCAAGGAGACGCCGGGCGCGAGGTGGCTGCTCGCCAGCCGCTGCCAGGCCGTCCAGGTGCGTTCGGCCGCACGCGGCTCGCGCAGGAAACGCGCGTCGTGCATCAGGCCGACAAACAAGGCATCCATCTCGAACACCAGCTGCTCGGCGTCGGTGTCCGCGCACAGGTGGCCGGCGTCGATGGCCTGGATGACGGTGCGCTTGAGCGAACTGCGCCAGCGCCGGATGCCGTCTTCCAGCAGCTCGCGCACCGGGCCTTCGCGGCTGTCGTATTCGAAGGCGCCCTTGCAGTAGATGCAGCCTTGCGACGCTTCGACGTCGCGCACGCGCTGCAGCCACAGCCGCATGATGGCGTTCAGCCGCGGCAGGCCGCGCGGCTCGCGCAGGGCGGGCACCAGCACGTCGCTGAGGAAGCGCCGGTCGTATTCCTCCAGCACCGCCTTCTGCAGGGCCTCGCGCGACCCCACGCGGGAGAACACGCCGCTCTTGGACAGGTTCAGACGCTTGGCCACCTCGCCGATCGTCAGGCTTTCCAGCCCTTCGGCGGCGGCCATGCGCAGCGCCGTGTCGAGGATCGCAGCCAGCGTGAGCCCGCTGCGTTCAGTCTTGGTCTCCATGGGGCACAATCTAGCACGATCGTGCGAAATCGCAATTGCCCCACAGTACCGAGGGGTTCAAGGCCGGGGGGGCGCTGCCACCCGGCCGGCGGAAAGGGCTGGGCGGCGCGCTCAGGCCGGTGCGGGCTGCCAGCCGCGCGGCACGGCGCCCAGCAGGCGCTTGGTGTAGTCCTGCTGCGGTGCGCGCAGGATCTGCTCGGCGCTCGCCTGCTCCACCACCTCCCCGTCCTTCATCACCAGCACCTCGTCGGAAATGAAGCGCACGACCGCGAGGTCGTGGCTGATGAACACATAGGACAGGCCGAGTTCGTCCTGCAGGTCCTTCAGCAGGTTGAGCACCTGCGCCTGCACCGACACATCCAGCGCCGACACCGCTTCGTCCAGCACCAGCACCTCGGGGTTGAGCGTCAGGCAGCGCGCGATCGCAATGCGCTGGCGCTGGCCACCGGAAAACTCGTGCGGGTACTTGCCGAAGGCGGTGCCGTCCAGGCCCACTTTTTCCAGCAGGGCGCGGGCGCGCTGCTCGCGCTCGGAGGTGTTGGCGCCGATGCCGTGGATGGCCATGGGCTCCACCAGCGTCTCGCCGATGGTGAAGCGCGGGTTGAGCGAGGCATACGGGTTCTGGAACACGATCTGGATGCGCCGGCGCATCAGCTGGCGCTCGCGATCGGAGAGCTTGAGCAGGTTCTTGCCCTCGAACAGCACCTCGCCGCCAGTGGGCTCGTGCAGGCGCAGCAAGGTCAGGCCCATCGTCGTCTTGCCGGAACCCGACTCGCCCACCACGCCGAGCGTGTGGCCCTTGCGCAGCTGGAAGTTCACGTTCTGCACCGCCTTGAACTCCCGCTTGCCGAACAAGCCCTCCTTGAGCCAGAAGGACTTGGCGAGCGAACTCACAGACAGCACCACCGGCGCATTCGGGTCCTTGCGCGTGTGCTCGGTGCGCGCGGCGCGGCCGGCGATGTGGTCGTCGATCACCATCAGGCGGGCCGGGTTCTCGGTGAGGCTGGGCCGGCAGGCCAGCAGGGCCTGGGTGTAGGCATCCTTCGGGGCGCTGAAGATCTGGCCCACGGGGCCCTGCTCGCGCACGATGCCATGGCGCATCACCACCACCTGGTCGGCGATCTCACCCACCACGCCGAGGTCATGGCTGATGAACAGCACGCTCATGCGATGACGCTGCTGCAGCTTGGCCAGCAACTCCAGGATCTGGCGCTGGATGGTCACGTCCAGCGCGGTGGTGGGTTCGTCGGCGATCAGCAGCTTGGGCTCGCAAGCCAGCGCCATGGCGATCATCACGCGCTGCTGCTGGCCGCCGGAGAGCTCATGCGGAAACGCGTTCAGCCGGCGCTTGGGCTCCGGCATGCCCACCTCGTTGAGCAGGCTTTCGGCCTTGGCGAGCGCCTCCTTCGGCTTCATGCCCAGGTGGCGCATCAGCGGTTCGCACAGCTGGTTGCCGACGGTGAACACCGGGTTCAGCGAACTCATCGGGTCCTGGAACACGCAGGCGATGTCGCGCCCGCGCAGCGCCTGCAGCTCGGGCAGGGAGGCGTGCAGCAGATCCCGCTCCTGGTAGAGGATGCGGCCGCTGCGCTCCGCGTTGTCGGGCAGCAGGTTGAGGATGGACATCGCGGTCACGCTCTTGCCCGAGCCCGACTCGCCCACCAGGGCGAGGGTGCTGTTTTCGGGGATGTCGAACGAGATGCCCTTGACGGCCTCGGCGCGTTGCACCACGCCGTCGACCTTGCCCATGCGAAAGGCGACCCGCAGGTCTTGGAGGCTCAGCAACATCGTTACTCCAGGCCGCGCAGCTTTGGATCCAGCGCGTCGCGCAGCGCGTCAGTCATCATCGAGAAGGCTGTGATGAACACCGCCATGAACAGCGTGGCAGACACCAGCTGCCACCAGTGGCCGAGGATCAGCTCGGGCTGCGCTTCAGCCAGCATCGTGCCCCAGGACACATCGTCCACGCTCACACCCAGCCCGAGGTAGGACAGGATCACCTCGTACTTGATGAAGCCCACCACCAGCAGCGACATGCGCACGAAGATCACGTGGCTGACGTTGGGCAGGATGTGGCGGAACATGCGTGACGACACGCTGGCGCCGATGGCTTCGGCGGCGCGCACATACTCGCGCGACGAGTGCTTGAGGAACTCTGCGCGCACCTGGCGGTACAGCCCGGTCCAGCCCACCAGCGACAGGATGATCGCCACCGAGCCCACGCCGCGGCCGAAGATGGCCGCGAACGCCAGGATCAGCAGCACGTCCGGGATCGCGGTGAACACGTTGTAGACCCATTCGATGAAGTCGCCGATGCGCCCACCGAAAAAGCCCGCCAGTGCGCCCAGCACGGTGCCGATCACGGCGGCGAACAGCGCGCCGATCAGGCCCACGAACACGGAGGTCTGAGTGCCCTTGATCGTCTTGGTGAGCACGTCGCGGCCCAGACGGTCCCCGCCGAAAGGCAAAGTCTGCGCGCGCGGTGCTTCCTCGGTCTTGTACTGCTTCGCGCGTTCGGCCCACTCGGCGTAGCGTGGCGCCAGCGGGTCGATGTCCGACAGGTCCACGTTCGGCCCCTTTGGACTCTCGATCACGCTGGCAGCTTCCTGCTTGGACGGGCCCATGAAGGTCGGCGGCGCACTTGGCACACCTTTTTCCACCTGCCAGTCGCGCGCCACCAGGCGGGCGGACGTGAGCACGATCAGCAGGATGAAGGCCGCCACGATGGCCATCGCCAGCATGCCCACGCGGTCGGTGCGCAGGCGGCGCCAGGCCGCGTGCCAGACGCCTTCGGAGCGTTGCGCCGCCGGGGCCGGCGCGGGCATCTTGTTGTCCAGGACTGCGCTCATTTGAGGACCACCCGCGGATCGACCAGCTTGTAGAGGATGTCGACGCCCAGGTTGATGAGCATCGTCAGCAGGGCCAGGTACACGGTGGTGGCCTGGATCACCGGATAGTCGCTGCGGTTGACCGCCAGGATCACCTCGCGGCCCAGGCCGGGGATCGAGAAGAACACCTCGATCAGGAAGGAGCCGACGAAGATGCCCGGCAGCGCCAGCCCCAGGTTGGTGAGGATCGGGATCATCGCGTTGCGCAGCACGTGCTTGAACAGCACGGTCTTCTCCGTCAGGCCCTTGGCGCGCGCGGTGCGCACGTAGTCCTGGCCGAGCTCGTCGAGGAAGAAGCTGCGGTACAGCCGGGTCTGCGGCGCCAGGCCGACGGCCAGCGCCAGGATCACGGGCAGCGGCACGTACACCGCGAGGTTGGTCCACAGGCTGTCGCTCCAGCCCTGCACCGGGAACCAGCCGAGCTGGAAGCCGAACAGGTATTGCCCGACGATGATGTAGACCAGGAAGGAGATCGACAGCGCCACGGTGGCGCCCACCATGATGGCGCGGTCACTGAAGGAGCCGCGGCGGTAGGCCACCCACATGGCCACCGGCAGCGCGAGCAGGGTGTCCAGAATCAGGATGGGCAGCATCACCGTCAGCGTGGCCGGCAGCCGGGTCGCGAAGATGTTGCTCACCGCTTCATTGGTGGCCCAGCTGCGGCCCCAGTTCAGCGTGGCCACCTGCTTGAGGTAGATGCCCAGCTGCACATACCAGGGCTGGTCGAGGCCGAGCTGCTGGCGGATCGCTTCGATCTGCGCCGCAGTGGCGTTCTGCCCGCCAAGGATCACGGCCGGGTCTTCGCCGAAGAAGTAGAACAGCACGTACACCAGCAGCACGGCGCCCAGCAGGGTGGGCACCATTTGCAGCAGGCGCCGTATCAGGTAGGCGGCCATGAATCGTCGCTCCAGGGAACCGGCGGCCGCTTGTGGCGGCGCTCGTGGTCGTCAAAATTCGGGATGCGCGAGTGTAGGCCGAGCAAACGCCGGTTGCCCTGGCGGTTTGTCCTGCGTTGGTTCGGGTTTTCCATGGGAATGGCGCCGAAACACAAGCTGAGCCGTGGCCGGGCCGCTAGACTTCGCCGCCTGTGTCGACCCCGCCCGGCTCAGGCCCGCCGCCCACCCGGCCGCCACGCCCTCCGGGCTTGAACACCATGAAGCGTTCCTTCCTGCTGGCGTTGGCCACAAGCCTGCTGCTGGCCATGCCGCCATCGCGTGCGCAATCGCCAACCGCGCCGGTGAAGGTGCTGCGCTACGCGTTCCGCGTGGCGGAGACGGGCTTCGATCCGGCGCAGACCACCGACCTGTACTCCAGCATCCTCGAAGCCAACATCTTCGATGCGCCGCTGGAGTTCGAGTTCCTGGCCTCGCCCACGCGGGTGCGGCCCAACACCGCGGCCGCCATGCCCGAGGTGTCCGCCGATTTCCGCACCTTCACCTTCAAGCTGCAGCGGGGCATCTATTTCGCTGACGACCCGGCCTTCGAAGGCCGGCGCCGCGAGCTGGTGGCGGCTGACTACGTGTACAGCATCAAGCGCCACTACGACCCGCGCTGGAAGAGCGGCCGGCTGTACTGGCTGGAGGGCAACAAGCTGCTGGGCCTGAGCGAGCTGCGCCAGCAGGCGCTCAAGACGCGCCAGCCCTTCGACTACGACCGGGAGGTGGAAGGCGCCCGGGTGATCGACCGCTACACCTTCCAGGTGAAGCTGGCCGAGCCGAACCCTCGCTTCATCTACGTGATGGCCGATCCGTCCTTGGTGGGCGCGGTGGCGCGCGAGGTGGTGGAGCGTTATGGCGACCACATGATGGAGCACCCGGTGGGCACCGGTGCCTATCGCCTGGCCGAATGGCGGCGCAGCTCGCGCATCGTGCTGGAGCGCAACCCCGGCTACCGCGAGCGCTTCTACGACGAGCACCCGCCCGAGGGAGATACCCGGCTGCAGCAGGTGGCCGCGCAGTTCAAGGGCCGGCGCCTGCCGATGATCGACCGGGTGGAGGTGTCCATCATCGAGGAGAACCAGCCGCGCTGGCTGGCCTTCCTGAACCAGGAGCACGACATGGTGGAGATCGTGCCCAACGACTTCGTCACCAGCGCGATGCCCAACAACCGGCTGGCGCCCAACCTGGCCAAGCGTGGCATCCACATGGAGCGTTACCCGCGCGCGGATGTGTCGTACTCCTACTTCGCCATGGAGAACCCGGTGGTGGGTGGCTACACGCCGGACAAGATCGCGCTGCGGCGGGCGATCAGCCTGGCGGTGGACGTGGAACGTGAGATCCGCCTTGCGCGCCGCAGCCAGGCGATTCCCGCGCAGTCGATCGTCTCGCCGCTGGTGGCGGGCTACCAGCCGGCGTTCAAGTCGGAGATGAGCGACTTCAACCGCGGCCGCGCCAAGGCGCTGCTGGACCTGTACGGCTATGTGGACAAGGACGGTGACGGCTGGCGCGACCAGCCGGACGGCTCGCCGCTGGAGCTGGAATACGCCACCACCAACGACGGTGAGAACCGCCAGCTCGCCGACCTCTGGCAGAAGAACATGGCCGCCATTGGCGTGCGCATGCGCTTCAAGCTGGCGCAATGGCCCGAGCACCTGAAGGCCTCGCGCGCCGGCAAGCTGATGATGTGGGGCGTGGGCTGGTCGGCCAGCATCCCCGATGCGGAAGATTTCCTTTCGCTGGCCTATGGGCCGAACAAGGGCCAGTCGAATCACGCGCGCTTCGACCTGCCGGCCTACAACCAGCTCTTCGACCAGCTGCGCGTGCTGCCCGACGGCCCCGAGCGCCAGGCCGGCATCGACGAGGCCAAGCGCCTGCTGGTGGCCTACATGCCGTACAAGGTGCATGTGCACCGCGTGTTCACCGACATGACGCACGCCTGGGTCCAGGGCTACCACCGCAACGTGTTCGTGAAGGACTTCTGGCGCTACATCGACGTCGATACGGCGCAGCTCGCATCCCGGAGCCGACAGCGATGATCTGCCGCTTGCTCGCCGCCGCCCTGCTGGGCGCCGTGCTTTCGTTGGCGTCCGCCGTGGCCACCCCGGCGGCCGCCCAGGCGGCGACCGTGAAGACCCTGCGCTATGCGTTCCCCGCCGCGGAGACCGGCTTCGATCCGGTCGGTGTCACCGACATCTATTCGCGCACGGTGCTGGCGCATGTGTTCGATGCGCCCTACCGCTACGACTACCTCGCGCGGCCGTACAAGGTGGTGCCCAACACCGCGGCCGGCATGCCGGAGGCGTCGGCCGATTTCAAGACCTGGACCGTTCGTCTGCAACCGGGCATCTACTTCGCCGACGACCCGGCCTTCAAGGGCGTGCGGCGCGAGCTGGTCGCCCAGGACTACGTCTACACCTGGAAGCGCTACTTCGATCCGGCGAACAAGAGCTCCAGCTATGCCAGCTTCGCCGAAGAAGGTGTGCTGGGGCTGGAGGCGCTGCGTGAAGAGGCCCTGAGCACCCGCAAGCCCTTCGACTACGACCGGCCCGTCGAGGGCATCCGCGCGCTCGACCGCTACACCGTGCAGTTCAAGCTCGCGCATCCGCGCCCGCGCTTCCTGTACACCATCGCCGACTCCAGCCTGTACGGCGCCGTGGCGCGCGAAGTGGTGGAGTTCTATGGCGACAAGCTGGTGGAGCATCCGGTGGGCACCGGCCCGTTCCGGCTGCAGTCCTGGCGGCGCAGCTCGCAGATCGTGCTGGAACGCAACCCCGGCTACCGCGAGGTGCGCTACGACGGGCAGCCCGCGGCCGACGACCGCGAAGGCCAGGCGCTGCTGCGGCGCTTCAAGGGCCGGCGCCTGCCCATGGTGGACCGGGTGGACATCTCCATCATCGAGGAAAGCCAGCCTCGCTGGCTGGCCTTCCTCAACGGCGAGCTGGACCTGGTGGCAGTGCCGTTGGACTTCGCCACCACCGCGATCCCCGGCGGGAAACTGGCTCCCAACCTGGCGCGCAAGGGTCTGGCAATGCACCGGCTGCTGGCTGCCGACACCGTCTACCTCTACTTCAACATGGAGGATCCGGTGGTGGGCGGCTACACGCCGGAGAAGGTGGCGTTGCGGCGCGCGATCGGCCTGGCGTACGACGTGCAGCGGGAGATCCGCGACGTGCGCCGCGGCCAGGCCATCGTGGCGCAGTCGCCGGTCGTGCCGAATACCTTCGGGTACGACCCGCAGTTCAAGACCGAGAACAGCGACTTCGACCTCGCCCGTGCCAAGTCGCTGCTGGACCTGTACGGCTACGTCGACAAGGACGGCGACGGCTGGCGTGACCTGCCCGACGGCCAGCCCCTGGTGCTGCGCTACCCGACGCAGCCCAGCCAGATCGAACGTCAGTTTGCCGAGCTCTGGAAGAAGTGCATGGACGCGCTGGCTGTGCGCATGGTGTTCGAAACGGCGCAGTGGCCGGAGAATTACAAGAAGGCCCAGGCCGGCCAGCTGATGATGTGGCAACTCGGCGGCACCGCCTCCGCCCCCGACGTGCAGGATTCGATGCAGACGCTGTACGGGCCTGCCGCCGGCGGGCAGAACCTCGCGCGTCTGAAGCTGCCGGCCTATGACCAGCTCTACGAGCAGATCCTCGAGCTGCCCGACGGCCCGCAGCGTATGGCGCTCATCCGCGAGGCCAGCCGGCTGGTGATTGCCTTCGCGCCCAAGAAGTACAACGTGCACCGCATCATCACCGACCTGACGCAACCCCGGCTGCAGGGCTTTCGCCGCCCGCCGTTCGGCAATGTGTTCTGGCAGTACGTGGACATCCAACCTTCCAGGCAACCCTCATGAAACCCCTGTGCATCCGGCTGCTGGGCGTGCTGCTGCTCGCTTTTGCTTCCGCCGTTCCTGCCGCCGACTCGGCGGGCGCCCCGGCGCCCGAACGCAAGGTGCTGCGCGTGGCCTTCCGTGTCGCCGAGACCTCCTTCGATCCGGCCAAGATCAGCGACCTGTATTCGCGCAACATCACGCCGCACATCTTCGAGTCGCTCTACCGCTACGACCACCTCGCGCGGCCGATCAAGCTGCGCCCGCTGACCGCCGACGGCATGCCCGAACATTCGGCTGACTTCCGCGTCTGGACGGTGAAGCTCAAGCCCGGCATCTACTTCGCCGACGATCCGGCCTTCAAGGGCCAGCGGCGCGAGCTGGTGGCCGAGGACTACGTCTACTCCATCAAGCGCCTGGTGGACCCGGCCAACAAGAGCCCGGTGGGAGAGGACGTGCTGAACCAGACCATCCTTGGCCTGGACGCACTGCGCGAGGAGTCGCTGAAGCAACGCAAGCCCTTCGACTATGACCGGCCGATCGAGGGCATGAAGGCGATCGACCGGTACACCCTGCGCTTCAAGCTGGCGCAGCCCCGGCCTCGCTTCGGCTCGCAGTTGGCGCAGTCCGACCTGTGGGGCGCGGTGGCGCGCGAAGTGGTGGAGGCCTATGGCGAAGAGGTGGGCGCACATCCGGTGGGCACGGGGCCCTTCCGGTTGAAGCAGTGGCGCCGTTCGTCCTTGATCGTGCTGGAGCGAAACCCGAACTTCCGCGAGATGTATTACGACGCCGAGCCCGCGCCCGACGACGCCGAAGGCCAGGCGCTGCTGGCGCGGTTCAAAGGTCGGCGCATCCCCATGGTGGATGAGGTGCAGATTTCCATCATCGAGGAGGACCAGCCGCGCTGGCTGGCCTTCCTCAACGGCCAGACCGACATGATCGGCACCTATGCCGCGCCGCTGCCCAACGACTACGTGAACATCGCGGTGCCCGGCGGCAAGCTCGCACCCAATCTCGCCAAGCGTGGCATCGTGGCCAGGCGGGTGCTGAACTCGGACATCGGCATCGCCGTGTTCAACATGGACGACCCCGTGGTGGGCGGCTACACGCCTGACAAGGTGGCGTTGCGGCGCGCCATCTCGCTGGCCTACAACACCCCCGCGGAGATCCGTTTTGCGCGCAAGGGGCAGGGGGTGCCCGCGCAGTCCCGCCTGATGCCCAACACCAGCGGCTACGACCCCAAGTTCAAGAGCGAGGCGAGCGACTACGACCCGGGCCGCGCCAAGGCGCTGCTGGACCTGTACGGCTATGTCGACAAAAACGGCGACGGCTGGCGCGACCTGCCCGACGGCAGCCCGCTGGTGCTGCGCATGAACACCCAGCCCGACCAGCGCTCGCGGCTGCTCGACGAGCTGTGGAAGAAGAGCATGGGCGCGATCGGCGTGCGCATCGAGTTCCTCACCGCCAAGTGGCCGGAGAACTTGAAGACCGCGCAGGCCGGGCGCTTCATGATGTGGCAGCTGGCCTACAGCAGCGCCGGCGGCGACGGGCTCGATTCGCTGTCCAGCGTGTACAGCCCGCACACCGGGGCGCAGAACCTCGCGCGCTTCAAGCTGGCCGAGATGGACAAGCTCTACGACCGCATGAGCGAGCTGGAGGACGGCCCCGAGCGTGACGCGCTGTTCCTGCAGGCCAAGCGCCTGAGCGTGGCCTACATGCCGTACAAGCCCCTGCTGCACCGGATCGAAACGGACCTGGTGCACCCATGGGTCATCGGCTACCGGCGGCCGGTGTTCTGGAACGACTGGTGGCACATGGTGGACTTGGACACGGCCCTGCGGGCCAAGGCGGTGAAGTGAACACAGTGAATCATCGGCAGTGCCCCGTGCGCCGCTGGGCTGGCGCCATGCTGGCCGCCGTTGCGTTGGCCGGTGTCGTGACAGGCGCGCAAGCCACCGAGCCCAAGGTGCTGCGCGTGGCCTTCCGCGTGGCGGAGACCGGGTTCGACCCGGCCAAGATCAACGACCTGTACTCGCGCACCATCACGCCGCACATCTTCGAGGCGCTGTACACCTACGACCACCTGGCACGGCCGGTGAAGATCCGCCCGCAGACGGCGGCGGCCATGCCGGAGGTGTCGCCTGACCACCGCACGTGGACCGTGCGCATCCAGCCCGGCATCTACTTCGCCGACGACCCGGCCTTCAAGGGCCAGCGGCGCGAGCTCACCGCGCAGGACTACGTCTATTCGTTCAAGCGTTTTGCCGACCCGGCCAACCGCAGCCCGCACATCTCGTACATGATCGAGACGACGATGCTGGGCTACGAAGCCTTGCACGAGGACGCGGTCAAGAGCCGCAAGCCCTTCAACTACGACCGCGAGATCGAAGGCCTGAAGGCGCTGGACCGCTACACCCTGCAGTTCAAGCTGGCGCAGTCGCGCCCGCGGTTCATTGAAACGCTGGCCGCACCCGACCTCATGGGCGCGCTGGCGCGCGAGGTGGTGGAGCACTATGGCGACGCGATCGCCGCGCACCCGGTGGGCACGGGGCCGTTCCGCCTGAAGCAGTGGCGCCGCTCGTCGCAGATCGTGCTGGAGCGCAACCCCGGCTACCGGCCGGTGTACTACGACGCGGAGCCGGCGCCCGACGATGCCGAGGGCCAGGCGATCCTGGCGCGCTTCAAGGGCAAGCGCATTCCTTTCATCGACGAGGTGCAGGTGTCCATCATCGAGGAGAACCAGCCGCGCTGGCTGGCGTTCCTCAACGGGCAGACCGACATGATCGGCACGCTCACCGGGCCGGTGCCGGATGAATTCGTCGTGGTCGCCGTGCCGGGCGGCAAGCTCGCGCCCAATCTTGCCAAGCGCGGCATCGTGCACCAGCGCTCGGTGAATGCCGACGTGGTGGTGGCCTGGTTCAACATGAAGGACCCGATCGTGGGCGGTTACACGCCGGACAAGGTGGCGCTGCGGCGAGCGATCAGCCTGGGTTACGACGTGGAGCGTGACATCCGGCTGATCCGGCGCGGCCAGGCGGTGCCGGCGCAGTCGCGCATCATCCCGCACACCAGCGGCTACGACCCTGCCTACAAGAGCGAGATGAGCGAGTACAGCCCCGCGCGCGCCAAGGCGCTGCTGGACCTGTACGGCTACGTCGACAAGAACGGCGACGGCTGGCGCGACATGCCCGACGGCTCGCCGCTGGTGCTGCGCATGGCCAACCAGGGCGACTCGCTCTCGCGCCAGTATTCGGAGCAGTGGCAGCACTGCATGAACGAGATCGGGCTGCGCATCCAGTTCGACATCGCCCAGTGGCCGGAGAACCTGAAGGCTGCGCGCGCCGGCAAGCTGATGATGTGGCAGCTGGGTGGCTCGGCGTCGCAGCCCGACGGCCAGGACACGCTGGCGTCGATGTACGGCCCGCAGGCGGGCAGCCAGAACTTCGCGCACTTCAAGCTGGCGGCCTTCGACCAGCTCTACGACCGCATGAGCGAGCTGGAGGATGGGCCTGAACGCGATGCGCTGTTCCTGCAGGCCAAGCGCATCCAGGCCGCTTACGTGCCCTACAAGGCGACGATGCACCGCATCGCCAACGACCTGGTGCACCCCTGGTTGATCGGCTACCGCCGGCCGGTGTTCTGGACCGACTGGTGGCACCTGGTGGACATCGACACCGAAGCCCGCGCCAAGGCGCTGAAGTAGCACCACCGGCCGGGCGCGCCGGCCCCGTCAGGCAGCGGAGGCGCCCGCGCGCAGCCGCTCCCCCAGCGCATCCCCCACGAACTGCATGAAGGCCCGCACCCGCGCGGTCTCGCGCAGGTCCGGATGCGTGAGCATCCACACCGGCACCGACAGCTCGGGGATCACCTCCGACACCGGCACGATGTCGGCATGGCTGGCTTCCATGAAGGTGGGCAGCACGCCCACGCCGATGCCGGTGCGGATCATCGCGACCATGGCGTTGAAGATGTCGACCCGCAGCCGCACGTTGGCCTGCGCCAGCTGCTGCCGCATCCAGCGGTCGTACACGCGCGAATGCGCGTCGCGCTCGAAGGCCACCCAGGGCGCCTCCTTCACCAGGGCGCTCAACGACGTCACCGCCTGCGGCAGGTCCTTCGAGCCGCGCAGTGCATACACCCGGCAGTGCGTCATGCCGACCTGACGGCCCACCAGGTGCTCCGCCACGTTGGCGGACAGTCGCAGCGCCACGTCGGCTTCCAGCCGGGCCCAGGTCTGGGCCTGGTCGGCGTGGCGGCGTGACAGGTCCACCAGGAAGGCGTTTTCCACCACCTCCACCTCGATGCCGGGGTAGCGGCGCGCAAAACCGGCCAGCGGTGCGGGCAGCAGGTGTTCCATGATCACGAAGGCGGTGGTCACGCGCAGCGGGCCGGTGAGTTCGCGATCACGGCCGAGCACGCGGCGCTCGATCTCGTCGGCCTGGTCGGCCATGCGGCGCGCCTGCTCCAGCAGGCTCATGCCCGCCTCGGTGGGGTGGTAGCCGCTGCGGTGGCGCTCGAACAGGCGCGCGCCCAGGTGGGCCTCCAGCGCGTCCAGCCGGCGCAGCACGGTGGTGTGGTTCACGCCCAGCTTGCGCGCCGCGCCCGCCAGCGAGCCGGCGGTGCCCACCGCGAGCGCATAGCGCAGGTCGCTCCAGTCGAGTTCAGCCATGGGCCGCAGTATCGGTTTGGATGTGCGAATGCGCAAACTGCGAATGCGCATGGCCCGGTTGTGTGCGCAAACCTGAAGGCCTAAAGTGGTTTCACCTCGGGTTACTACTGATGAGGCCCTGTATGAGCACCGCCAACACCTTCCATTCCCCCTTGCGTCTGCTGGAGCGCCCTGCCAGCCGCGTGGCCGTCAGCCGGGTGCACGCCGAGCCGCCCGCGCCGCTCGCCGACCGCTGGGTGCAGCTGGTGGAGCGCTACTGGGCCTGGGGCGAGGGTGTCCGACACCACCGCATGGGCAGCTACACCGCGCATTGACGCGCTGCCACCGGGTCGCCTGCTACCCGGTGGCGCCACTCACGATGCGCCCGCCTCGCGGCGCTTGAGTGCCAGGTATTCCTGCAGACCTGTTTCGTGCAACTGCGCCGGGTAGCGCTCCAGCGCGGCATGGAACGAACGCCAGCGCCGCTCGGCGCGCTCGGCCGGTGGCAGCGCCAGGCTATCCACCTGGCTTTCGATCGCGAGGAAGTAGCGCATCGTGTTGCGCTCTGCCACGCCCTGCATGCCGCCCCCGTAGCGCGGACGGCCTTGTTCATCGCGGCCGGTGACGGTGAAGCCCACCTTGTCCCGCCCGCTGGTGGCGAGGTAGACATTCGTGGCCCAGCGGGCGGTGGCCGCGGTTTCGTAGGCATACGACAGGTGCACGAACGACCGCCCTTCGCCGGCCGGCACGGCCTCGAAGCGCAGCCGGTAGTTGTGCGTGCCCAGCGGCCCCTGCGGCGCCGACAACGCCACCGACAGGTGCTCGGGCCGGGCATCGCGCACCTGCCAGTCGAAGGTGATCGACTGCGCGCTGTCCACGGGGTCGGTGTAGCGGCGTGCGATGCCCACCTCCAGCGTGCTGCCGTTGGCGCCCTGGCCCGCCGCGCAGCGCTTCACATTGGTCTGCAGCATCAGCACCTCGCACCAATGGGCCGGGGTTTGCAGTGCTGCGGACACGGCGCCGATCGGCCGGTCGATGATGGCGTAGACGTCGCCCTGCGGCGCGGTGTCGGAATCGTTCGCCCGCAGCACCAGCGGTCGGCCGAACGGGCTGCGCGCCAGCTCGGGGCGCAGCGCCTCGAGCCGGGCGGCGAGCGGTGGTGCGCTGTCCGCCGCGTGGCTGGGCATGGGCGCACCTGCGCTGATGGCAAGGTGGGCGGCAAGCACGAGAAGGCGGTGTTTCATGGCACAGGCTCCGGCATGCCGCCAGACTAGGGCGGCCGGCTCGCCGGTGTTATCAGCCGCCGCCACATGGGTGCGTCGGCAAACGCTGGCAGGCACCGTGGCGCTCCGCCGCCGCCGTGGGCTGCGTCCCTAGAATGGACCGATGACCGACGTGTCTTCCGACCGCTCCATCGCCGCCGCGCCCGTGCACCGGGCTGCCGCGCTGCACCGGCTGGTGGTGGTGACGGTGCTCGGCTTCGCCTCCGGCCTGCCGCTGGCACTCACCGGCCAGGCCATGCAGGCCTGGCTGAGCCAGGAAGGCGTGGACATCGCCACCATCGGCTTCTTGAGCCTGGTGGGCCTGCCCTACACCTTCAAGTTCCTCTGGGCGCCGCTGATGGACCGCTTCGAGCTGCCCTGGCTGGGGCGGCGCCGCGGCTGGCTGGTGCTGACCCAGCTGCTGCTGGCCGCTGCGCTGATGGCCATGGCCGCCACCTCACCCACCGGCGCCACCCGTGCCTTTGCCCTGCTGGCGCTGCTGGTGGCGTTTTTTTCGGCCTCGCAGGACGTGGTGTACGACGCGTACCGCACCAACCTGCTGCCACCCGCCCAGCGTGGCATCGGCTCGTCGCTGAACGTGCTGGGCTACCGCATGGCGATGATCTTCTCCGGCGGCATCGCGTTCATCTGGACCGACCCGACCCAAGGCGGCGCCTGGACCTGGCCCCAGGTGTACCAGCTGATGGCGGCCATCATGGTGGGGGCGGCCGCGGTGTCGGCCCTGCTGCTGCCGCCGTTGAGGACACCACGTCCGCCCAGCAGCGTGGCGCGGCACGACGTGATCGGCTTCGTGGCCGTGGTGGCCGCGGTGGCGGTGGGCGCGGCCGTGACGGACCGCATCGGCGAGCCGATCGCCAAGGCGCTGCTGCAGCCCTTCTGGGCAGGCAGCAGCTTGTCGCCCGCCCTGCAGACCAAGTGGGCCGACCTGCTGGCGCTGCTGCTGGGCATCGCGTTCACGCTGCCGCTGGCGGCCTGGGCCGCGCGCAAGGCCCGCTTCGAGACCCTGATCAACGGCCTGCGCAGCTACTTCTCGTTGCCCGGTGCAGGCGCTTTCCTCGGCTTCATCGTGCTCTACAAGCTGGGCGACGCCTTTGCCGGATCCCTGATGACGCCCTTCCTGCTCAAGGCCATGGCCTTCAGCCAGGCCGAGGTGGGCGTGGTGAACAAGGTGCTGGGCCTGTGGCTCACCATCCTGGGCGCGCTGGTGGGTGGCACGCTGATGGTCAAGCTCGGGCTGTGGCGCTCGCTGCTGCTGTTTGGTGTGCTGCAGGCGGCCAGCAACGTGGGCTTCTGGTGGCTGGCGGTGTCCGGCAAGGGCGTGATCCCGGGGCTGACCATTCCGGCGTTCGACTGGGGCTTTGTCAAGCTGGCCACCGACACGCCGGTGGACGGGGGGCTGCTGCTGGTGATCGCTTTCGAGAACCTCTCCGGCGGCATGGGCACGGCCGCGTTCGTGGCCTTCCTGATGAGCCTGTGCAACCACCGCTTCACCGCCACGCAGTACGCGCTGCTGTCGGCCTTTGCCTCGGTGGGCCGGGTGTGGGTGGGGCCGCTGGCGGGCGTGCTGGCGGAGTCGATCGGCTGGCCCACCTTCTTCATCGTGTCCACGGTGATGGCCTTGCCGGCGTTGGGCATGCTCTGGTGGCTGCGCGCCACCGTGCAAGCGCTGGAGGTGGACCCCGACGCGCCGCTGGTGGACGATTAGGGTACTGGGCGCACCGTTTGCCTGAACTGTTTGCCTGACAAGGGCTTGAGATGACGGACCGTTTTTTCAACACCGATGCGCATTTGCCCGCTGCGGCGGCGGGTCACGGGCTGGGCTGCAGCTGCCACGGCCGGCGTTTGTTCACCGCTGGCCTGCTGGGCGCCGGCGCCCTGGCCACGCTGCCCGCGCTGGCGCGCGAGGGTGTGGAGGTGGGCAAGGAATCGTCCTTCTCCAAGCTGGTGCCGGCCGAGCAGGTGGAGCAGGCGGCCACGCAGCAATACCGCCAGATGATGCAGCAGGCGGCGCAGCAGCGCGCCCTCGGCCCGGATGGCCACCCCCAGGTGCAGCGCCTGCGCGACATCGCCAAGCGCATCATCCCGTACAGCTACGACTGGAATCCGCGCGCCCGCCAGTGGAACTGGGAGGTGAACCTGGTCGGCTCCAAGGACCTCAACGCCTTCTGCATGCCAGGCGGCAAGATTGCGTTCTTCTACGGCCTGCTGCAGAACCTGCAGCTGAGCGACGACGAAGTGGCCATGGTGATGGGCCACGAGATGGCCCACGCCCTGCGCGAGCACGCCCGCGAGCGCATGGGCAAGACGGCCGCCACCCGCATCGGCGCCGGCGTGCTGTCCGCCATCTTCGGCCTGGGCAACACCGGCGACGCGCTGCTCAACATGGGCAGCCAGCTGCTGACGCTGAAGTTCAGCCGCGAGGACGAGTCCGAAGCCGACCTGGTGGGCATGGAGCTGGCCGCACGCGCGGGTTATGACCCGCGGGCCGGCGTGTCGCTGTGGAACAAGATGCTCGGCGCCAACAAGGGCGCACCACCGCAGTTCTTGTCCACCCACCCGTCGGGGCCGAGCCGCATCCACGACATCCAGGCCAACCTGCCGCGGGTGGAGCCGATCTACGCCAGGGCGGACAAGCCGGACCGCAAGTTCGGGCCGCCGGCCGCCAAGGGCAGCAGCGGCTGAACGAAAAACGCCCCGCTCGGGCGGGGCGTTGCGGTGCACGGGCGGCTACGCTCAGTTGTACTGCGTCATGCTGTCCTTGTAGCTGCCGTCCAGCGTGCGGTAGCGCAGCTGCAGCTGCCGGCCGGTGCTGCCGTCGCTGGTCAGTGTGGGGAAGGGCACGGTGACGCCATTCACCGCCGGCGCGGCCGCCGTGGCGGTGGTGGCACCCCGCGCGACGCTGACCAACCCCTGGTTGACCGGCCCCGAGCCCGAGTAGGTGTACACCCCGGCCGACCGGATGGTTTCGGCATAGGGATTGGCATTCCACGACAAGCCGATGCTCTGCGTAGCGGCGGCGAGCACGTTGCCCGGATCGAGGTAGCCCTTGGTGGCCGGCGTGAGGTCCACCCACTGCAGCGCGCCGCCGTAGCTGGCTGGCGCCACCGGCGTCAGCGGCGTCGAGTCATAGCTGTGGCGGGGCGCCGTCTCCCCGTCATAGAACACCTCGAAGTGATAGGCGTTGTGTGCCTTCAGCTGGGTGAAGTCGATGTAGTTGCTGCTGCCCGGCGCAGCGCCGTAGTCCACCGGATGGGCCCAGTTGACGAACTGCGTGTTGTTGCCGTTCGACTGGTTCGGGTTCGGCCGCACCGTGCTGGCATCCGCGCCGCTGATGCCTTGCGTGCGCTGCAAGAGGAACACGTTGCCCACGTTGGCCGAGAAGGTGGCCGAGGCCGGGTCGGTGACACCGTTCTTGCTCTTGATGTTCATCCAGTTCTGCGACAGCGCGAGCGCGGGGTCGGGCCGGGTGTACACCAGCCCGGCCGGCGGCAACCCGGGGCCGGTGACCCGCACGGCGCGCATGCCGCTGCTGCCGGGGCCGTCCTTGTTGATGAAGATGTTCAGGCCGGTTTCGTAGCGGCTGCTGGGTGCGTTGGGGAAGGGCGCCGTGCCCGGGTTGGGCGCCAGCTGCTCGCGGCGGCGGATGGACGCCTGCACCGAGCTGTCGATCGGATGCCGGTTGCCATGCAGCCACCACTCGGTGGGGTGCGCCGTGCTGCTGGAGCCGGCGAACTTGTAGGCCACGGTGATGATGTTGCCCGCCACGCCGTTTTTGTCCACATAGCGCAGGTTCACGACGGCACGGTCCTGCGGCACGGAGGAGGAGGCAGCGATGAAGCGCATGACCTCGGGCACGCTGAAGACGGCGCCCGTCATGGCCGGGTCGTTCAGCAGGCCGTAGAAGTGCTGGCCGGACGAGTAGCCGTTGTGGAGGTAGTCGTTGGTCACGATCTCGTTGCATTCGTCGGCCGCTTGCGTGACCTCCGGGCCTCCGTCGCTGAGCGCAATGGAGCTGTCGGCGGAAATCACACGCTGCGGCAAGTCCACGCTGAAGCACCGCTGGAGGCCGATGGCGCTGACGCTCAGCTCCTGTGACAGGGTGGCCACGCCGGGTGCGGGTGCGGCCAGCACCACGGTAGCGGGGATGGTGGTTGCCAGCGGCACCGCCTGGTCCGGCTTGTCCACCGTGGCCACCACCGTTTCGCCATTCACGGTGCTGATCTTCAGCACCTCCAGCACCTTGTCGGCGGCATCGCCAGCGGTGCTGGTGGTGGCGGCCACGATCGGCGTGGTGAAGGGGTTGTAGTTGGCCGGCGCGCTCACCGACGCAACCACGTCGGCCAGTTGCGCCAGCACGTTCACCGTGATCGACTGCAGCGCAGCAACGTCGATGCTGGCCGGCTGGGCCGCCACCGTCAGGGCGCTGCGGTCGGGCGACAGCTGGGCCACGATGGCCGTGGTGAGCGGCGTGGCGTTCACGGTGGCCGGCGTGCCGGCCACCGGCGTGCTGGTGCCGACGCTGACCAGCGGCGCCACGGCGCCTTCGGCATCGGTGACCACCACGACGAACGGCGCTGTCTTGCCGGCCTGTAGCGTGCAGGTGTAGGTGCCAGTGTCGCTGGTCACGATCGCGGATTCGGTGCACACCGAGGCGCCGGTGGTGTCGACGACGCTCACCGTCGCATGGGCCAGCGCGCCGCCGACGGCGGCCGTGCCTTGCACGGCCTGCACGGCGGGGGGCGGGGGCGGAGGCGGCGGCGGGGCAGGCGTGTCGTCGCCGCCGCCTCCACCGCAGGCGGCGAGGGCCGCCGCAGCGGCGGCCAGGGTGGTGATGCGGGCAAATCGGCGAGTGTCGATGGCCATGGCGTCCTCTCGGGTGGCTGTTGTGGGAGCCGCCAAGGTAGTGGCCGGCCCGCACGCTGTCGTCCACCGTTTGAATGACGTGCACTGCACCGGCGCGGTGCAGTGGAAAAGATCGCTTGTGCTCGACGGAATGCATCCCACAGAATGGGGATGAAAACAAGTCGAAACATCGTGACGATGAGCACGACCACTCAGGAGGATGCTGGCTGGCCCCAGTTGCGCCGGGCCCGCCGCGCCATCGTGGTGGTGGATGTCGTCGAGTCGGTGCGCCTCATGCAGCAGCATGAGGATGACGTGATCGACCGCTGGCGACGCTTCGTCAACGAGGTGCGCACCGAGGTGCTGCCTGTCCACGGGGGACGGCTCGTGAAGAGTCTGGGGGACGGGATGCTGCTGGAGTTCGCCGAGGCGCGCCGGGCCGTGCAGGCCGGTTGCCGGATGCAACAGCTGGTGGCGCCCTACAACGAGGGCCGCGCGCCCGATGCGCAGATGCAGCTGCGCATCGCCGTGCATGTTGCCGACGTGGTGGTCGACGAACTCGATGTATACGGCGCCGGCGTCAACCTCACTGCGCGCCTTGCCGGGCTGGCCCGCCCCGGCGACATCGTCGTGTCGGCCGAGGTGCGCGATGAACTGCTGGCCGGGCTGGATGTGGAGGTGGAGGATCTCGGCGAGTGCTATCTCAAGCACATCGAAGGGCCGCAGCGTGCGTTCCGGGTCCGCCCCGTTGGTGGCGATGCGCCGGTGCGCCTTTCGCCGGATAGCGTGCTGCCGCTGGTTGCGGTGCTGCCGCTGCGCTCTGCGGACGGCGTGCCGTCCGTTCACCCGGCGTGCGCGCCGCTGGCCGATGCGGTGAGCGCGGCACTGTCGCGCCAATCGTTCCTGTGTGTGGTGTCGCGCCTGAGCGTGCAGGCCTTGGCGGGGCGCAACATCGGCCCGCGCGAGTTGCGTGTGCTCAACGCCGATTACACCGTACAAGGCTCCGTGGGTGTGGCAGGCAGCGGGTTCGCCCTGCGCGTGTCACTGGTCGAAGTGCGCAGCGGCGAAACGCTGTGGAGCGGCGGCGCCGAGGTCGACGCCGACACCTTGTTCCGGCCGCACCAGCAGTGGGCGTCAGCGCTCGCCGAGTCGATATGCAGTGCCTTGCTGCAGCGGCAGTTGGTGCTGGCGCACCAGGCGGCCATGCCGTCGCTGCCCGGTTATGCACTGCTGCTGCAGGCGGTGGGTCTGCTGCACCGGCTGTCGCGCGCCGATTCGCAACGCGCCGGCGAAGCGCTGGAACACCTGGTCGACCGGCACCCCCGAGCACCCGAGGCGCGTGCGTGGCTCGCCAAGTGGCACTTCCTTCGCGTCGCGCAGAACTGGACCACCGACCGCTCGGAGCTCGACTTTGCCGAGCGCCACCTGGAGCGCGCGCTGGCCGATGACGAGGAACACGGGCTTGCACTGGCCATGCGCGGGCACTTGTATGCGTTCAAGGACGCTCGGCTGGAGAAGGCCGAAGGCCTGCTTCGCCAGGCGGTCGCCCTGCACCCCAACGAGGCGCTGGCGTGGGCCTTCCTCGGCAACACGCTCACCTACCTGGGAAGAGGCGAAGAGGCACTCGATGCGGTGCGCAAGGCCCAGGCCTTGTCACCTCTGGACCCGATGAACTACTTCGTGGAGTTGCTGGCGTCGTGTGCCTACTCGCTGGCGGGGCGGCACCGGGAGGCGCTGGTCGCAGCCGAACGCTCGGTGGCGCTGAACGCACTGCACTTGTCGAGCATGGTGCAGCTGATGGTGGCGGCAGTGGAGGCGGGCGATGTGCTCCTGGCCCGCCGCACCGCGCAACGCTACCTCGCCATGCGGCCCGCGGCCTCCGTGCAGCGGTTCCTCGACCATCACGTTGCCGGCGACTCGGACATCGCGCGACGGCAAGGTGCGGCCCTGCTGGAGGCAGGAATACCACGGTAGAACGGGAGATGGAGCCATGACGAACGAGCAAGTAGCCGACATCGGGACAGCGAGCCCGTCGGGTCTTTCCACCGCGCTAGGCATGCTCACCACGACGCAGCCGCCCCGGTCGCAACGGGCGCTGTGCGACCTGATGACCAACCACGCATCCGACTTCACGCAGAGGGTGCAAATGGTCGAAAGCGTGACGGGCCCGCTACCGTCCGACCCCGGCAAGGTCATCGATCCGGCCCAGGATCCCGATCTGGACAACCTGGCACACATGCTGGAAGACCCTCGGCGGGAGTTTCTGTCGCGCATGTTGCGCCGCAAGTTCGACGTGGACTACCTCGACGACGATGGCGCCCCCTGGAGTTGCGACACCGGGACCATCCCCGGACTCAAGCTGACCGCGGGAGCAAGTCTCCTCTGGCAACACGCCAGGACCTTGAAGGCGAGCGTCCAGTTGGAAGTCAACGCGGTGAGCCGGCTGGGAAACCCCACGGCGGCGCAGGCGCTTCGAATGGCGTTGCAGCAGTTCACGGCTGACCTGGACATGGCGCTGGCGATGGGCGTGGGCGCCTGGCTGCCAGGACGTTGCGGCACCAACACCCTCTCGTGGACGTGCCTGGTCGTCGACGTCACGGCGAGGGTGACCTCCGCCCTGGTGTTCCATGCGAAGGGGATCGCCTCGGTGGCGCGCCCGTCCGACAGCTGTTTCCAGCCGCCTTCGCCACCGCCTCCGGCGGGTATCGTCACGCCGGCGTACTCGGCGTACCCGGCGGGGCACCCGGCGGTCACGGGCGCCTTGGCGGAAGTCCTGGCGTTCGTGCGGCCGACTTCGAATGCAGCGTTGGCCACCATGGCGGGGGATATCGGCGACAACCGCATGTGGGCCCGACTGCACACCGAGCTGGACGTGAGGCAAGGCGCCGCGTTCGGACGCGCGGTGGGGCGGGAGCTTGTCGCCATGGGCACTGGCTCCAGCCGCAGCGTGTGGTCCACGGTGCTCCAGGCGGCCGCTGCCGAGTGGGCCTGATCACCAACGGTCCGGTACGCGGCGCATGAACTTGAGCTTGTGAGCGGACAGCTCGAAGTAGCCGCCCCGCACCAGGTCCTTGAGCAACCGGCTGACCATCTCGCGTGAACAGCCGAGTTCGTTGGCCAAGGCTTGGTGCGTGGGCAGCGGATCCAACGTCCGCTGCCCGTCGGGCGTGTCCTGGGCCATGCGACCAAGCAGTGCCACCAGCCGCTCATACACATCACTCAGCGCGAGCTGCTTCGCTGACAGCGTGGCTGCCCGCGCCCGCCAGATCACCTTCGTCAGCAACTCGAACGCGAACTCCGGATGCTCACCGATGAAACGGTGCAGCAGCACGCGCGTCACGAAGGCGCACGAGCAGGCCTCCAGCGTCACCACGCTGGCCGACCGCGGCCCGCCGTCCAGGCTCATCTCGCCGATGTATTCCCCCGGGCCATAGGTCCCATGCGTGAGCTCGCGCCCTTCGCCGTTGGCCGAGTACACCCGCACTCGGCCGCTGAGGATGATGAGCAGCGTGCCGCCCTCGTCGCCCTCCTGCATCAGCACCGTGCCCTTGCGGTAGTGCCGGACCTCGCCCCGCTGAGCCAGCGCCTTGAGCGCGTCGCTCATGCCGGGAAGGTCTTCGATGCGGGGGCTGGGTGGGCGAGCGGGCATGTCGCCCGCATCCTAGCCAGCGCCTGCTGCCGACGCTAGCTGTTCAGGCTGCGCAGCGCACCCACAATCGGCGGCAGCACCGCCACCTGCTGCACCAGCGCCCGGATGCTGGCGGCGCGCGTCTTGGCCCGGATGCTGGTGATCTGAGTGCGCACTGTCGAGATGGCCACACCCTGGCGGTCGGCCACCTCGCTCGGCCGCTCGCCGGCGCACAAGCGAGCCAGCACGGCGGCTTCGGCGGATGTGAGGCCGTGGCTGCGGGCGAACCAGTGCACCGACAGCGCTTCGCACACCTGGCGTTTGCCGAACATCACCAGCACCGCACCCTCGAACGCCGGCGTCGAGGCCGCGAGCGGCACGACCGCCAGGCTCACCGGCACCTCGCCGCCCAGTGTCAGCATGCGCCTCAGGCCGCGGCGGGCCGCGCCGTCCAGCGCCTCGCGCAAGGGCGCCACGTCCTGCGGACGCCGCACGCGAAGCTGCTCGCCCAGCAGTTGCAGGGCATGCCTGGCGTCAAGTTCCTGCCGGGCCACCCGGTTGGCGTGCAGCACCTGCGCGTCGTGGGTGACCAGCAACATGCCGTAGTCGACCTCGTCAAGCATCGCTGCCACCAGCCACAACAGCAGTTCCTGGCTGCGGCGCTCCGGGCCACAGTAGCGCGACGCGGCAGGAGCGGCGGCAGGGGGTTCGTCGGCGATGGTGGGCAGCAGGTCGAACATGGCTTCCTCCTTGTGTTGGAAGCAAGCGTAGGTGTCGCCCTGGCGGCCGGGCGGTGAATGTCACCGCATGGCCTGTGACCTATTTACCTTGCACTACGCGGGTCCGTGACATACGGATTCGACCGTCGTTCCTCGCCGAAGCTGCTTTCCGGCCCGTGCCCGGGGATGAACACCGTCTCGTCGCCCATCGGCCACAGCCGCTGCGTGATGCTGGCGACCAGCGTGTCGAAGTCGCCGCCCGGAAAGTCGGTGCGGCCCACGCTGCCGGCGAACAGCACGTCGCCCACGAAGCAGCGCTGGGCCTCGGCCGAATGGAACACCACGTGGCCGGGCGTGTGGCCGGGGCAATGGCGCACCGCAAGGGTGCAGTGGCCCAGCGTCACCGTGTCGCCATCGGCCAGCCAGCGGCTGGGCAAGAACGCCTCGGCAGGGGGGAAACCGAACATCCGGCTCTGCTGCGGCAGGCCGTCGATCCAGAACTGGTCGCCGGGGTGCGGGCCGATGATCGGCAGCTTGTCCTCGCGCGCCAGCTGGCCGGCAGCGCCGGCGTGGTCGATGTGGGCATGGGTGAGCCAGACCGCCTGCAGCTGCACGCCCAGGCGCTCGCATTCGCCGCGCAGCCGGTCCACCTCGCCGCCAGGGTCGATGATGGCGGCCGCCATCGTCTCATCGCACCAGACGATCGAGCAGTTCTGCTGGAACGCGGTGACCGGCACGGTGTGATAGCGCAGCATCGGTGGGGGTCAGAGCGTGAAATCGTAGTCGATGGTCAGCGGCGCGTGGTCGGAGAAGCGCTGGTCGAGATAGATCTTCTCGCTCCTCGCCGTCTCCGCCAGCGCCGGCGTGGCCAGGTGGTAGTCCAGCCGCCACCCCACGTTCTTGGCCCAAGCCTGCCCCCGGTTGCTCCACCAGGTGTACTGCTCCGGATGCGGGTTCAGCCGCCGAAAGACATCGCACAGCCCCAGCTCATCAAGCGCCTTGCTCATCCACGCCCGTTCCTCCGGCAGGAAACCGCTGTTCTTGCGGTTGCCGCGCCAGTTCTTCAGGTCGATCTCCTTGTGCGCGATGTTGATGTCGCCCACGAGGATGTACTCGCGTTCGCCCTTCAGCCGCTGCAGGTGCGGGTACACCACGTCGAGAAAACGGAACTTGGCCTGCTGGCGCTCCTCGCCGCTGGAGCCGCTGGGGAAGTAGCAGCTGATGATGCTGAGCTTGCGGTGCGGGGTGTCGAAGCGGCATTCCACGTAGCGGCCTTCGTCGTCGAACTCCGGCACGCCGAAGCCGATGACCACGTCGCTCGGCTCCTTGCGGGCGTACACGCCCACGCCGGAGTAGCCCTTCTTCTGCGCGAAGTGGAAGTGGCCCTTCATGCCGGCGATGTGCTCGAAGCGGCCGTCCACGTCCGCGGCCTGCGCCTTGACCTCCTGCACCCCCATACAATCGGCGGCCACGCTGTCCACCCAGGGCAGCAGGCCTTTGTTCACGGCGGAGCGGATGCCGTTCAAGTTGAGCGTCACGAGCCGGAACACAGGTTCTCCACACCAATCAAACGCACGATGACCACCACGCCCACCGATCCGCTGGCCCAGGAGTTCGTGAAGTTCTCGGTGGACGCGGGAGTGCTGCGTTTCGGGGAATTCAAGACCAAGGCCGGGCGCCTGTCGCCTTACTTCTTCAACGCCGGCTTGTTCGATGACGGCGCCAAGCTGCAGCGCCTGGCCGAATTCTATGCACGCCGCCTGCTGGCCTCGGGTCTGCAGTTCGACATGCTGTTCGGCCCCGCCTACAAGGGCATCACCCTGGCCGCCGCGGTGGCCATCGAGCTGGCGCGACTGGGGCGCAACGTGCCCTTTGCCTACAACCGCAAGGAAGCCAAGGACCACGGCGAAGGCGGCACGCTGGTCGGCGCGCCGGTGGCCGGCCGCGTTCTGATCATCGATGACGTCATTTCCGCGGGCACCTCGGTGCGCGAATCCATTGCCATGATCCAGGCCGCCAAGGCCACCCCGTGCGGCGTGGCGATCGCGCTGGACCGGCAGGAGAAAGCCACCGAGAACGGCGCCGACGTGCCTTGGTCCGCAGTGCAGTACGTCACGTCCAAGTTGGGTCTGCAAGTCGTGGCAATCGCCACCCTGGCGGATTTGTTGCAGTATCTGCGGTCCGGTGGTGATGCCTCCCTGCTCGCCCATGCCACCGGGGTGGCGGCCTACCGCGAGCGTTACGGGGTTTGAATGAACAGAGGAGCCGGTTCACGGTCCCGGGTTGCACGCAGCACGCTGCTGTGCGCCCTGGCGGCGTTGGCCGGCCCCGCCTGGAGCGCTGAGGACAAGAGCGGCACGGCCGGCATCTACACCTGCGTCACGCCCGATGGCCGGCGCCTCACCTCCGACCGGCCCATTCCCGAGTGCAATGCCCGCGAGCAACGCGTGCTCAACAGCGACGGCTCGCTCAAGCGCGTGATGCCGCCGCAGATGACGGCCGAGGAGCGCGCCGAGAAGGAAATGCGCGACCGCCGGGCTGAAATCGAACGCCTGCAGCAGGTGGACGCGATCCGGCGCGACCGCAACCTGGTCGCGCGCTACCCCGACGAAGCCAGCCACACCAAGGCGCGCGAGGCGGCACTGGACACGGTGCGCCTGGCCATGAAGGCCTCGGAGCAGCGGGTGAACGAGCTGGCGGCCGAGCGCAAGCCCTTGCTGGCCGAGGCCGAGTTCTACAAGGGCAAGGCGCTGCCTGCCAAGCTGCGACAGCAGCTGGATGCCAACGACGCGTCGGTCGAAGCGCAGCGCACAGCCATCCAGAACCAGCAGGCGGAGCTGGAGCGGATCAACCGGCTGTATGACGCGGAGCTGGCGCGGCTGAAGCGCCTGTGGGCGGGCGCCTCGCCCGGCACGGTGGCAGCGGACGGCGGCCTGAGCGCCCCGCCAAAGCGCCGCTGATCGGCCGGCCCGGGGCGCGGCCTGCAGCGAGGCCGCCAGCGCCCTCAGTCCAGCTTCTTCTTCAGCAGCTCGTTCGCCTGGGCCGGATTGGCCTTGCCCTTGCTGGCCTTCATCACCTGGCCGACCAGGGCGTTGAAGGCCTTTTCCTTGCCGGCGCGGTATTCCTCCACCGACTTGGCATTGGCGGCCAGCACCTCGTCGATGATGGCCTCCAGCGCGCCGGAGTCGTTCATCTGCTTCAGGCCCTTGGCCTCGATGAGGGCGTCCACGTCGCGGCCTTCGCCGGTCCATAGCGCATCGAACACCTGGCGCGCGCCGTTGTTGGACACCGTGCCGTCGCTGATGCGGCGGATCAGCGCGGCCAGGGTGTCGGCGCCCACCGGGGAGGCCTCGATGCCGCGGCCTTCCGCGTTCAGCCGGCGCGACACCTCGCCCATCAGCCAGTTGGCGGCCAGTTTGGGGTTGGCGCCGGCGCGCTTGGCGGCTTCGTAGAAACCGGCAAAGGCCAGGCTCTGAGTCATCATCGACGCGTCATAAGCCGGCAGCCCGTCCTCGCGCTGGAAGCGCTCGGCCATCACCCGCGGCAGCTCTGGCATCTCCGCCTTCACCCGCTCCACCCACGCCGGCTCGATCACCAGCGGCGGCAGGTCGGGGTCGGGGAAGTAGCGATAGTCATGCGCGTCTTCCTTGGTGCGCATCGCGCGGGTTTCGCCGCTGTCAGGGTTGAACAGCACGGTGGCCTGCTGCACCGCCAGACCGTCCTCCAGCTGGTCGATCTGCCACTGCACCTCGGCGTCGATCGCCTGCTGCAGGAACCGGAAGCTGTTCAGGTTCTTGATTTCGCGCCGGGTGCCCAGCGGCCCACCGGGTTTGCGCACCGACACGTTGGCGTCGCAGCGGAAGCTGCCTTCCTGCATGTTGCCGTCGCAGATCCCCAGCCACACCACCAGCGCATGCAGCGCCTTGGCGTACTCCACCGCCTCGGCGGCGGAGCGCATGTCGGGCTCGGTCACGATCTCCAGCAGCGGCGTGCCGGCGCGGTTGAGGTCGATGCCGGTGAGGCCGTGGTAATCCTCGTGCAGCGACTTGCCGGCGTCCTCCTCCAGGTGGGCACGGGTCAGGCGCACGGTCTTCTCGGCGTCGCCGACAAAGAACGACAGGCTGCCGCCTTGCACCACCGGAATCTCGTACTGGCTGATCTGGTAGCCCTTGGGCAGGTCGGGGTAGAAGTAGTTCTTGCGCGCGAAGATCGACAGCGGCGCCACCTTGGCGCCCACCGCCAAACCGAAGCGGATGGCGCGTTCCACCGCGCCGCGGTTCATCACCGGCAGGGTGCCGGGCAGGGCCAGGTCCACCGCGCTGGCCTGCGTGTTGGGCGCGGCGC
The DNA here is from genome assembly GCF_036231905.1 of Ideonella sp. BN130291. Classification (NCBI taxonomy): domain Bacteria; kingdom Pseudomonadati; phylum Pseudomonadota; class Betaproteobacteria; order Burkholderiales; family Sphaerotilaceae; genus Ideonella; species Ideonella sp. BN130291. The sequence continues at coordinate 388,381 of NZ_JAZARE010000006.1, read as the reverse complement.
CGAAGGCGGTGGAGGAGCCGCTGAAGATCTTGGACTGGGTGGACAGCTGCGCGTGGGTTTCCAGGCCGATGACGACCTCGTAGCCACGGATCAGGGACGGTGTGCTCATCGGTTCAGATTCCGGCCGGTGCGCGCTGGTGCCAGTCGGTGGCCTGCTGGAAGGCATGGGCTGCGTGCAGCAGCGTGCCTTCCTGGAAGTAGTTGCCCAGCAACTGCAGGCCCACCGGCATGCCGCCTTCGCCAAAGCCCGCGGGGATGCTCATGCCGGGCAGGCCGGCCAGGCTGCCGGGCAGGGTGAAGATGTCGGCCAGGTAGGCGGCCACCGGGTCACCACCCTTGTCGCCCAGCTTCCAGGCCACCGTGGGGGCCACCGGGCCGGCGATCAGGTCGCATTGCTGGAAACAGGCCTGGAAGTCGTCGGCGATCATGCGGCGCAGCTTCTGCGCCTGCAGGTAGTAGGCGTCGTAGTAGCCGTGGCTGAGCACGTAGGTGCCGATCATGATGCGGCGCTTCACCTCGGGGCCGAAGCCCTCGGCACGCGTCTTCTTGTACATGTCCATCAGGTCGCCATACTGGCTGGCACGATGGCCATACCTCACGCCGTCGAAACGGCTCAGGTTCGAGCTGGCTTCGGCCGGCGCGATGATGTAGTACACGGGGATCGAGAGCTCGGTGCGCGGCAGGCTCACATCCACCAGCGTGGCGCCCAGCTTCTCCAGCTCGGCCAATGCGGCGCGCACCGCGCCGTTCACGTCCTGCGCCAGCGCTTCGGGGAAAAATTCCCGCGGCAGGCCGATGCGCAGGCCCTTCAGCGGCTGGCCGGCCGACGCGCCTTCGCGCGGCTGCAGCATCTGTGCATGAAAGTCCTGCGGCGGGCGCTGCGCGCTCGTGGAGTCGCGCTCGTCGAAGCCGCTCATGGCCGACAGCAGCAGGGCGCAGTCCTCGGCCGAGCGCGCCATCGGGCCGGCCTGGTCCAGGCTGGAGGCGAAGGCGATCATCCCGTAGCGCGAGCACACGCCGTAGGTCGGCTTGATGCCGGTGATGCCGCAGAAGCTCGCCGGCTGGCGGATGGAGCCGCCGGTGTCCGTGCCGGTGGACGCCGGCAGCAGGCGCGCAGCCACTGCGGCCGCGGAGCCGCCCGACGAGCCGCCGGGCACGCGGCCGGTGTCCCAGGGGTTTTTCACCGGGGCGTAGGCCGAGTTCTCGTTGGCCGAGCCCATGGCGAACTCGTCGCAGTTGAGCTTGCCCAGCGACACCACGCCGGCTTCGCCGAGGCGCGCCACCACCGTGGCGTCGAAGGGGCTGCGGTAGCCCTGCAGCATGCGCGAGCCGGCGGTGGTGGGCAGGTCGCTGGTGACGAAGATGTCCTTGTGGGCGATCGGGATGCCGGTCAGCGCGGTCGCCTGGCCGCTGGCCCGGCGTTCGTCCGCGGCCCGCGCCTGTTGCAGCGCCGCGTCCCCGGCGGTGGCGAGAAATGCGCCCAGGTGTTCGTGAGTCGCAATGCGTGAAAGCAGGTGTTGCGTCACTTCGACGCTGGAAACGGCCTTGTCCTGCAGCGCGCGGCCCAGCTCCGCCACGCCCATCTGGTGCAGCGCACGGGTCATTCGATCACCTTCGGCACGAGGAACAGGCCGTCTTCCACGGCCGGTGCGCTGCGCTGGTTGAGCGCGCGGTGGTCGGCCTCGGTCACCGCATCGTCGCGCAGGCGCAGGCTCACCTGCTGCACCGCGGACAGCGGGGTGTACAGCGGCTCCACGCCGCTGGTATCGACCGCACTCATGCGCTCGACGATGCCGAAAAAGCCGTTCAGCTGCTGCAGCATCGCGGCCTGTTCTTCGGGCTTGAGTTCCAGCCGTGCGAGGTGCGCAATGCGGCTGACGTCATCGGAGGTCAGGGCCATCTGGAATTGGGGGCGAAAACCCCTTGATTTCGCTCGTTGCAGCGGTTGCCGGAAGCCCCGTAACCGCAGGGTGATCGGGTATTATCTCTGGTTATCCACAGCCCTCCGGTGCGGTTGCCGGGTCCTCCAGACCTGCAGCCCTGTCCGGAGGATTTTTGTGCCCGCACGACGGACCCCAGGCGCGCCCTTCAACGGAAGCGCCCCGCACCCCAAAAAACCATGTTCGGATCCCTGCGTCGCTACTTCTCGACCGATCTCGCGATTGACCTGGGCACCGCCAACACGCTGATCTACGTGCGTGGCAAAGGCATCGTGCTCGACGAGCCCTCGGTCGTCGCCATCCGCCACGAAGGCGGCCCCAACGGCAAGAAAGTCATCCAGGCCGTTGGCGCCGAAGCCAAGGCCATGCTGGGCAAGGTGCCCGGCAACATCGAGGCCATCCGCCCCATGAAGGACGGCGTGATCGCCGACTTCGTGATCACGGAGCAGATGATCAAGCAGTTCATCAAGATGGTGCACCCGCGCAGCCTGCTCACGCCGAGCCCGCGCATCATCATCTGCGTGCCCTGCGGCTCCACCCAGGTCGAGCGCCGCGCCATCAAGGACGCGGCCGAAGCCGCCGGCGCATCGGCCGTCTACCTGATCGAAGAACCCATGGCCGCGGCCATCGGCGCCGGCCTGCCGGTGAGCGAAGCCTCCGGCTCCATGGTGGTCGACATCGGCGGTGGCACCACCGAGGTGGGCGTCGTGTCGCTGGGCGGCATGGTCTACAAGGGCAGCGTGCGCGTGGGTGGCGACAAGTTCGACGAGGCCATCATCAACTACATCCGCCGCAACTACGGCATGCTGATCGGCGAGCAGACCGCAGAGGCGATCAAGGTCGGCATCGGCAGCGCCTTCCCGGGCAGCGAAGTGCGCGAGATGGAAGTCAAGGGCCGCAACCTGAGCGAAGGCGTGCCGCGTGCGTTCACCATCTCCAGCAACGAAGTGCTGGAAGCGCTCACCGACCCGCTGAACCAGATCGTCTCCGCGGTGAAAAACGCGCTGGAGCAAACCCCGCCCGAGCTGGGCGCCGACATCGCCGAGCGCGGCATGATGCTCACCGGCGGTGGTGGCCTGCTGCGCGACCTGGATCGCCTGCTCGCCGAGGAAACCGGCCTGCCGGTGCTGGTGGCCGAAGACCCGCTGACCTGCGTGGTGCGCGGTTGCGGCATGGCCCTGGAGCGCATGGAACGCCTGGGCTCCATCTTCACGTCCGAGTGAGCGAGAGTGAGCCCCCGGCCGTCTGACGGCCGCCCCCCGAGGGGGCTCGACTTGCGGCCGGGCAACCCGTCCGCAAGTCGCCCCGCCGCCACCATCGCCCCTGGCCGCTGCGCGGCCTGTCCCAGAGGGACGCTGGCCCTCACCTCCGTGCCAGACCGCCTGGCGTTCCGTTAAGCCACACTGCGTGCCATGCCGCTGGGCACCCTAGACCGCAACCCGCCACCGATGTTTCGCCAGGGCTACTCCGCCCTGAGCAAGCTCGTGTTCTTTTCGGCGCTGGCGCTGTTCCTGATGGTGGCGGACACCCGCTTCAAGATGGTGTTGCCGTTGCGGGCCGCGATCGCCACCGTGTTGAGCCCGGTGGAGCGCGCGCTGCGCACGCCGCTGGAGGTGTGGCGCGGGGGTGGTGACTATCTCGGCGGCCTGAGCAAGGCCCTGGCCGCCGAGGATGCTGCGCGGCGCCAGCTGGCCGCGCAGGCCGAGCGTGCGGCACGGGGTGAGCAGCTGGCGGCCGAGAACGCGCGCCTGAGGGCGCTGCTGGAGCTGCGGCCGGCCATCCAGGTGCGCAGCGTGGCGGCCGAGGTGCTGTACGAAGCGCCCGATCCTTATTCGCGCAAGGTGTTCCTGGACCGCGGCTCGCTCAACGGCATTGCGCTCGGCTCGCCGGTCGTCAATGAAGCCGGCGTGCTGGGGCAGGTGACGCGGGTGTACCCGCTCAATGCCGAGGTGTCGCTGCTCACCGACAAGGACGCCGCCATTCCCGTGCTCAACACCCGCACGCAGCAGCGCAGCGCCGCCTTCGGCACCTCGCTGGGCGGTGGCATGGAGTTGCGCTTCATCGCCAGCAATGCCGACGTGAAGGAGGGTGACCTGCTCACCACCTCCGGCGTGGACGGCGTGTATCCCGCTGGCCTCGCGGTGGCGAGGGTGGTGTCGGTGGACCGCAAGGGCGAATCGGGTTTTGCGCACATCCTGCTCGCGCCCACCGCCAAGCCGGATTCGGTGCGCCATGTGCTGGTGCTGGAGCCGCTGGGCCTGCAGATGCCCAAGCGGCCGGAACCCGAAGTGCCGATCGAGGCCGTGGGCAAGGCGCGCAAGGCCAAGGGCAAACCGGCGGACGCCGCATCGGCGGCGGCATCCGCGCCCGCCAGGGGAGCCTCGCGATGATCATGCCGCGCGGCTCCGACCAGCTGCTGCTGCCGCTGAACCCGGTGTTCATGTGGTTCACGCTGCTGTTGGCCTTCATGCTGAACCTGGTGCCATTCGGCCGGGTGCCGGCGATGCCGGACTTCCTGGCCATCGCGCTCGTGTTCTGGAGCGTGCACCAGCCCCTGCGGGTGGGCGTGGGCGTGGCGTTTTTCTTCGGCCTGATGATGGACGTGCACGACGGTGCCCTGCTGGGCCAGCATGCGCTGGCCTACACGCTGCTCGGGTTCTCGTCGATCGCGCTGCACCGCCGGCTGCTGTGGTTCACGGTGCCGTCGCAGGCGCTGCAGCTGCTGCCGCTGTTTGCCGGCATGCACGTGGTGGCGCTGCTGGTGCGCCTGCTGGCCGGCGGCATGTTCCCCGGCTGGTCGTTTGCGCTCGCGCCGCTGTTCGAAGCGCTGCTGTGGCCGGTGGCCAACTGGCTGCTGCTGGCGCCGCAGCGCCGCCCGCCAGACCGGGACGAAAACCGGCCCTTGTGATGACCCACCCCCGGAACGCCTCCGGCGCTTCCCCCTCAAGGGGGCGCCGCCAGCGGCTCGGCGGAGCCGGTTCTGCGGCGTCCGCTGGGCTGCGTTGGTGCGCAGGTTGCGTGCAGGGCTGGCACGCGATAGGTCCCTGGAATGACTGAACTCAAGAACCTCGAGCGCGAGCTGTCGCGGTTCCGCTTTCGCCTGATCGCGGCGGCTGCCTTCGTGCTGTTCGCCTTCGGCCTGCTGATGGCCCGGCTGGTGCACCTGCAGGTGGTCAAGCACGACCAGCTGCAGCTGCAGGCCGAGAACAACCGCATCTCGGTGGTGCCCATCGTGCCCAACCGCGGGCTGATCGTGGACCGCAACGGCGTGGTGCTGGCGAACAACTACTCGGCCTACACGATCGAGATCACGCCCTCCAAGCTGGACCGCCCGATCGACGAGGTGATCGACGCGCTGGCCCAGATCGTCAGCGTGGAGCCGCGCGACCGGCGCCGCTTTCGCAAGCTGCTGGAGGAGTCCAAGAGCTTCGAGTCGCTGCCCATCCGCACCAAGCTGAGCGAAGAGGAAGTGGCACGATTCACCGCGCAGCGCTTCCGCTTCCCCGGCGTGGAGATCAAGGCCCGGCTGTTCCGCCACTACCCCTTCGGCGAGGTGGCCAGTCATGTGCTGGGCTACATCGGGCGCATCAACACCAAGGAGCAGGAGGCGCTGGACGAGGAGCCCGACGAGGTGGTGGCCAATTACCGCGGCACCGACTACATCGGCAAGCTGGGCATCGAGCAGAGCTACGAACGCGAGCTGCATGGTGTGACCGGCTTCGAGGAGGTGGAAACCAGCGCCGGCGGCCGCGCGGTGCGGCGCCTGAAGGCCAGCCCGCCCACGCCGGGCAACACGGTGCGCCTGTCCATCGACATCAAGCTGCAGCAGCTGGTGGAGCAGCTGTACGGCGACCGGCGCGGCGCGCTGGTGGCCATGGACCCGCGCACCGGCGAGATCCTGGCCTTCGTGAGCAAGCCCACCTTCGACCCCAACCTGTTCGTCGACGGCATCGACAGCGATTCGTGGAAGGAGCTCAACGAGTCGATCGACAAGCCGCTGCTCAACCGCGCCCTCAACGGCACCTACCCGCCCGGCTCCACCTACAAGCCCTTCATGGCGCTGATCGGCCTGCAGACCGGCAAGCGCACGCCCGGCCAGGCGATCTCCGACCCTGGCTACTTCTGGTTCGGCAACCACAAGTTCCGCGACGACAAGGAAGGCGGGCATGGCCTGGTGGACATGTACCGTTCCATCGTGCAGAGCTGCGACACCTACTACTACATGCTGGCCAACGACCTGGGCGTGGACACCATGGCCGAGCAGATGGCACCGTTTGGTTTCGGCCAGATCACCGGCATCGACATCCGGGGCGAGTCCAAGGGCCTGCTGCCGTCCACGGAGTGGAAGCGCAAGTTCTTTCGCAAGCCGGAGCAGCAGAAGTGGTATGCGGGCGAGACCATCTCGCTGGGCATCGGCCAGGGCTACAACAGCTTCACCATCCTGCAGATGGCGCAGGCCACCTCCACCATGTCCAGCGGCGGCGTGCGCTTCAAGCCGCACCTGGTGAAGGAGGTGGTCAACGTGGTCAGCAACGACGCACGCAAGGTGGCCGCCACGCCGCTGCCGTCGGTGCCACTGAAGCCGGAGAACGTGGAGGTGATCAAGCGTGCCATGGTGGGCGTGAACATCGAGGGCACCTCCGCCGCGGCGTTCCGGGGCGCGGCCTATGTGGCGGCCGGCAAGACCGGCACCGCGCAGGTGGTGGGCATCAAGGCCAACGAGAAGTACAACGCAGCGAAGATGGCCGAGCACCTGCGCGACCATGCGCTGTACAGCGCTTTTGCACCGGCCGAGCAGCCGAAGATCGCCGTGGCGCTGGTGGTGGAAAACGCCGGCTTCGGCGCCCAGTCGGCGGCGCCCATCGTGCGCCGGGTGTTCGACTACTGGCTGCAGGGGGTCTACCCGACGCCCGAGGACATTGCGGCAGTGCAGGAGGGCAAGGCCACCGCGCCGCTGAAGCCGCCGGTGCCGGTGGCGCAGGCGGCGTCCGCCCTGCTGGCGGCCTCGGCGCCCGAGGTGGCGTCCAGCCGGCCGCTGCCGCCGATCGGTGGCGTTGTGGCGCCGCTGCCCACCGCCTCAGGAGCCAGCCGATGAGCGCCGCATTTGACAAGCCGTCGTTGTGGCAGCGCATCAAGCCGGCTTTCATCGGCTTCGACGTCCTGCTCGGCCTGGCGGTGCTGTGGCTGTGCGCGCTCGGGCTGGTCACCATGTATTCGGCCGGCTTCGATTCGGGCACGCGCTTTCCCGACCATGCGCGCAACATGCTGCTGGCCTTCGGCGTGATGTTCCTGGTGGCCCAGGTGCCGCCGCAGCGCCTGATGATGCTGGCGGTGCCGCTGTACACCGTGGGCGTGGCGCTGCTGGTGGCCACCGCGGTGATGGGCATCACCAAGAAAGGCGCCACCCGCTGGCTCAACGTGGGTGTCGTGATCCAGCCCTCCGAGGTGCTGAAGATCGCGATGCCGCTGATGCTGGCCTGGTGGTTCCAGCGCCGCGAGGGCCAGCTGCGCGGCCTGGACTTCGCGGTGGCGCTGGTGTTGCTGGCACTGCCGGTGGGGCTGATCGTGAAGCAGCCGGACCTGGGCACGGCCATCCTGGTGCTGTCGGCCGGGCTGTACGTGATCTTCTTCGCCGGCCTGAACTGGAAGCTCATCGTGCCGGTGCTGGTGGTGGGCGCGATCGCGATCACCGCGCTCGTGATCTACGGCGACACGATCTGCAGGCCGGAGATCAACTGGCCCGGTTTGCGCGAGTACCAGAAGCACCGCGTCTGCACGCTGCTGGACCCCACCACCGATCCGCTGGGCAAGGGCTTCCACATCATCCAGGGCATGATCGCCATCGGCTCCGGCGGCCTCAGCGGCAAGGGCTTCATGAAGGGCACGCAGACCCATCTGGAGTTCATTCCGGAGCGCACCACCGACTTCATCTTTGCCGCGTTCTCCGAAGAGTTCGGCCTGATCGGCGTGGTGCTGCTGGTGGTGGGGTTCCTGTTCCTCATCTTCCGCGGCCTGATGATTGCGGCCGAAGCGCCCACGCTGTTCTCGCGCCTGCTGGCCGGCGCGATCACCCTGAGCTTCTTCACTTATGCCTTCGTCAACATGGGCATGGTGAGCGGCATCCTGCCGGTGGTGGGCATCCCGCTGCCCTTCATCAGCTATGGCGGCACCGCGATGGTGACCCTGGGGCTGGGGCTGGGCATCCTGATGTCGATCTCGCGCAGCCGGCGCCTGATGCAGACCTGAGCGGCCGCCGCTTGCGCGCCGCGGATGCGGCTCAAGCGGCCGCCGGCTCGGCGTGGAAGCGCACGGTGATGCGTGTGCCGGGCGTGCCGGCGGGGCTGCGCTTCTGGGCATCCTCCACCGTCACCTCGGCGCCGTGCTGCTGCGCGATCTCGCGCACGATGGCCAGGCCCAGGCCGCTGCCGTCCACGTTGGTGCCCAGGGCGCGGTAGAACGGCTGGAACACCAGTTCCCGTTCGGCTTCCGGGATGCCGGGCCCCGAGTCCTCCACCTGCAGCACCACCACCTGCCCGAACGGGTCGGGCATCAGACGCACGGTGACGGTGCCGCCGGCGGGTGTGTACTGCAAGGCGTTGTCCACCAGGTTGCGGATCAGCTCACGCACCAGCACCGGCTGGCCAGCCAGCCGGCAGCGCGGGTCGTCGCGCTCGGGGCCCTCGTAGCCGAGGTCGATGCGCTTGTCCATCGCCCGCGGCACGAAGTCGCGCACCGTCTCGGTGGCCAGTCGGGCCAGTGGCACGTCCTGGCGCTTCTGCACCTGCTCCCTGTCTTCCGCGCGGGCCAGAGCGAGCAGCTGGTTCACCATGTGGGCGGCGCGCTGGCTGGAGCGGGCGATCTGCTGCAGCGAGCGTTTCATCTCCTGCGGCGTCTGGCGCCCGGCATCGATTTCCTGCTGCGCCAGCTCGGCCTGGGTGCGCAGGCCCGCCAGCGGTGTCTTGAGCTGGTGCGCCGCATCGGCCAGGAAGTGCTTCTGCCGGCTCATCGACTGGTCCAGCCGCGCCAGCAGGTCGTTGATGGCGCGCACCAGCGGCGCCACTTCCTCCGGCGCGCTGTGTTCCTCGATCGGGCTCAAGTCATGGCTTTCGCGCTGGCGGATGCGGTGCTGCAGCTCGTTCAGCGGCGCGATGCCGCGTGCCAGCGCCAGCCACACCAGCAGCACCGCCAGCGGCAGGATCACGAACTGCGGCAGGATCACGCCCTTGATGATCTCGGTGGCCAGGCGCGAGCGCTTGTCCAGGGTTTCGGCCACCTGTACCAGCGGCGGCGTTTCCCCTGTGGCCGCACTCTGCGGCAGCCACAGGTAGGCGATGCGCACCGGCTCGCCGCGCACGGTGTCGTCGCGAAAGCGCAGCTCGGTGCTGCTGGTGGCGCGCTCTTCCTCCGGCACCGGCAGCTCGCGGTCGCCGCTGACCAGCTCGCCGCGCAGGCCCAGCACCTGGTAGTACAGCTGGTCGGTGTCGTCCGAGCGCAGCAGGTCGGTCAACCCTTCGGGCGTACGCAGGCGCACCGTGTGCTTGCGGGCGGGCTCAGCCTGCTCCACCACCACCCGGCGGGCCACGTTGCGCGCCATCTCGCCCAGCTCGCGGTCGTAGGGCCGGCTGGCGATGCCCTGCGCCACCAGCCAGGTGAGCGCCACGCTCATCGGCCACAGCAGCAGCAGCGGCGCGAGCATCCAGTCGAGGATCTCGCCGAAGAGGGAGCGCTGTTCCTTCATCGCCGCCATGATGCCGCGGCGCCCAGCGGCCCGGCCGCCGTTGCGGTCACCCGGGGATCTTTTCCAGGCAGTACCCCAGCCCGCGCACGGTGGCAATGCGGATCGGGCCCTGCTCGATCTTCTTGCGCAGGCGATGGATGTAGACCTCGATCGCGTTGTTGCTCACCTCTTCGCCCCATTCGCACAGGCGCTCGACCAGCTGGTCCTTGCTCACCAGCCGGCCGGCACGCTGCAGCAGCACCTCCAGCAGGCTCAGCTCGCGCGCCGAGAGGTCGATCATCTGGTCGTTGATGTAGGCCACGCGGCCGGTGGCGTCGAAGCTCAAGGGGCCGTGCTTGATGACGCTGGAGGCCGTGCCCAGGCCGCGCCGGGTGAGGGCGCGCACCCGCGCTTCCAGCTCCTGCAGCGAAAACGGCTTGGCCATGTAGTCGTCGGCGCCGAGGTCCAGTCCCTTGACGCGCTGCTCCACGCTGTCGGCGGCGGTGAGGATGAGTACCGGCACCGCCGATCCTCGGGCGCGCAGCTTGCGCAGCACTTCCAGGCCATGCAGCTTTGGCAGGCCCAGGTCCAGGATCACGAGGTCGAACTCGTGCGACGACAGGGCGGCGTCAGCCTCGCTGCCGCTGCCCACCTGGTCCACCGCATAGCCGGCGTTGCGCAGCGAGCGCAGCAGGCCGTCAGCCAGCACCTGGTCGTCTTCCGCTATGAGGATTCGCATGCCGTTGTTCCCCCGTCCGTCGGCTGTCGGCGGCGCGGCCTGATTCTAGGGATGCAGCCCGGATTGACGCCGGAGAATCACTGTACGAATATCCAGGCGCTCTGCCATAATGCGCCCAACCCCACCGGAGATTTCGCATGGATGCACCCGTCAAAGCCCTGAACACCGAAAAAGCCAAGGCCCTGCAGGCCGCGCTGGCCCAGATTGAAAAGCAGTTCGGCAAGGGCTCGATCATGCGCCTGGGCGAAGGCGAGGTCATCGAGGACATCCAGGTCATCTCCACCGGCTCGCTCGGCCTTGATATTGCGCTGGGCGTCGGCGGCCTGCCGCGCGGCCGGGTGGTCGAGATCTACGGCCCGGAATCGTCGGGCAAGACCACGCTCACCTTGCAGGTCATCGCCGAAATGCAGAAGCAGGGCGGCACCTGCGCATTCATCGACGCCGAACACGCGCTGGACACCGCCTATGCGCAAAAGCTGGGTGTCAACCTGCAGGAGCTGCTGATCTCCCAGCCTGACACCGGCGAGCAGGCGCTGGAAATCGTCGACGCGCTTGTGCGCTCCGGCTCGGTGGACCTGGTGGTGGTGGACTCGGTGGCCGCGCTCACCCCCAAGGCGGAAATCGAAGGCGAGATGGGCGACTCCCTGCCCGGCCTGCAGGCGCGCCTGATGAGCCAGGCCCTGCGCAAGCTCACGTCCACGATCAAGAAGACCAACACCATGGTCATCTTCATCAACCAGATCCGCATGAAGATCGGCGTGATGTTCGGCAGCCCCGAAACCACCACCGGCGGCAATGCGCTGAAGTTCTATGCCTCCGTGCGGCTGGACATCCGCCGCATCGGCAGCATCAAGAAGGGCGAAGAGGTCATCGGCAACGAGACCAAAGTGAAGGTCGTCAAGAACAAGGTGGCGCCTCCCTTCAAGACCGCCGAGTTCGACATCCTCTACGGCGAGGGCATCAGCCGCGAGGGCGAGATCATCGACATGGGCGTGGCCGGCAAGGTGCTGGACAAGTCCGGCGCCTGGTACGCCTACAACGGCGAGAAGATCGGCCAGGGCAAGGACAACGCCCGCGAGTTCCTGCGCGAGAACCCCGACCTGGCGGTCGAGATCGAGAACAAGGTGCGCGAGGCCATGGGCATTCCGCTGCTGCCGCCGGCCGTATCGGCCGACTGAGGAGCTGCAGGTGGCCGGCACGGAGGTGGTGCGGGCGCTCTGGGCCCTGTTCCAGGCCCGCCGCTGGCAGGACGCGCGTGCGCTGTTCGCCGATGACGCGGTGTGCCACTGGTGGAGCAGCGGCGAGCAGTTCACCGGGGCGGACGCCATCATCCATGTCAATGCCATCTACCCGGAGGGTTGGCAGATCCACCTGATCGAGGTGAATGCGCTGGCCGACGGGCGGGTGCACTCCATCGTGCGGGTCACCCTGCAAGATGGGCCCACGGTGTTCGCCAACAGCCTGTTCCGCCTGCGCGATGGGCTCATCACCGCAGTGGACGAGTACTGGTCCACCATCGAAGCGCCGCCTGCGTGGCGCAGCGAAGGCCGGCTTCCCGGGTGGCGCCAACTGCCACAGGACACCCGGGGCAGCGTGCCCACGGTGCAGTAGATGGCGCGGGAGCGCCTGTCGCTCAAGGCCCGTGCGCTGATGTGGCTGGCCCAGCGCGAACACAGCCGCACGGAGTTGCGCCGCAAGTTGCTGGCGGCCGCCCGCAAGGAGCAGAAGGAGCGCGAAGCCCAACGTGCCTTGGCCGGCGAGGCGCCGGATGCGGCGGGTTGCGCTGATCCGGAGCGCTGCGTTGACCAATTGCTGGCCTGGCTGGAAGCCAACCGCTACCTGTCCGAGGCGCGGTTTGTCGAAAGCCGTATCAACGCGCGGGCTGCCCGCTACGGCAACCTGCGCATCCGCCAGGAACTGGCGCAGCACGGCGTGACGGCGGACGCGGCGACGCAGCAGCAATTGCGCGAGTCCGAGCTTCAGCGGGCGCAGGATGTCTGGCGGCGCAAGTTCGGTGAGCCGGCGGGGGACCCCAAGGAGCGCGCCCGCCAGATGCGCTTCCTGGTTCAGCGCGGTTTCTCGCCCGAGGTGGTGCGCCGCGTGGTCCGCGACACCGACGACATCGCCTGACACGCGGCTGCCTGCCGCTCAGGGTGCGGCCAGGCGTTCAGCCCGCCGTCAGCTTTGCGGCAATGCAACATGCTAAAGTCCGCGGTCTTCGAAACCGGCTGAAACCGCGCCGCGGTCGGCAGCCGCCTTTCCCCGCCCGCCATGCTCCTCCCGTCCGCCGCCACGCAGCGATTGCAGAGGCAGCGTCGAACCCTCGACGTGCAAGGCGCGGGTGTCCCTGCCTTCCAGCACTGCCCGCCTCGGGCGCGCCGCTGCCGCGGTGCACCGGCGTAGGCGCCTGTTCGCGCGATCCGTTAGCGCTCGTCCCGTTTCCCTTTCCTCTTCACACTGCAGCCCCATGAAGATTCACGAGTACCAAGGCAAGGAAATCCTGCGCCAGTTCGGTGTGCCGGTGCCGCGCGGCTACCCCGCCTTCACCGTCCAGGAAGCGGTCGAAGCCGCGCAGAAGCTGGGCGGCAACGTCTGGGTGGTCAAGGCCCAGATCCATGCCGGCGGGCGTGGCAAAGGTGGCGGCGTGAAGCTGGGCCGCTCCGTCGATGAAGTGAAGACGCTGGCCGGCCAGATCCTCGGCATGCAGCTCAAGACGCACCAGACCGGCCCCGAGGGTCAGAAAGTGCGCCGCCTGCTGATCGAAGAAGGCGCCGACATCAAGAAGGAGTACTACGTCGCCGCGCTCACCGACCGCGCGACGCAGAAGGTGGCCCTGATGGCCAGCTCCGAAGGCGGCATGGACATCGAGGAAGTGGCCCACGCCACCCCCGAAAAGATCATCAAGGTGTTCGTCGATCCGCTCGCGGGGCTCACCGACGAGCAGGCCAAGACCCTGGCCGACGGCATCGGCGTGCCGGCCGCCAGCCAGGCGCAGGCGATCGACGTGTTCAAGAAGCTCTACAAGACCTACATGGACACCGACGCCAGCCTGGCCGAGATCAACCCGCTGATCCTGGAAGGCAACGGCAACATCAAGGCGCTGGACGCGAAGTTCAACTTCGACTCCAACGCGCTGTTCCGGCACCCGGAGATCGTGGCTTACCGCGACCTGGACGAGGAAGACGCGGCCGAGATCGAAGCCAGCAAGTTCGACCTGGCCTACATCAGCCTGGACGGCAACATCGGTTGCCTGGTGAATGGCGCGGGCCTGGCCATGGCCACCATGGACACCATCAAGCTGTTCGGCGGCGAGCCGGCCAACTTCCTGGACGTGGGCGGCGGCGCCACCGCGGAGAAGGTGACCGAAGCCTTCAAGATCATGCTGAAGAACCCCGAAGTGAAGGCCATCCTGGTCAACATCTTCGGCGGCATCATGCGCTGCGACACCATCGCCGAAGGCGTGATCGCCGCCTGCAAGGCGGTGAACCTCAGCGTGCCGCTGGTGGTGCGCATGAAGGGCACCAACGAAGACCTGGGCAAGAAGATGCTGGCCGAGAGCGGCCTGCCCATCATCAGCGCCGACACCATGGCCGAAGCGGCCCAGAAGGTGATGGCCGCCGTGGCCAAGCAGTAAGCGCTGATCAAGGAATCCACATGTCCATCCTCATCAACAAAGACACCAAGGTCATCACCCAGGGCATCACCGGCAAGACGGGCCAGTTCCACACCCGCATGTGCCGTGACTACGCCAACGGCAAGAACTGCTTCGTCGCCGGCGTGAACCCCAAGAAGGCCGGCGAAGATTTCGAAGGCATTCCCATCTTCGCCAGCGTCAAGGACGCCAAGGCGAACACCGGCGCCAGCGTCAGCGTGATCTACGTGCCGCCCGCGGGCGCCGCAGCCGCCATCTGGGAAGCGGTGGAGGCCGACCTGGACCTCGCGATCTGCATCACCGAAGGCATCCCTGTGCGGGACATGCTGGAAGTGCGCAACAAGATGAAGGCCAAGGTCGCAGCCGGCGGCAAGGAAACCCTGCTGCTGGGCCCCAACTGCCCGGGCCTCATCACACCGGAAGAGATCAAGATCGGCATCATGCCCGGCCACATCCACCGCAAGGGCCGCATCGGTGTGGTGTCGCGCTCCGGCACGCTCACCTATGAAGCGGTGGCCCAACTCACCGAGATCGGCCTCGGCCAGAGCAGCGCGGTCGGCATCGGCGGCGACCCGATCAATGGCCTGAAGCACATCGACGTGATGCGCCTGTTCAACGACGATCCGGACACCGATGCGGTGATCATGATCGGCGAGATCGGCGGCCCGGACGAGGCGGATGCCGCCCGCTGGTGCAAGGAACACATGAAGAAGCCGGTGGTCGGTTTCATCGCCGGTGTCACCGCGCCGGCCGGCAAGCGCATGGGCCATGCCGGCGCGCTGATCAGCGGCGGCGCCGACACCGCGGACGCCAAGCTGGCCATCATGGAAGAGTGCGGGTTCACGGTCACGCGCAACCCCTCGGAGATGGGCAAGCTGCTCAAGGGCCTGCTCTGAGCAGAGACCGACTTGCATGCATCGAAGGCCGCCGTCCTGTGCGGCCTTCTTCGTTTGGCGGCACGTAGTTCCACGCACTTCGCTGCCCGCCACACGCCCCTACACTTTTCCGCGCAAAGACACGAAGGATCGGTAGATGGAACAGTTCATGACGCCAGACTTCTGGGTCGCGGTCGGCCAGATCATCATGATCGACATCCTGCTCGGTGGCGACAACGCGGTCGTCATTGCGCTGGCCTGCCGGCAGCTGCCGGCCAAGCAGCGAACGCTCGGCATCCTGTGGGGTACGGCAGGCGCCATCGTGTTGCGAGTCGTGCTGATCTTCTTCGCCCTGACGCTGCTGGCCATTCCATACCTCAAGATCGTCGGTGCGCTCCTGCTTCTATGGATCGGCGTGAAGCTGCTGGTGCCTGAGGACGAAGACGGCCACGCCAACATCCAGGCGAGCGACAAGTTGTGGGCTGCGGTAAAGACCGTCATCGTGGCCGACTTCGTCATGAGCCTGGACAACGTGATCGCCATCGCAGGCGCGGCCCAGGCCGCCGGCGGTGACCACCAGATGCCGCTGGTGATCTTTGGCCTGCTTGTCAGCATTCCCATCATCGTGTGGGGCAGCCAGCTGGTCATCAAGCTCATGGACCGGTTCCCGCTGATCATCACGCTGGGTGGCATGCTCCTTGGCTGGATTGCCGGCACCATGGCGGTGACCGACCCGGCGGCGTTGCCCTACCTGCCGCTCGCTGCCGCGGACGCCGGTGCGGCGGCGGAACCCCTGGCATGGGTGCGCTACTCCGCTGGTGCCGCCGGCGCGGCACTGGTGTTCCTCCTCGGGAAATGGGTGACCCATATGCAGGGCAACCGCAAGACGGCCGCATAACATCGCCCCGTGCTAATGTGCGTGCGTATCCGCACGCACATCGCATGAAGGCCCTGCGCGACTCGTTCTGGCACCGTGCGCTGCAATCCACGCGGCGGCCATCCGGCGGCCCGCCGGCCAGCCGCCTGGATCCCTCCGCGAGCAGTGCCGTCTCCGGCGAGGCTGGCCCCACAGGGGCGCTCAGACCCGCGCCCTTGCTGGCCGGCTATCGCGTCGAGCGCCTGATTGCGCGGGGTGCGCAGGGCATGCTCTACGCGGCGACGGATCCGCGCACCGGGGCCGTCGTCGCCATCAAGACGCTGCCTCTGGCCACCGAATACGAGGGCGCCGACCTCGAGCAAGCGCGCAAGCGCTTCTTCCAGGAGGCTGATTCCGCCGCGAGCCTGCGGCACCCCGACATCGTGACCGTGTACGGCAGCGGCGAGGCGTCGGGCGAAGGCTTCATCGTCATGGAGCTGCTGGCGGGCTGCGACCTCACTCGTTACACCCGGCCCGCCCGGCTGTTGCCCGAGCCGGTTGTCCTGCGCATCGGCGCCCGCGTGGCCGAGGCGCTCGCCTTTTCCCACGCGGCGGGCGTGGTCCACCGGGACATCAAGCCGGCCAACGTGATGGTGGACCTGCCCCGCCACCAGGTGAAAGTCACCGACTTCGGCATCGCGCGGGTGTCGGACAGCGCGCGGTCCCGCAGTGGCGTGATGCTCGGCACGCCCGCCTTCATGGCGCCCGAGCAGTTGGCCGGAGGGGCGATCGACGGCCGCGCTGACCTGTACGCGCTGGGCGTCATGCTGTTCCAGCTACTGACGGGGCGATTGCCTTACGAAGCGCAGTCCATGGGCCAGCTGCTGCTGCGCATCGCTCGAGGGACTCCCTCGCACTTGAGTGAGCTCCGCCCCGGCCTGCCACTTGCCTTGGGTGAGCTGATGGACCGCTTGCTGCAACGGCAGCCTGCCCAGAGGCCGCGGGACGGGGGTGAGGTTGCGGCCGAGCTGCGGCAGATCGCAGAGGCTTGGACCGCGCAGGGGCCCCACGTTTCAGGGTGGGCCGGGTCCGGTTCGCCGGCCGGTGAGCCGCACGATCCGGGGCACAATCCTTTCCGGAACTGACCTGCTCGCCGCCCACAACAACAGCCGCCATGACCTTCGAGTTCTTCAGCGCCACCGACACCGGGCGCGCTCGCAGCAACAACGAGGATTCGGTGGCGCTGGACACCGGCGCACAACTCGCCGTGCTGGCCGACGGCATGGGCGGATACAACGCCGGCGAAGTGGCCAGCGGCATGCTCACCGCCTTCATCAAGGCCGAACTCGGCCGCTGGCTGCAGGAAGCCGGCGCGCAGGCCAGCGACGTGGAAGTGCGGCGCGCCATGGACATCTGCGTGGACAACGCCAACCGCGCGATCTTCAACGCGGCCAATTCCAACCCCCAATATGCCGGCATGGGCACCACCCTGGTGCTGGCTGTCTTCCGCGAAGGCCGTCTCCTGGTGGGCCATGTGGGGGATTCGCGCGCCTACCGCTTCCGCGGCGGCAAGCTGGTACAGATCACCCGCGACCATTCGCTGCTGCAGGAGCAGATCGACGCCGGCCTGATCACCCCGGAGCAGGCCGCCTTCTCGGCCAACAAGAACCTGGTCACGCGCGCCGTGGGCGTGGAGGACACCGTGCTGCTGGAGACCCATCAGCACGAGCTGCAGCCGGGTGATGTGTACCTGATGTGCTCCGACGGCCTGTCGGACATGCTGGACGATGCGGCCATCGCCCAGGTGTTGCAGATGTACGACTCCATCGAGGCCGCGGGCGCTGCCCTGATCGATGCAGCCAATGACGCAGGCGGAAAGGATAATATCGCGGTCATTCTGGTGCGCGTACAGGGAGGCACTACGCCCGCGACGCGCTCGTGGTGGCCTTTCCGGCGCTGACGAACGAAGGTGGGCTCGGCACTTGCCCCTGAACGTTCGCGACAGCAAAAGAGGCGGAGACTCTCAAGAGGTCAACTGATGGGCAAACTCGTCGTGTCGCTCGATGGTGTGGTGATCAAGGAAGTGCAGATCACCAAGGACAAGACCACCCTGGGTCGGCGTCCGTACAACGACATCGTGATCGACAACCTGGCGGTCAGTGGTGAACACGCCGTCATGCAGATGGTGGGCAGCGACGTCTTCATCGAAGACTTGAACAGCACCAACGGCACTTACATCAACGGCAAGGCGGTCAAGAAACAGCTGCTGGCCCACGATGACACGGTGGAAATCGGCAAGTACAAGATCAAGTACCTGGCCGACGACGGCCACGACTACGAAAAGACGATGATCATGAAGCCGGGCGCCGCGGTGCCCACCTTCATGCACACCGCGCCGCAACCGGCCAGTTCCGGCTTCGGCGCCTTGGCGCCGGTGCAGCCGGCGTCGATCAAGGTGCTCAACGGCGCGGCCGCCGGCCGCGAAGTGGCGCTCACCAAGGTGGTCACCACGGTGGGCAAGCCGGGCGTGCAGGTCGCCTCCATCACCAAGCGGCCGGGCGGTTACGTCTTTGCCCACGTCGAAGGCTCGTCCCGGCCCACGGTGAACGGCGCCGCGCTGACCGGTGAATCGATCCCGCTGAAAAACGGCGATGTGATCGAACTGGCCGGCACCCAGATGCAGTTCATCCAGGGCTGACTGCTGGGGCGCCCTGTCGGCACCTGCCGGCTGAACTGAATCCGCTCGCACACGCAGGCCGTGCGGTTTGTCACGCCGCACTCCGTGACCCCCACGAACCCCGGCCTGCAGCGACGCAAAACGCGACTTTGAGCCCTTGCGCTGGCGGGCGTCGGTTTGCAACATCGGGGTTCGATGAACGGTGCGCGCAAGCGGCCGTTTCCCCCTACCGCCAGCGCTTCGAGGGCGCCCTCCTGCACCGCACATGAACATCCGCGTCCTCGGTTGCTCCGGGTCCATTGCCGCAGGCAGCCGGACCACCGCTTTCCTGCTCGACGACGACGTGCTGATCGACGCGGGCAGCGGCGTGGGCGACCTCACGCTGGAAGAGATGGGGCGCATCGACCACATCCTGATCAGCCATTCACACCTGGACCATGTGTTGTCCATCGGCCTGCTGGCCGACAGCGTGCTGCGCCTGCGCCGGGCGCAAGGCCGCCCGCCGATCCGCGTGCATGCGCTGGGGGCCACCATCGAGGCGCTGAAGGCGCACATCTTCAACAACGTGATCTGGCCGGATTTCACCCGGCTGCCCAGCGCGGAGCAGCCGGTGCTCGCGTTCGAGCGGTTCGACGTGGGCGATGTCCTGCAGCTGGGCGAGCGGAAGGTGGAAGTGCTGAGCGCGCTGCACACCGTGCCGGCGGTGGGGTTCGCCGTTCTGCCGGAAGGCGGCGGCGGCGCCTGGGTCTACACCGGCGACACCGCGCCCAACCCCGCGCTGTGGGCTCGGCTGCGTGAGATGCCCGTGGCGGCCCTGGTGATCGAAACCGCGTTCAGCGACGAAGAACACGCCCTGGCCGAGCTCAGCCGCCACCTCTGCCCCGCCACCCTGGCGCGCGAACTCGCGCACCTGGAGGGCAGCGAAGTGGCGGTTTACATCACCCACATCAAGCCGGGTGAAGTGACGGCGGTGATGGCGGACATCGCCAAGGCAGGCGGCCGCCATCGGATCCAGGCCCTTTACACCGGCCAGCGCATCCAACTCGTCACCAGCGGTCACCGAAACTGACAATTTCCGGCAGCGCGGGCCGCGGGAGGCTGCGCTTCGAAACCGGGAGTGACCTGGCGTGTCGTGCGATGTGGCAAATGCCACGCTTCAAGGTGGCAGCCTGACTGGCACGAGCTCTGCAAACAGGAAGCTCACCTGATCCTCCGTTTTCTCACCCCCGCAAGGAGTTCCCTATGAAACGTGCTATCCAAAAGGGTTTCACCCTGATCGAACTGATGATCGTCGTGGCGATCATCGGCATCCTGGCCGCTGTGGCGCTGCCGGCTTACCAAGACTATGTGGCGCGTGCACAGGTCTCCGAAGCGTTCGCCATCGTGGACGGCATGAAGACCCCGATCGGCGAAGTTTGCCAAGCCAAGGGCAACTGCTCATCGACGGCCGCTACTGACTTTGTGGCGCCGACGACTGGCGGCAAATACACCGAGGTGCCGACGTTCGCCGCCAAAGGTGTTGTCACGTTCACCATGAAGGCCTCCCCGGACGCAAGTTCGCTGGTGGCGGGCAAGACCATTAAGTTCGAGCCGCAAATGGAAGACAACGAAACCTCGATTCGTTTCAAGTGCACGCCCGGCACCATCGATATCAAGTACCTGCCGAAGTCTTGCCAAGCCGCTGGTACCTGATTTTCAGTCGTCTATCTCTGAGGCTGCTTCGGCAGCCTCTTTTCGTTTTAGCGCTCGCTTCACGTTATGTGACGCTTTGGGGCATGGAGAGCAAGCCTTGTCACCCATTCGCCGCCGGAGGGTGATGAGTTGCGCAGGGAGCAGTCGATTTCACGTGTTTCGGAATGGCACGCGCCCTGCGTAGTCACGGACACACTGCTGTGCAAGGAGCCGAAAGATGAAACGCACTACCTCTGGGTTCACGTTGATCGAACTGATGATCGTTGTCGCCATCATCGGGATCCTTGCCGCTGTCGCGCTGCCGGCCTATCAGGACTACGTGGCTCGGTCACAAGTAGCCGAAGCGTTCACTCTCTTCGAGGGGCTGAAGACGCCCGTCGAAGAAGCGTGCCATGAGCGCGGCAAATGCGCCAACGTCGAAGGCAGCGACATCGCTCCTCCGTCCACTGGTGGCAAGTACGCAAAGGCTCCTGCGGTAACGGCGAAGGGCGTTGTCACGATTGCCATGAACTCGTCGGCCAATGGAGTCAGTTCACTGGTGGCCGACAAGGACCTGGTGTTGTCGCCGCAGATGGACGCCGGCGAATCGTCCATCCGCTGGTTGTGCGCTGGAACGATCGATAAGAAATACCTGCCGAAGGCCTGTGGCGACGGCACTTGAGAACGCTCCAACTCCTGAAGGCGACGCGAGGCTTCGGAGGTCCGCTTGTCGTCGCCCTCTTCCTCGTTTTTGTGCCGTGGACCACTCTGCTGTGGCCGGCGGGTGGAATGTCTCCCCACGATTTCGCCCGGGTTGCGGAGGTGGCCGTCTCCCTCTGCTGCGCCATTGCATTGCTGCGCAGTCAACCACCGCAGTTCCCGGTTTCCCGGCCAGTGGCCTGGGCGGCCGGCGTTCTTGCCTCATTTGCCATTGCTGCGGTTGCCTCTGCTGAAGTGAGGTCGGCCGCAGCCCGAGAACTGGCCCTGGTGCTTGGCTTGTTGGCCATCGCTGCCGTGGTTTCGCGCTCAACCCTCAGACGTCACGAAGACGTACGGGTCGCTGGTGTCGCTGTCGTTGCGACTGCACTCTATTCGGCCATTGTCCTGCTGATGTTTGTGCTTGCAGCGCTGAATGGCCTCGACAACCAACCGTACTGGCTATTCCCGGGCTACACCAACTATCGGCTCTTTAACCACGTGCAGACCGTAGCGCTGCCGTTGGTAGCCATCGCAGCCGTGCCACTCTTTGCGTTGGGCGCGTATTCACGAGTTGCCGCCGCGACGGTGGCCATCGGTGTGGCGTTCGTTGTGTATGTCGTCGCGCGAGGGACGGCACTTGCCATTCTGGCTGGTGGTTTCTTTTCCGTGATCCTGTTCAGGAAGACGGCATTCCCCTTTGTCGGGCGACTTCTTGTTTGCCTCGCTGCTGGTGTCTTCGTTGGGGGGCTGCTTCTTTGGGGAATGCCTCTGCTGTCGGGAAGTTCGCTTGATCCCTCAGCAAACGAGTTGACGAGCGACCACTCACGAAATTTCTTGTGGAAGCTGGCAGTTGAGGATATGGAGCGGTCCCCGTGGTTCGGGATAGGCCCGGCGCACTATGCGCACTATCCCAATCCGAAGGCCGCGCATCCGCACAACATTTATCTACAGATCGGCGCCGAGTGGGGCTTGCCTGTGTTGGGGCTGCTGCTGGGCCTTGCCGTAGCGGCACTGATTCGTATGGCGAAGGCCGTGCGGTCCTGTGATGAACCGGGAGAGGCCATCATCGGCGTTGGCTTGTTCACTGCCCTGGTTGCGGTGGCAGTCGACGGCGTGGTCTCAGGCAACTTCGTGATGCCTGTTTCCCAGGTGTGGATTGCAGTGCTAATCGGCTGGTCCGTCGGCTGGGCTCGCAGACAGCAATCGAGCAGTCGAGTCAGCCATTCCGAAGTGGCCAGAGCCAAGCGCACTTTCAGATGTGTAGCGGGTGTGGTGCTGGCGTCGCAACTGTGGTTGTGTTGGTCTATCTGGCCAGAGGTACGTGACCTGAAGGCGCACCTGCAACAAGCGCATACCGCAGTCAAGAATCCGCGCGACAACCCTCGGTTCTGGTCGCACGGTTGGTTCTAACTAGAGGGGGCCGCAATCAAGCGGACAATTGCCGGTCCGCATTTTCAGGCTGGCCGGTGACTGCCCTTCTTTATCTTCTCGCCCTAGCGCCCGCAACCCTGCTGGCCTACACCGTCGCGCCTTCGGCGACGGTGTTGAACCAGTTGGCCGCCATTGCCGGCTGGGGTCTTGTCGTAGCGTCCGCACTAATGAAGTGCCCGGCAGCGCAATGGCGTCCGCTCGGTGCGCTCGTAGCCGCTCTCCTGCTTTATGGCGCGTTCCAGGCGAGCGGCTTGGTAAGCGGCGCGGTACCGGTGTCCATGGGGGCACCGACGCTCATGGCCGTGACCGCCGCCACAGCCGTATGCTGGGCTGGGGCTTGCGCCGGACGCGCTGCAAATGAACCGATGCTTGGCTTTGCCTGGGCGCTGCTCATCGTCGGCGGCGCGAACGTCGCCATCTCCCTGGTGCAGGTCTTTCTGCCGGAAATGGCGGACGGGGTTGTCATCGCGCGCTCAGGCCTTCCCGGTCGTGCCGTCGGAAACCTCCGTCAACCCAACCACCTCAGCAGCTTGGCGCTCTGGTCCACCGTCGCGGTGGTGCCGCTGGTGGAATGCGGCCGGTTGAGCCGGCGAGCCGCTGTGTTGCTGTTTGCCTTCTTCGTCTTTTCAATAGAACTGTCGGCATCCCGAACCGGCATGGTGGGCGTGTGCGTGCTGGCCGCTTGGGGTGCGCTAGACCGAAGGCTGACCCGCTTCACTCGTGCGCTGTTGGTCAGCGGCGTGCTGATCTATGCGGTGGGCTGGGGTGGAATGACGTTGTGGGCGACAGAAGGGCGCCACACATTTGGGGCGGCTGCCCGTCTGTCCGAAGCGGACGTTTCGGGGTCGCGCTTTGGTATTTGGGCCAACACCTTGGCACTGGTCCGTGCCGTTCCCCTGACTGGCGTGGGAGTGGGGGAGTTCAATTTCGCCTGGACGCTTTCCGCCTTTCCTGGCAGGCCGACCGCGTTCTTCGACCACACTCACAACGTCGTCTTGCAGATGCTTGTGGAATGCGGCGTGGTGATAGGCGCGGCGGTGGTCGCCCTTTTCGGCGTGGCGTTGTGGCAGGCCTTCAGGCGGGCGTGGTCCTTGTCTGGGGTTGGCGGGGTGAGCCACCGGACAGCGTTTGTCATGGTGTTGCTGATGGCTCTTCACTCACAGTTTGAATATCCGCTCTGGTACGCGTACTTCCTGCTGCCGACCGCTTGGGCATGGGGGTACTGCCTGGGTGCGCCTCCCGAGCAGCAAACGCAGTCGCCCAGGTCGGCGTTGCGTTACCTGGGGGTAGTCGCCGGTGCAGCCATGGTCGTGGGCGCGCTGTGGGCTGCGCAACAGTACGTCGTTGTCTCCCACATCTTCGAACCCGTCCCCGGCGACGAACGCCCGCTCGCCGAGCGGATCGAAGCGGGCCGCAAGTCCCTCTTGTTCGGCCACCACGCAGACTACGCCGCGGTCACGGTGGCTGAGCATCCCTCCACCGCGTGGGCATCCTTCGCGACCGCCCCCCACTACCTGCTCGACACCCGACTCATGATCGCGTGGGCGACCGCCTTCGCGGAACGGGGTGACCTCGACCGTGCCCGCTACATCGCGCAGCGCCTGCGCGAGTTCAAGAAGGAAGACGCGGCGGAGTTCTTCGCGCCGTGCATGCAGCAGCCGGCGCCCACGCCCTTGCCGTTCCAGTGCGAACAGCCCACGCGGCCCATCGACTGGCGCGAATTCCGCGACCCGGCTTTGTATCGCTGATCAGGCGGTGCCAAGCGGCTCGTCGGCCACCCAGTCGCCGCTCTTGCCGCCGTGCTTTTCCAGCAGCCGCACACCGTCGATGACCATGCCGCGATCGGCGGCCTTGCACATGTCGTAGATGGTGAGCAGGCCCACCTGCACGGCGGTCAGCGCTTCCATCTCCACGCCCGTACGCCCTAGCGTTTCCGCCTGCACGGTGCAACGCACCTCCGAGTGGGCCGCATCCGGCTCGAATTCCACCGCCACCCGCGTCAGCGGCAGCGGATGGCACAGGGGGATGAGGTCGGCCGTGCGTTTGGCCGCCTGGATCGCCGCAATGCGCGCAATCCCGATCACATCCCCCTTTTTGGCGTTGCCCTGCGCGATCAGCGCCAGCGTCGCCGGCTGCATCCGGATCACCCCCGTCGCCCGCGCGATGCGGTGCGTTTCGGCCTTGGCCGCCACGTCCACCATGTGGGCCTGCCCGTGGGCGTCGAAGTGCGTCAGCGGCGAATTCATGCGGAAACAACCCAGCAACCTGTGCGGTGTCATGATAGCGACCGCATGAAGCTGTCCCGTCTCTCCGCCGCCGTTGCGGCCACCGTGGCGCTGTGGGCGTTCGCGCCCGTTGCGCCCCTGGCACAGGTGCGCCTGCCGGCGCTCGGCGAATCCGTGTCGGACGACTTCAGCGTGAGCGCCGAGCACAAGCTGGGCGAGCAGATCATGCACGAGGTGCGTCGCGACCCGGACTACATCGACGATCCCCAGCTCCTGGACTACCTGCAGACGATCTGGCAGCCGCTGGTGCAGGCCGCCCGCGAGCGCGGCGAGATCGGCGCGGACACCGACACGCTCTACGGCTGGGAGCCGTTCCTGGTGCGTGACCGCACCGTCAATGCCTTTGCGCTGCCGGGTGGTTACGTCGGCGTGCACCTGGGCCTGATGGCGATCACCGTGACACGCGACGAGCTGGCCGCGGTGCTGGCGCACGAGCTGTCGCACGTGACCCAGCGCCACATCGCGCGCAGCATGACCAACGCCTCCCGCCAGTCGCTGGTGGGGCTGGCGGCCATCATCCTTGGCGCCATCGCGGCCGGGCGCAGCGGCAGTGCCGACGCCACCCAGGCGGTCATCGTCGGCGGCCAGGCGGCGCTGCAGCAGGGCCAGCTCAATTTTTCGCGCGACATGGAGCGCGAGGCCGATCGGGTGGGCTACGGCGTGCTCAGCACGGCGGGCTTTTCGCCCGGCGGCGTCGCGTCCATGTTCGAGAAGCTGGAATACGCCTCGCGGCTCAACGACAGCGGCGCGTACCCGTACCTGCGCAGCCATCCGCTCACGACCGAACGCATCGGCGAGGCGCGCAACCGCAGCTCGGTGGGCAAGGCGGTGCCGCAGAGCGCGCCGCTGTGGCATGTGCTGATGCAGGCACGCGCCCGGGTGCTGATGGATCCGCGCGACCAGTCGCTGCGCCGCCTGCAGGGCGCTGACGCGGTGCCCGCGGCGGCCTCGCCGGCCGAGCGCCTGTCAGCCCTGTACGCCAGCGCGCTGGCCTCCACCGAGCTGCGCGACTGGTCGCGCGCCGACACGGCGCTGCAGCAGGCGCTGGCGGTGGTGCGCAACAGCCCGCATGGCGACACCCGTGCGGACACCGAGTTGCAGTGGCTGCGGGCCCAGTCGCTGGTGGCGCGAGGGGAGCCCGCCCGTGCCCTGGAGCTGGTGTCCAGCCTGCCGGACGATGGCTCCCGCACCGGCATGCTGCTGCGGGCCGAGGCGGCCACGGCGGCGCATGCGGCGCGGGTGCCACAGGCCGCCGCCCCGCTGCGCAAGAGCATGGAAACTTTGCAGACCTGGGTCTCGGTGAACCGCAATGACGCCTCGGCCTGGACCCACCTGGCCCAAGCCTCCGACCAGCTGGGGTTGCGCTTGCGCGCGCTGCGGGCCGAAGCCGAAGCGCGCGCCGTGGTGGGCGATCTCAATGGCGCGATCGACCGGCTGCGGGCCGGCCAGCGCCTCGCCCGCCAGGCCACCCCGGCGGAGTTTGTCGATGCGTCCATCGTGGAAGCGCGCCTGCGCGAGCTGCAGCACCAGCGCCGCGAGCTGATGGCTGAAATGCGCGGCGAGCGCCGCGGCGGTTCACGCGAAGAACCGCAGGAATAACCGGGTCGATCAGCGGAAGTCGACTTCGCGGTGCTCCGCCTGCAGCGGCGGCGCCGGCTCGCCGGTGACGGCCGCACGCGCCCGCTGCAGCAGTTGCACCACGCGGCTGCCGTGCACGTCCCAGTACTCGGCCTGTTCAATGCGCACTTCCAGCAGTGCCAGGTTCGGATCGTCCGCCCCCTGCGGAAACCAGGCCCGCGCACGCGGCGTCCACAGCGCATCGCGCTTGGGCCGGTTGTCCGCCAGGCGCGCCAGCCCGCTCACCGACACGTAGTGCTCCTTGCCGGGGTCGGCGTAGGTGACGCCCACGCGGTTGTCCCGCGCCAGATGCTCCGCCGCCTCCCCATTGGCCGACACAAAGAACCACAGACTCTCGTCTTCATGCGCCTCGCGGTTCAGCGTGAGCAGCGGGCGCGAATGCAGCCGGCCGTCGCTGCTGCGCGTGGTGAGCATGGCGTAGCGGATGTCGCGCACCAGCTCCCACAGCGCCTGCTGAGGCAGGCGTTGGTCGGTCGGCACCCCGGAGCCCATCAACGGATTGAGGAGGCAGGTCTCAGTGCTGGCGCGAGGCCGGCGACGGCGTCGCGGGTTCACGCATGGGGGCCATCTGTCCCGGCGCCACCGGGTCGGTCACCGGCGGCAGCACGTCAGGTGCGGGCGCTGGAGCCGGCGGCATGGTGGGCTCGGGCGGTTCAATGTGGGCCTTGAAACGGGCGAGGTGCCAGGCGGTCACCCGTTCGGCAGCGAGTCGGATGCTGGGGTCCATGTTTTTCATCGTTTCTGAAGTGGGTGGAACAACAAAAGCCCCCCCGCGGACGCGCGGCAGGGCCACCGTCGATACCGGTATGAGAGCAATTGCCGTGCGCGCCCACCCCCTTGGCCGGGCGCAGCGGGCTGAGGATCAGCCCGGCAGCGCTTCGTCCACCAGCTCGATCCAGTGCCGCACCGGGATGCCGGTGCCGCTTTGCAGGTGCTGGATGCAGCCGATGTTGGCTGACACGATGGCCGTGGGCTCGGTGGCCTGCAGGTGCCCCAGCTTGCGGTCGCGCAGGGCCAGCGCCAGCTCTGGCTGCAACACCGAGTAGGTGCCGGCCGAGCCGCAGCAGAGGTGGCTTTCCGCGGCGGCCAGCCGCACCTCGAAGCCCAGCTCGGCCAGGCCGGCCTCCACCCCGCCGCGCAGCTGCTGGCCATGCTGCAAGGTGCAGGGCGGGTGGAAGACCACCCGGCGCGCTGGGGTGCCACTGGGCTTGCGCAGGCGTTTGCGCAGGGTCGGCAGCAGCTCGGGCAGCAGCTCCGACACATCCTTGGTCAGCGCCGCCACCCGCTGCGCCTTCCCGGCATAGGCCGGGTCGTGCGCGAGCGCATGGCCGTAGTCCTTCACCGTGGCGCCGCAGCCGGAGGCGTTCATCACGATCGCCTCCACGCCGCCACGTTCCACCAACGGCCACCAGGCGTCGATGTTGCGGCGCATGTCGGCCAGGCCGCCGTCGCGGTCGTTCAGGTGCGCGCGGATGGCGCCGCAGCAGCCGGCTTCGTCGGCCACCAGCGTCTGGATGCCGGCCGCATCCAGCACGCGGGCGGTGGCGCTGTTGATGTTGGGCATCATCGCCGGCTGCACGCAGCCCATCAGCAGCAACACCTTGCGCTTGTGCGGCTGGGTGGGCCAGCGGTGGGCGCGCGGGCCGGCCGATGCCGGCACCTTGGCCTTCAGCGCGGCCGGCAGCAGCGGCCGCACCCACTGGCCCAACTTCATCGCGGGGCCGAACAGCGGCGAGGTGAGTCCCTCCTTGAGCAGCCAGCGCAGCGCGCGCTCCTTCGGCGGCCGAGCCACCTGCTGCTCCACGATCTCGCGCCCGATCTCCACCAGGTGCCCGTATTGCACACCCGACGGGCAGGTCGATTCGCAGTTGCGGCAGGTGAGGCAGCGGTCCAGGTGCAGCAGGGTGCTCCGGGTCGGCGTTTCGCCTTCCAGCACCTGCTTCATCAGGTAGATGCGGCCGCGCGGCCCGTCGAGCTCGTCGCCCAGCAGCTGGTAGGTGGGGCAGGTGGCGGTGCAGAAACCGCAGTGCACGCACTTGCGCAGGATGCTTTCGGCTTCCTGGCCTTCGGGGGTGCCGGCGAACGCAGGCGCCAGATGGGTTTGCATGGTGAGGCGGCCGGTTCGGTGTCGGGTTCTTCAGAGCCAGGGATAGAAGCGGCCGGGGTTCAGGATGCCATCGGGGTCGAAGGCCCGCTTGAGCTCGCGGTGGATGCGCTCCAGCGGCGCCGGCAGCGCGCTGAACACACCGGGCGCCTTGTTCAAGCTGCGGAACATGGTGGCATGGCCGCCCACCGCCGCTGCAGCCGCACGCACCGCCGGCGCTGGCGTGCTGGTGCACAACCAGCGCTGCGCGCCACCCCACTCGATCAGCATCTCGCCCGACAAGCCCAGCGGTGGCGCCGTCGCCGGCACCGACAGGCGCCACAGGGTGGCCCCCGCCTGTACCGCCCGCGCGGCGCCCACGAAAAACTCATCGGCGTGGTCGCGCAGGCCCTGCCAGAAGCTGGCGGCGAGCGCCGGCTCGATCACCTCGCCACCCAGCCGGGTGAGCGCGGCGTCCACGGCGGCGCCCGCGCCGGCCAGGCGCAGCACCAACATGCCGTCCCACCAGGCGCTGGCCTGCAGCGGCAGCGGCTGTCCGGCCCAGGTGTTCACCGCCTTCAGCGCGTCCGCCTGCGCCAGCTCGAAGCGCACGGTCTGCTGGGCCGGTGCAGCCGGCAGCACCTTGAGCGACACCTCGCAGATCACCCCCAGCACGCCGAGCGCGCCCACCATCAGGCGCGACACGTCGTACCCGGCCACGTTCTTCATCACCTGGCCGCCAAAGCTCAGCAGCTCGCCCTTGCCGTTGACCAGGCTCAGGCCCAGCACATGGTCCCGTATCGAGCCCACCGAGGGCCGGGCCGGGCCGCTCAGGCCGGCCGCCACCATGCCGCCCAGCGTGCCGCCTTCGCCAAACCGTGGCGGCTCGAAGGGCAGGCACTGGCCGCATTCGGCGAGTGCGGCTTCCACCTCGGCCAGCGGGGTGCCGGCGCGGGCGGTGAGCACCAGCTCACTCGGTTCGTAGCTCGAGATGCCGGCCAGCGGCCGCACGTCCAGCGGCTCCCCCTGCACCGCCTCGCCATAAAAGGCCTTGGTGTTGCCGCCCTGGATGGCCAACGGCGTGCGCTCGCTGCGCGCCTGCAGGATGCGGTCGATCAGGGCCCGCAGGGCGGGGTCGGGGGTGGTCATCTAAAACCGTGGCAGCTCGGCAAAGGGCAGCAGGCCGCGCCGCACCACCATCTTGCCGCCCTCGGCACAGCGGTGCAGCGTGGGGATCACCTTGCCCGGGTTGAGCAAGCCGGCGGGGTCGAAGGCGGTTTTGAGCGCCGTGAACTGCGCCAGTTCCTCGGGAGAGAACTGCACGCACATGGAGCCCAGCTTCTCGATGCCGACGCCGTGTTCGCCTGTGACGGTGCCGCCCAGCGCGACGCTGGTTTCCAGGATCTCGGCACCAAAAGCTTCGGCGCGCTCCAGCTGGCCGGGGTCGTTGGCGTCGAACAGGATCAGCGGATGCAGGTTGCCGTCACCGGCATGGAACACGTTGACGCAGCGAAGGCCGTGCCGGCCTTCCATCGCCTGGATCGCCAGCAGGATGTCCGCCAGCCGTTTGCGCGGGATGGTGGAGTCCATGCACATGTAGTCCGGGCTGATGCGGCCGCTGGCGGGAAAGGCGTTCTTGCGGCCGCTCCAGAAGCGCAGGCGCTGGGCTTCGTCGCGGCTCACTTCCAGCCGGGTGGCGCCGCAGCCGGTGAGCACGTCCAGCATGCGCCGGATCTCCTCGTTCACCTCTTCCGGCGTGCCGTCGCTTTCGCACAGCAGGATGGCCGCGGCGTTGAGGTCGTAGCCGGCGTGCACGAAGTCTTCCACCGCGGCGGTCATCGGCTTGTCCATCATCTCCAGCCCGGCCGGGATGATGCCGGCCGCGATGATGCTGGCCACCGCGTTGCCGGCATCGGTGATGTCGCCGAAGCTGGCCATGATGCAGCGCGCCAGCTGCGGCTTCGGGATCAGCCGCACGGTGACTTCGCTCACCACCGCGAGCATGCCTTCGCTGCCCACCACCGCGGGCAGCAGGTCCAGCCCCGGTGCGTCCAGCGCGTGCGAGCCAAATTCCACCGCCTCGCCCTCGACCGTGAAGCCGCGCACCCGCATCACGTTGTGCAAGGTCAGGCCGTACTTGAGGCAATGCACGCCGCCGGAGTTCTCCGCCACGTTGCCACCGATGGTGCAGGCGATCTGGCTGCTGGGATCGGGTGCGTAGTACAGGCCGAAGGGCGCGGCCGCTTCGCTGATCGCGAGGTTGCGCACGCCGCATTGCACCCGGGCCGTGCGCGCCAGCGGGTCAACCTCCAGGATGCGGCTGAACTTGGCCAGGCTCAGCACCACGCCCAGGGCGTGCGGCAGGGCGCCCCCCGACAGGCCCGTGCCCGCACCACGGGCCACCACCGGCAGCTTCAGCGCATGGCAGGCGCGCAGCACCGCGGCCACCTGTGCCTCGGTTTCGGGCAGCACCACCACCAGCGGCTGCTGCCGGTAGGCGGTGAGGCCGTCGCATTCGTAGGGGGTGGTGTCCTCACCGCGCCAGAGCAGGGCATGGGCTGGCACGCAGGCCGAGAGCACCTTCACCGCCTGCTGCTGGCGCTCGCGCCGCTGGGGTGCGGAGAGGCCTTCAGCGGCTGCGGTGGGCAAGGGGGCGTTCATGGCCGTGCCACTGTAGCGTCTGGCAGCTGACAGGCCGCTGAGAGCGGCGCAAAGCTGTTTTGACCGGGATCAGTCGTCCACGAAGACGGTGAGCACGCCGGTGTAGCCGTAGAGGTGGTGGCGCGCGATCTCGCCGGCGGCAAAAAAGCCCACCAGCGGCACGTCGCCCAGCGCATGGCGCAGGATCTGCAGTTCGGCAGAGGGCGCGCCGAAGTGCGGCCCGCCGCGGCCGGCGCAGCTGACGTACACCGCACCGGCGATGCGCTGGCCCGCGCCCGGCGCCGGGGTGGCGAGGGTGTCGCGTACAGCCACGTCCAGGGCCGCATGGGGCGCGAGCTCCTCGCGGATCTCGCTGCAGATGCGCACCAGGTCGCGGCGTGCCGCCTCGGCATGGCGGGTGCAGAAGGCGAGCTGCATCCCTTCATGCAGCTCGTCGGCAATGGCGATCGCCTCACGGCCCGGGTCCAGCCCCACCAGGTGGCGCACCAGGGTGTCCACGCCGAAGGCGCCGGCCTGCGACACGGCCGTTTC
This sequence comes from Ideonella sp. BN130291, assembly GCF_036231905.1. Lineage (NCBI taxonomy): Bacteria > Pseudomonadati > Pseudomonadota > Betaproteobacteria > Burkholderiales > Sphaerotilaceae > Ideonella > Ideonella sp. BN130291. The sequence goes on along the minus strand of NZ_JAZARE010000006.1, from coordinate 356,926 downwards.
ATGGGCCTCGCTCACGCCGATCAGGGTGTCGCGCAGGCGGGCAAAGGCGTGTTGCGGCCGCTGCAGGCTGATGCCGGTGTCGGCCAGCAGCACCTGCAGGGCCGGCTGGCCGTCGAGCGTGAGGATCACATTGCCGTCGACCTCGGTCACTTCATGCACCGGGCCGACCGGCTGGGAGCCTTGCGTCACCCGCGACACCAGGGTCACCGCGCTGCTGAACGCCACGCCGGAGAGGCCGCCTTCGAACACACCGTCGGCGACATGCAGCGCCCCGCCCTCGCGCGCCGAAGCCAGGCCACCGAAGAGGTAACCCGAGGCCGTGCGCTCGCTCATCTCGGCGATCAGCTCTTGCAGGTCCGGCGTGGCGGGGTCCGCATGCACCAGCGCCGTGTGCGCCGGGAACCGGCCCAGCGGCTGGGCCCCGGAGAAGACGCGGAACTGGTCGGTGGGCAGGGCGGCGAGCATCAGGCTCAGGCCGGGTGTGCCGAAGTACTCCACGCCGTTCGCGGCCACCCCCACGCCCATGGCGCCGGCCCAGGCCACTCCTGGCCACTGGCGCTGCACGGCGGCCAGCAGGGCGGATGCCTGCGGGCGATGGTGGTCGGTGAAGTAGAGGAAGCCCAGCGTCGGCGAGTGTGCGTCATTGGTCGCACGACGCTGGTGCTCCACCTGGCCGGCCGCCTGGCGCAGCGCGGCCTGCCAGTCGGCATCCCCGGCGTGGCCGTGCCAGAAAGCGGACATGGTGGCTCCTCAGCGTGCCGTGTTGCGTTTGCTGGCGGCCCGCTTGGCGGCACTTTTGGCCGCGCCCTTGGCCGCACCACCGGCCGCCTTGGCCGCTGCCTTGGCCGGCGCGGTGACGGCACTCTTGAGCGTCTGGCTGGCCGCGTCGAAGGACTGTTTCACCATGGTCGTGGCCAGGTTCTTCGCCGCATCGGTGGCGGTGTCCTTCATCGCGTTGGTGGCCAACTGGGTGAACTGCTTGGTCAGTGCGCCCCACCATTGCATCGGGTCCACTGCATTGCCGGGTGTGGCCGCCGCTGGTGCAGCGGCCTTTTTCGCCGGCTTGCGCGCCGCTTCAGCCGCGGCGGGCGAGGGAGCGGGTGTCGGCGCTGGCGTCGGCGCGGCGGCCGCACCGCCATCGGTGGGCAGCTTGATCTTCAGCGAATCGCGCAGGTCTTCCATCTGCACGTTCATCGTCTTCAGGGTGGACAGCGTCATGCGCTGCACTTCCAGCGCCTGGATGGTGGCGCCCAGCATGCGCGCGTTCTGCTCCAGCCAGAACTGCACGGTGCGCAGCTCCTCGATGCGCTTTTCCAGCTCTTCCGGGTTGAGGGTGGGCGCGACCCACTGGCCGATGTTGGGCAGGGCCGCGCCTGCGTTCTTCACCAGGCCTTGAAGGAAGTCGAAACCCGGCACGAGTTTGGTGAAGCTGGGCATGTCGGCCATGAGGTCTCCCGGAAGGGTCGAAGAGGGTGTGGCCGATTGTGCCCGCTGCTGCGGGCCCGTGGGCTCAGCGTGTGGCGCGGTGCGTCGTGGCGCCGGCCGGCATCACGCGCTCGACCCGGTATCCGAGCGATCGCATCAGCCGGGGCAGGCCCTGCTCGCCGGTCATGTGCAGCGTGCCGACCGCCGCCAGCACCTGGCGGCCACTGCGGTGCAGGGCATCGATGCGCTGGGCCATCTGCGCATTGCGGCCGTCGAGCTCGCGTGCCAGCTGGGCGCGTTGCTCGGGCGTGTCGGTGCATTCGCACCATTCGGCGTAGCGCTCCAGCTCATCGAGCCGGCCCTCGGCCCAGGCGTTGGCCAGGCGCCGCATCAGTGCCCGTGCCACCCCGCGTTCGAGCTGCGACAAGCCGTCCTCCACCGCGGTGACCGCTTCTTCGTCGGTGGCCGGCAGCATTACCGCCAACTGCTCGGCCGCCGTCTCCAGCGCCACGATGGGCCGATGCCGTGCATGGGCAAAACCGGCCAGCACGGTCTCCTGCCCGTAACCGCCGTCCAGCCCGTCGCGCAAGGCCTCCAGCAGCGTGAGCGTGGTCACCTGCATCACCGGATGCAGGCCGTCCAGGCTGCCCGCTGGCGCGCAGGACTGCGTGATCTGGCGCGCCAGGCGCTGGGCCAGCGGCTCGGGCAGCACCGGCCGTTGGGCCTGCGCCAAGCCCTGCTGCAGCGCCTGCAGGGTGGCCGGGTCCAGCAGGTCCAGCTCCATCGCGAGCACGTCGGTGGCCGCCAGCGCCGCCCTCAGCGAGGGGCCCGGCATGGCCCATTCGCGGCGGCCCACATGCAGGGTGCCGTACAGGTAGGACACCCGGCCCTGCCGCTCCATGCGCCACAACACGCCGTGCTCGGTGGCCTCGCGGGCCATCCGGGCCAGCGCCTGCGCGCTGGGCGCCTCGGCGGCTGCCGCGGGCGGGCAGTCGATGGGCGCCGCATGGGCAGGCCGCAGCGCCAGCAGTGCCAGGAAGAGCGACAGGAACGCGAAGACGGTGGCCAAAACGCCGACCTGCCACGCGCCTTGCGCATGCCGAGCGCGGCGCATCAGGCGGTGGCTTCCGGTGCCAGCGCCATCACCTTCTGCTCGATGGCGCCGAACAGGCTGTGCCCGTCACGGCCCTTCATCTCGATGCGGATGGTGTCGCCGAACTTCATGAACCCGGTCCTGGGCGAACCTTCCTCGATGGTTTCGATCGCGCGCTTTTCCGCGATGCAGGAATAACCGCGTGACCAGTCCTTGTTGCTCACCGTGCCCGAGCCCACGATGGAGCCGGCGCGCACGTTGCGTGTCTTGCAGATGTGCGCGATCAGCTGGCCGAAGTGGAAGGTCATTTCCTCGCCGGCGTCGCACAGGCCCACCTTCTTGCCGTTCCAGCTGCTTTGCAGCGCCAGGTGCACGCGCCCGCCTTGCCACGCGTCGCCCAGCTCGTCCGGTGTCACCGCCACCGGGCTGAAGGCGGTGGCCGGTTTGCTCTGGAAGAAACCGAAGCCCTTGGCCAGCTCGTTGGGAATGAGGTTGCGCAGGCTCACGTCGTTGGCCAGCATCAGCAGGCGGATGCCTTCCAGCGCCTGCTCCGGCGTGCTGCCCATGGCCACGTCGCCGGTGACCACGGCGACCTCGGCTTCGAAGTCGATGCCCCAGGCCTCGTCGGCGCAGACGATGGGGTCCTGCGGCCCAAGGAAGTCGTCGCTGCCGCCCTGGTACATCAGCGGGTCGGTGTAGAAGCTGTCCGGCACCTCGGCGCCGCGTGCCTTGCGCACCAGCTCCACGTGATTGATGAAGGCCGAACCATCGGCCCACTGGTAGGCCCGCGGCAGTGGGGCCATGCACTGCGCCGGGTCGAATGCAAACGCATGGCGGGCGCGGCCGTGGTTGAGGCTGGTGTACAGGTCCTCCAGCTGCGGCGACAGGAAGTTCCAGTCGTCCAGCACCTGCTGCAGGCGGGTGGCGATGCCGGTCGCATAATGGGCCGAGGCCAGGTCGCGGGAGACCACGACGAGCTGGCCGTCGCGCGATCCGTCTTTGTAGGTGGCGAGTTTCATGAGCGTGAAGGCGGTGAAGGCGCCTATTGTCGGCCGGGCTGCGGCGCCGGGCTGGCCCGGGCCTGCGCTGGTGCGTTGGCTGCTGCTGGTGCTTGCCGTTTTTCTGGTGCACGGGCTGGCCTTGTTGCAATGGCACCCGGTGGCCATGCCGCCGCCGCTGCGCCTGCAGCCGCCCAGCCTGCGTGCTGTCCAGCTGGTGCCGGCCGCCGTGCCGTTGGCGCCCGCCACCGACCCAGCCCCTGCCGCAGAACAAGCAGCACCTCCGCCGCCGCCCGGCAGGCGTGCACCGGCCGGTCGCCAAGCAGTTGCGCCGTCGCCCGCCACCCTCGCGCAGCCATCCGCGGCGGAACCGGCGGCCACGCCGGATGCCACCCCGGCGGTCGGCACGGATGGTGCCGCTGCCGGCAATACCGAGGTCCCGGTCTACCCGACCCGCCTGCCGCCCCCGCTGCAATGGACCTACACCGTGCAAAGGCCCACCGGCAGCGGCAGTGCGCAGCTGCGCTGGCAGCCCGAAGGCGAGCGCTACGAAGCCCGCCTGGAGGCCAGTGTGGCGGGGGCAGCCGCCTTCGACTGGCGCAGCAGCGGCGTGATCGATGGCGCCGGCATCGCGCCGGTGCGCTTTGTCGACCGCCGGCGCGGCCGGGGTGCGCAGGCGGCGAACTTCCAGCGCGAGGCGGCCAAGATCACCTATTCCGGCCCGCCGGTGGAACAGCCGCTGCCGGCCGGCGCCCAGGACCGCCTCACCTGGTGCCTGCAGTTGGCGGGCATCGTGGCGGCCGAGCCCGCGCGCTGGCAGCCGGGGCGCAAGCTCTCGGTCTTTGTCAGCGGCGCCCGCGGGGATGCGGAGCTGTGGACCTTCACCGTCGTCGGGCTGGAAACGGTGGTGCTTTCCGACCAGGTGACCCTGGCGGCGCTGAAGCTGGTGCGCGAGCCGAACCGGCTGTACGACACCCGCGCCGAAGTCTGGCTGGCGCCTTCCCAGCACTACATGCCGGCCCGCCTGCGGCTGGCCAATGGCGACAGCTTCACCGAGCTGACACTCGCCACTTCGCCTTGAGCCGCAGTTTTGCCTGTCAGGCAAAGCTGTCAGGGCCTGCCGGGCTTGATTTTTGCGTTGACGTTCACAAATAGCTTCGCAAGGAGAGCCCTCCATGCTCATGCTCTACAACTCTGACAGCTTTGCCGTGGTCCAGATCGACGTGCCGGACGCCATGGCCGCCCGCGGGGACGGCCCGCTGATGGGCGGCGGCTACGAGATCGTGGACAAGTTCGCCCGCAAGGAAATCTTTCTGCAAGGCCCGATGGCGCAGCACTTCAAGGACGGCGTGGAAGCTCTGATCGAGACCGAACCTTCCGAAGAAGAACTCGACGACTACATCGCCCGCTACACCACGCTGGCGCAGCAGCCGGTGGTGCTGCACTGACGCGGCGGGTTGCCAGGCACGACGAAGCCGGCCTTGTGCCGGCTTTCTTTTTGCGCGTCTCGCCGTAAGGTTTGCCACAAGGCCGCGGGCCGCCGCATTGCGATGCGCGCCCCCTGAGACGTTTGTCGCGTGGCGTCAAGGCACGCCGTGGCGCGCGGGTATTGCTGCCGGGTGCCGGCTGCGCCAAGATCGGTCGCCACGAGCCAAGCGCATGCCACGCACTTCCAACGACCTCCAGTTGCTGTCGCCGGGCCTTACCCAGGCCCCGGTGCTGGACCGCATGTGCTCGCACTTCGTGCTGACGCTCACGATGAAGCACGCCGGCCGCTTCAACCTGCGGCGCGACTGGAACAGCGTGCTCTCGCTCACCGGCAAGCACCTCGTCTGGCCGGCGTCGGTGCTGGGCCGGCTGCGTGCCTTCTTGCAGCGGCGCTGCCGTGGCATCGAGGCCTGGAAGGGCCATGAGGCGCTGTCCGACAAGGCCTTCATGGAGCGCCACGGCGGCTGGCGCGGGCCGTATGAAGAAGGCACGCTGTTCTTCTACATCGACGAGTACATCAAGGACGCGCCCAAGGACCTGCTGGCCGTGCTGGGCGCCACGGCCGACTGGCTGCAGCGCAGCCTGAAGAAGGAATCGACGCTGGTCGAGAAGAACATCGACGCGCTCGCCGGCCTGCTGCAGCTGAACCCGGCCGAACGCGCGCTGCTGCTGTACGGCACCCTGGCGCGCTACCAGCGCGACCTGCGCGGCCTGCTGGTGGAGTTCAAGGTGTCCAACGCGCAGGAGGCGTATGCGGCGATCGCCGCGGTGGCCGGGGTGGACGAGCGCGAGGTGGCCGAGGCCTTGCGCGCCGGCTCGCGGCTGGAGCGCATCGGCATGGTGGAGAACCTGATCTCCGAACACAACATCACCGACCTGGCCGACCTGATGAAGGTGAGCGAGCAACTGCCGCCGGTGCTGATGCGCGAATACCAGGGGCCGGGTGACCTGATGGCGGTGTTCACCCGCCCGGCCACCCCCAGCGAGCTCAGCGCAGCGGATTTCCAGTTCGTGGGCGACGACGTGCAGGTGCTCACCGCCTTGCTGCGCCATGCGGTGCAGCGCAAGGAGCCGGGGGTCAACGTGCTGCTGTACGGCCCGCCGGGCACCGGCAAGACCGAGCTGGCCAAGGTGGCCGCGCACGCGGCCGGCCTGCAGCTGTATGAAGTGGAATACGCCGACCGCGACGGCAACTCGCTCTCCGGCCGCGACCGCTACCGGTCGCTGCAGATCAGCCAGGTGTTCCTCAAGGGCGGGCGCAACGTCGCGCTGCTGTTCGACGAGGTGGAAGACGTGTTCCCGCCCATCTCCACCGACACCGCGCAGCTGATGGCCCGGCTAGACACCGGCGATGGCGCACTCTCGGGCAGCGTGAGCGGCAAGGCCTGGGTGAACCAGATCCTGGAGACCAACCCGGTGCCGGTGATCTGGGTGACCAACCGCATCGAGCAGATCGACCCCGCCTTCCGGCGCCGCTTCCAGTACCACCTGGAGCTGAAGTCGCCGCCGCCCGGGGCACGCCAGGCGCTGGTGGCGCGTGCGCTGGCCGGCGTGCAGGTGGGTGAGGGCTTCGCGGCGCGCCTGGCCGAACGCCGTGGCCTCACGCCGGCGCAGATCCGCACCGCCGTGCGGTTCGCCCAGCTCGCCGCGGCGCAGGACAGCGCCAACGTGGAGGCGCTGATCGAACGCCAGCTCGGCAATGCCGACAAGGCGCTGGGCACCGGCAGCGGCGAACGCGGCGCGCGGCCCGTCGTCACCACCTATGACCTGGGGCTGATCAACGTGGACAGCCGCTTCGAGCTGCCCGCCATCGTGCAGGCGCTGCAGCGGCGCGGCCATGGCAGCCTGTGTTTCCACGGGCCCCCTGGCACCGGCAAGACCGCGCTGGCCGAACACATTGCGCAGGCGCTGCAGCGCCCGCTGATGATCCGCCAGGCCAGCGACCTGGTGAGCAAGTACGTCGGCGAGACGGAAGCCAACATGGCCCGCATGTTCGAGGAGGCGCAGGCCGAGCAGGCCGTGCTGCTGCTGGACGAGGCCGACAGCTTTCTGCGCAGCCGCCGCATGGCCGAGCGCCACTACGAGGTGAGCGAGGTCAACGAGATGCTGCAGGGCATGGAGCGCTTCGGCGGCGTGTTCATCTGCACCACCAACCTGTTCGACGACCTCGACGAAGCGGCGCTGCGCCGTTTCGCCTTCAAGATCCGCTTCAAGCCGCTGAACCCGGAGCAGCGGCTGCGCATGTTCGCGGTCGAGGCGCTGGAGGGCGACACCGAGCGCCTGACCGCGGAGCAGCAGGCCCGCCTGGCCGCCCTGGACCAGCTGGCGCCGGGCGACTTTGCGGCCGTCAAGCGCCAGGCCGAGATCCTGGGCCAGCCGCTGAGCGCGGACGAATTCCTGGCCCAGCTCGAAGGCGAGCACCGCATCAAGCCGGACGTGCGCCAGCGCCGCGGCATCGGCTTCACACGCTGAACCCGGCGGCGCTTACACACAAACCCGCCCCTTGAAGAGGGGGGCCGGCGGGGCACAGCGCGCACCCACAATGGCCGGCTGCCCCTCTTCGCCCACCTGTGACCGACCTCCCCTGGCTGCTCCCGCCTGCCCTGCAAGCACCGCTGTTCGCGGGTGCGCTGTGTGCGGCCGCCCTGGCGGCGCTGGCGCTGGCCTATGTGCTGCGCAAGCTGCAGTCGATGGACCGGCTGCTTGTCGCCGGCTGGGGCGTGGGTGGGGCGGTGGGCATCGGCAGCGGCTGGTGGGCGTCGCAGATCCTCGCCCTGCTGGCGGTCGGGCCGGCTGCCAGCTACCGCGGCGACGCCTTGTTCGCCGGCTGGGTGATGGCCGTCACGGCCGCCCTGGCGGTGCTGGCGGTGGCGGCCGTGCTGCCGGCCGGCTGGCGGCGCGGCGCCGGCGTGGGCGTGGTGCTCACCCTGGCCCTGGCGCTGGTGTTGCGCGCCGCGGTGGCCGCGCCCGCCCTGCAACCGCTGCCCGCGCTGGACGACGACGCCCTGGTCTACACGGCGCTGGTGGGTTTTGCCCCCTGCCTGTTCGCCGCCCTGCTGATGACCGGCGTCTGGACCCCCAGCGTCCCGGCCGCCATCCGGCGCGCCATCGGCGGCGTGCTGCTGCTCACCCTGGGCGTGGGGCTGATGCAGGTGAGCGGCATCATGTCCTCGCAGGTGCATGCCGCGGATGCGGCGCTCGGCGACATGCTGCTGCCGCCCCCCAGCGTGCTGCGCATGGCGGGTGGTGGTGTGCTGGCGGTGCTGATGGTGCTGCTGAGCGCGCTGATCGACGTGCGCTCGCGCGGGCAGACGCGCGAGCTGGCGGCCTCGCTGCGCGACGCCAACCGCCAGCTGGAGCAGCTGGCCTTCCGCGACCCGCTCACCGGCCTGCCCAACCGGCTGCTGTTCGAACAACGCCTGCAGCAGGCGCTGGACACCGTGGGCCGCGCGCCCTCCGGGCTGGCGGTGCTGTTCATCGACCTGGACGGTTTCAAGCCGATCAACGACTCCTTCGGCCATGCGGCCGGCGACGAGGTGCTGCGCCAGGTGGGCCAGCGCCTGGAGGCCCTGGCGGGTGAACGCGACACGGTGGCCCGCGTCGGCGGCGACGAGTTCCTGCTGCTGCTGGAGCAGCCGGAAGACCCCGGTGCGGCCGCCGCGCTGGCACAGCGCACCCTGCGGGCCCTGCACCAGTCCTACAGCCTGCCCAACGCGGTCGAGGTGAGCCTGTCGTGCTCCATCGGCATCGCGCTGTTCCCGCAGCACGGGCCGATGGCCAAGCTGATCCCGAACGCCGACGCCGCGATGTACGCCGCCAAGGGCGTGGGCGGTTCCACCTTTGCGCTGTTCGAGCCGCGCATGGACATGGACATGCGCGACCAGGTCGAGCTGCAGCGTGACCTGCGCCTGGCGATGGAGCGCGGCGAGCTGCAGCTGTACTACCAGCCCAAGGTGGACGCACGCACCTCGGAGATCACCGGCGCCGAGGCGCTGGTGCGCTGGCAGCATCCCACCCGCGGCACCGTCACGCCGCAGGTCTTCATCCCGATCGCCGAACGCTTCGGCCTGATCGGCGCCTTGGGCGCCTGGGTGATCGAGGATGCCTGCCGCCAGGTGCGCGAATGGCTGGACGAGGGCCTGAGCATCCGCGTGGCGGTGAACCTGTCGGTGCACCAGCTGCGCCATGACGACCTGGTGCCCCGCATCCGGCGCGCGCTGTTGCACCACGACGTCGCGCCGCGGCTGCTGAGCTTCGAGATCACCGAGTCGGTGGCGATGGAAGACACCCAGGCCACCTTGCGCGCCTTCAGCCAGCTGGCCCAGCTGGGTGTTCTGCTGGCGATCGACGACTTCGGCACCGGCCACTCCAGCCTGGCCTACCTGCGCAAGCTGCCGGCGCGCCAGCTCAAGATCGACCGCAGCTTCGTGGCCGACCTGGAACACAGCCCCGATGCGCTGGCGGTGGTGGATGCGGTGGTAAGCCTGGCGCATGCGCTGGGCTTGCGCGTGGTGGCCGAGGGCGTGGAAACCCAGGCCCAGCGCGACCTGCTGCTGGGCCTGCGCTGCGACGAGCTCCAGGGCTTCCTGATCGCCAAGCCGATGGCGCCGAAGTCACTGGCGCTGTGGGTGATGGAGGACACACCGCCGGCGAAGGCCGAGTTCCAGGCCAAGCTGTGGGCGGACACGGTGCGCTCGCCGCTGCACTGAGCCGCTGACGGCGACGTCAGGGGCAGCTGGCCGGCCGGCCCTGCTGCAGTGCCTGCAGGGCCGCAGCCATGCCATCGGCCAGGCGCATCGCCACACGCCGGTGTGCGGCGGCCAGCGTGGCAACGCTGTTGCCGCCCGCTTCCGCCGCTGCCACCTGGCAGGTGAGCGCAGCCGCCGCTTCACCGGGGCGGCGCAGGCTCCACAAGGCCTGCTGCACCGCCTGGCCGCCCGGCACGCTGTCGAACCGCTGCAACTCCAGCTGCAGCCGAACCATCGGCGCCTCGCTGGCGTTCGCCAGCCGGGACACATCGATCGCCCCCAGGCGCCGCGCCAGCCGCTCGGCGATCGCGTCGCGCCACTCATCGGCCAGCGGTGCCACCCAGCGCTGCTGCTCCATCACCTGCACCGTGCCGTCGGGGTTGCGCAGCACCACCTGGGGCTGGTCCACCTGGCTGGGCACCACCACCGGGCTGTCGATGCGAAAGCGCAGGCCGCTGGCCGGCGCGGCGGGTGCCGCCTCGGCCGGTGACATCAGCGTGTGGTACTCGATGCCGGGCCGGGAGGCACAGCCGGCCAGCAGCGCCAGCACCGACAAGGCGGCGCGGCAAAGGCTGGGCAAGGGAGCAACGCGATTCATGGGCATGGCGTGGTGGGCAGCGGCGGTGCCTCAGGGCTTGCTGTAAGGGTCTTTCAGCGGCAGGTCTTCCGGCTTGCCGCGCAACAGCGCTTCCGGATGGCGCTGCAGGTAGTCGGACAGCACGCGCAGCGCGCGCGCCGCTCGCTGGAGCTCGTCCATCGTCTGCTGCGCATTGCGCTGCAGCGGTGCGTCGTCGGCGGTGATGTTGCGGTCCAGCTGCTGCAGGCTCTTCTCGGCGCTGCCGAGCGTGCGTTCGGCCTGCTGCAGCGTCTTGCGCACGTCCGCCAGCGCGCGTTGCGCCTCGGGCGTGAGCTGCTCGATCGCGGCATTGGCGCTGTGCAGCGTCTGCTGCACGCCCTGGCCGATCTGGTCGAAGCGCACCTCCGACAAGCGCTTGACGATCTGCATCAGCTGCGGCTGCAGCGCGCCGAACTGGCTCGGCATCGTCGGCATGGTGGGCGTGTCGGCCGTGGTGTCGAAGCTGGCCGACGCGGGCTTCTCGTTGCTGGGGAAGTACAGCGCCACGGTCATCTGGCCGGTGAACAGGTTGGCGGTGCGCATCTGCGCGCGCAGGCCCCGTTCGACCAGCAGTTTCATCAGCTGGCGGTCGTCGTCCGGCACACCGGGCTGGCCGCGGATGCCCAGCCGGCGCGGGTACAGCTCGGCCAGCACTTCGGCCGCAAAACGTTCGCGCCCCGAATCGTGGCGCAGGTTCACCGCGGTGATGCGGCCGACCTCCACGCCAAGCACGTCCACCGGCGCGCCGGGCGCCAGGCCGCGGGTGTTCTGCGTGAACACCATGCGCACGGTCAGCGGCGGGCCGTCCGGTGGCGCGAGCGCGCTGTCGCGGTCCGCGAACAGGGTGAAGCGGGTGCCTTCGGCCGCCTGCGGTGCAGACGCGGGCGTGCCGGGCGCATTGGCGAAGGCCAGGCCGCCGGACACCACCGAGGCGAGCGACTGGGTGTTGAGCTTCAGCCCGTTGGCCCCCAGCGACAGGTCCACGCCGCTGGCGTTCCAGAACCGGCTTTGCGCGGTGACCAGCTTCTCGTTGGGTGCTTCGATGAACACCTGCACCGACAACATGTCCAGCGACGGATCGAGCGCAAAGCCCACCACCCGGCCGACGCGGATGCGGCGGTAGTACACCGGCGAGCCGATGTCCAGCGAGCCCAGGTCGCCGGCCGTGAGCACGAAGCTGCGGCCCGGTTCGTTGCGCAGCACGAAGGGCGGCACCTCCAGGCCGACGAAGTGCTTCTGCGCCTCGGGCGACACCCCGGCATCGACGCCGATGTAGGCGCCCGACAGCAAGGTGGACAGCCCGGACACGCCGCCGGTGCCCACGCGCGGGCGCACCACCCAGAAGCGGGTGTCCTTCACCGCCATGTTCTCGGCGCTCTTGTCCAGCTGCACCGTGGCCAGCACGCGCTGGCGGTCGGGCGACAACGCCACCCGAGACACCTTGCCGATGGCCACCTCCTTGTAGCGCACCTCGGTCTTGCCGGCCTCCAGGCCCTCCGCGGTGCGGAACTCGATCACGATGTCGGGCCCGGTCTGCAGCCAGTTGCGCACCACCAGGCCCAGGCCCAGCAGCACGGCCAGCAGCGGCACCAGCCACACCAGCGACAGGCGCAGGCGGTTGCGTGCCTCCACCTGCGGCGCGGGCAAGTCAGAAGAATCAGGTGTGTCCATGTCGTGTGCCGGTGGCGTCGCCCTCCAGCGGACGCCGCGGGTCCGGCTTCGCCGGGCCGCTGGCGGCCCCCCCTCGAGGGGGGGCGCCGAAGGCGCTCCGGGGGAGGTGCGTTTCGTCAGGCCGTGGGTTCCAGATCAAGCGGGGGTCGAACGCTTCGGAGGCCAGCATCGTGAGCACCACCACCGCGCCGAAGGCCAGCAGCCCGGGCAGCGGCTGCACGCTGGCCAGCGGCCCGAAGCGCACCATGGCCACCAGCAGCACCACCACCAGCACGTCCAGCATCGACCAGTGGCCGACGGCCTCGACCATGCGGTACAGGCAGGTGCGCTCGGGCCGGGCCCAGGTGGAGCGGCGCTGGGCGGTGTAGGCGAGCAGGCCGAGCGAGGCCATCTTCAACAGCGGCACGGCGATGCTGGCGATGAACACGATCAGCGCCAGCTCCCAGGAGCCGGCATGCCACAGCTCCACGATGCCGCCCAGGATGGTATGGCTTTCATGGCCCTGCAGTGTGCTGGACGTGGCCATCACCGGCAGCACGTTGGCCGGCACGTAGAGCACTGCCGCCGCCAGCAGGCAGGCCCAGCTGCGCTGCAGCCCCAGGGCGGCATGGCGGTGCAATGGGCTGTGGCAGCGCGGGCAGCGCGCGCCGGCCAGCGGGCCGCGCACCTCGCTCACCAGCCCGCAGGCATGGCAGCCGTGCAGGCCAAGGGTGTGGGCGCTTCGGATCACCGCAGTTCGGCCAGTTGCCAGAGGCGGAACTGCCCGGCCGTCTCCAGGGCGGCCAGCAGCAGCGCCAGCGTGCCGAAGCCGAACAGGCCCACGCCCGGTTGCACGCTGGCCATGCCGGCAATGCGCACGATGGACACCATGGCCGACAGCATCAGCACCTCCACCATGCTCCAGCGCGACGCGAACGCCAGCGCCCGCATCGCCAGTGGCCAGTGCGGCGGCAGCCGGCGCGTGAGCACCGGCAGCAGGGCATACAGCCGCAACAGGATCACGGCTCCGGGGAACACGAAGGCGACGGCGCCGGCCAGCAGCGCCACGGCGTGCTCCCCACTGGCCCAGGTGTCGGCCAAGGCGCCGGGCAGGGTGGCGCTGTTGCGCACGCCGCCCAGGTTGAGCTGCACCACCGGCTGCAGGTTGGCGATCAGGTACACCACCAGCGCCGCCAGGGTGAGCGCCAGCATCGCCTGCAAGCTCATGCGGTGGCCGCGCCCCAGCAGGTTGCCGCAGCGCCCGCAGCGCGCCTGCTGGCCGCTGGCCAACGGCACCCGCCGGTACAGCGCGTCGCACTCCTCGCATGCCAGCAGATCGGGCCGGGCGGCCACGATGGGAACAGCGTCGGAGGCAGGCACAGGCATGCGGCGATTCTGGGCGAGAGCCGGGTTGACGTGAAGACGCCCTCCTGGGGCAAGCAGTGTGCCGGGCGAGGCCTGCCTGCCCATTCCGGGGGATGGCGCGAGGGTAGCGCACTGTTACGATCGCGCACCCCGAGGGATGGCCGGCCTGCGCGCCTGGTGAGAGCGGATCAGCATGTCGTCGAAGTACGTGGTCGAGCAGGTGGATGTGCGGGTGCATGCGCAGGCCATCAGTGCGCTGTGGGCGCGCTGCCTGCGCTCACTCACGCCCCAGGCCGCGCTGGGCCGGCTGCAGCACCGCTACCTGGGCAATCCGGCCGGCAGCGGCGCCACCCTGGTGCTCAGGCATGCGGAGCCAGCCGAGCTGGCCGGCGTGCAATGCCTGCATGAGCGCCGCTTCCACCAGGGCGCCCGTCAGTGGCGCGTGGCCGGTTTTGCCGACTACGCGGTGGCCGACGCCCACCGCTCGCTGGGGCCGGCATTGCAGCTCATGAAGAAGGGCATTGCGCTGGCGCAGGCGCAATACGACTGGGTCTACGGGCTCACCAACGACAAGTCCGAAGCCGTGTGCAAACGATCCGGCCTGCAGCGCTTTGGCGGCGTCGTGCGCTGGACCCATGCCCTGCGCAGCGGCCAGCTGCTCCGGCGCCGCTTGCCGGGCTGGCTGGCACGCGGGATGGCGCCGTTGGTGGACACCGCCTTGCTGCTGCGCGACGCCGCCCGGCTGGGCAGCGCACGGCGGCTGCAATGGCAGGACTCGCACCGCTTCGATGCTGCGCTCGACACGGTATGGCAACAGCGCAGCGCAACGCTGCTGATGTCCGAGCGCTCGCGCGCTGTGCTGGAGTGGCGGTTTGCGGTCGAAGTGCCCGCACGCTGGACCGTGTCGCTCGCCCGCCGCGGCGATGGCACGCCCCTGGGCTACGTGGTGTGGCGCGTGGAAGACCGCATGGTCCTGGTCGCCGACTTCTTCTGCGCCGACCCTGCGCGTGACACGGCCGTCCTGCTGCGCGGCTTCGCCTGGCACCAGCGCGCGCAGCCGGTGGAGCGGCTCTCGCTGGAATTTTTCGGCAGCCCCGAGGTGGCGTGCGGCGTGCGGGCCGCCGGGTTCGTGCCGCGGCCAGAGCACCTGCCGCTGTACCTGGTCGCCGGCGCAGCAGCGGTGGTGCCGCCGCCGGCGCACTGGTACTTCACCAGCTTCGACCGCGACGGCGAGTGACATGTGCGGCATCGCAGGCATCCACCGCGGCACCTGGGGCCGCGCCCCACGACGCGACGAGTCGCTCGCGATGATCGGCGCGCTGCACCACCGCGGCCCGGACGGCACGGGCATCGAAGCCGGTGACACCGTGGGCCTGGCGCATGCGCGCCTGTCCATCATCGACATCGCCGGCGGTGCCCAGCCGATCGCCAACGAAGACGGCCGCATCCGCGTGGTGTTCAACGGCGAGATCTTCAACTACCTGGAGCTGCGCGCCGAGCTGCAGCGCCTCGGCCATGTGTTCCGCACGCAGTCGGACACCGAGGTGCTGGTGCACCTGTACGAGGAGCATGGCGAGGATTTCCTGCAGCAGCTCAACGGCCAGTTCGCCATCGCGCTGTGGGACGACCATCGCCAGCGCCTGCTGCTGGCGCGCGACCGCACCGGCATCCGGCCGCTGTACTTCACCCAGGCCGACGGCCGGCTGCTGTTCGCCTCCGAGGTCAAGGCCTTGTTCATGCTGCCCGAGGTGAAGCGGCGGCTGGACCCGGTGGGCCTGGCGCAGGTGTTCAGCTACTGGGCGCCGCTGGGCGACAACACCGTGTTCGAGGGCATCCGGCAGCTGCCGCCCGGCCATCGCATGGTGGTGGAGGGCGATCGCCTGCACACCGACTGCTACTGGGACTGGACCTTCCCTGACGGCACGCCTCCGCCGCGCGACGAACGCGAAGCGGCCGAAGAGCTGCGCGCGCTGCTGCTGGACGCCGTGCGGCTGCAGCTGCGCGCCGACGTGCCGGTGGGTGCCTACCTGAGCGGCGGGCTGGACTCGTCCATCGTCAGCTCGCTGATCCGGCACCAGACCGACACGCCGCTGGACACCTTCTCGCTCACCTTCGAGGACGCCGAGTTCGACGAAAGCGAGCACCAGCAGGCGATGGTGCGCCACCTGGGCACGCGCCACACCACCGTGCGTGTGTCGCGCGCTCACATCGGCGCGGCCTTCGGCCGCACGGTGTGGCATGCCGAAACCGCCCTGGTGCGCACCGCGCCCACGCCGCTGATGCTGCTGGCGTCGGCCGTGCGCGCGGCCGGGCTCAAGGTGGTGCTCACCGGCGAGGGGGCCGACGAGGTGTTCGGCGGCTACGATCTTTTCAAGGAAGCCAAGATCCGGCGCTTCCTGGCGCGTGCGCCGCAGTCGACTTGGCGTGGCCGCATCCTGGAGCGCCTGTACCCCTACCTCACGCACTCGCCGATGGCCGCGCGCGGCGTGACCCAGCGCTTTTTCAGCGAAGGCCTGGAGCACCAGCACCAGCCCTGGTTCGCGCATGCCACCCGCATCGCCAGCACGCGCCGGGTGCTGCAGTTCATGCGACCGGAGCTGGCCGAGCGCGTGGCCGCGGCCGACCCTTACCAGGCGCTGGCCGCCACGCTGCCGGCCGGCATCTCGCGTTGGTCGCCGATGGCGCGCGACCAGTACGTGGAGGCCCACACCCTGATGTCGGGCTACCTGCTCGGCGCCCAGGGCGACCGGGTGGCGATGGCGCATTCGGTGGAAGGCCGGGTGCCCTTCCTCGACCACCGCGTCATCGAGTTTGCCAACCGGCTGCCACCGCAGCTGAAGCTGCGCGGCCTGGCCGAAAAATACCTGCTCAAGCAGGCCACCCGCGCCGACCTGCCGCCGAGCATCACCCAGCGCACCAAGCAGCCCTACCGCGCCCCCGACAGCGCCAGCTTCTTCCAGGACGGCCGGCCCACCGAGGAGGTGGCCGAGCTGCTGAGCCCGCAGTCCATCGAAGCGGCCGGCCTGTTCGACGCCGACGCGGTGGGCCGGCTGAGCGCCAAGTGCGCCCGCGGCCGCGCGATCGGTTTCCCCGACAACATGGCCTTCGTGGGCGTGCTGTCCACCATGCATTTGCACCGCCAGTTCGTGCAACCCGCCGTGTTCGGCGCGACTTAGATCCCGCTCGTTCCATGCTGCTGCACCACGCCTTCGACGCCACCCTCGCCCGCCTTCCCGATCACCCGGCGCTGGTGTGCGCCGGCCTGCGGGTCACCCATGCCGAGCTGGACCAGCGCGCCGACGCACTGGCCGGGTTGCTGCGGCAACGCGGCGTGCAGCGCGGGGACCGGGTGGCGCTGTTCCTGGACAACAGCGTCGAGTTCGTCGCCGGCGTGCTGGCGGTGCTGCGCGCAGGGGCGGTCTTCATGCCGGTGAATGCGCTCACCAAACACGACAAGCTGGCCTACATGCTGCGCGATGCGCGGGCCGCCGCGCTGCTGACCCAGGCGACCTTGTCCGACGTGTGGCGCGCGGCGCTGGCCGATGCGGCGAGCGTGCACACCGTGGTGGTCACCGGCGCGGACGACGGCCCGGCCGATGCGCGCCTGCAAGCCTGGCCCGAGGCGGGTGAGGGCGCCGTACCGCACGACCCCGGCACCATCGACTGCGACCTGGCCAGCATCATCTACACCTCCGGCTCCACCGGTTTTCCCAAGGGCGTGATGCTGTCGCACCTGAACATGGTGAGTGCGATGCGTTCGGTCAGCGGCTACCTGGGCCTGAACGAACGCGACACCATCCTCTGTGCCCTGCCGCTCGCCTTCGACTACGGCCTGTACCAGGTGCTGATGGCCTGGCACGTGGGCGCCACCGTGGTGCTGGAGCGCGGCTTCAGCTTTCCGGTGCAGGTGCTGGACACCATGGCGCGCGAACGGGTCACCGTGTTCCCCGGCGTGCCCACCATGTTTGCGACGCTGCTGGCGCTCAAGAGCCTGGAGCGTTTCGACCTGCACGCGCTGCGCATGATCACCAACACCGCGGCCGCGCTGTCCGAGCCGCACATCGCGCAGCTGCGCGCGCTGTTCCCGCAGGCCACGCTGTACTCGATGTACGGCCTCACCGAATGCAAGCGGGTGACCTACCTGCCGCCCGAGCAGCTGGACATCCGCCCCACCAGCGTGGGCCGCGGCATGCCCAATGAAGAGGTGTGGCTGGTCGATGACGAAGGCCGGCGCCTGCCCAACGGCTCGGTGGGCGAACTCGTGATCCGCGGCAGCAACGTGATGCTGGGTTATTGGGAGAAGCCGGAGGAGACCGCAAAGCGGCTGAAACCTGGCCTGCTGCCCGGCGAGCGCGTGCTGTATTCCGGCGACCTGTTCCGCACCGATGCCGAGGGCTGGCTGTACTTCGTGGCGCGGCGTGACGACATCATCAAGAGCCGGGGCGAAAAGGTGAGTCCGCGCGAGGTGGAGAACGCGATCCATGCGCTGCCCGGCGTGTACGAAGTCGCGGTCGTGGGCGTGGACGACGCCGTGCTGGGCCAGGCGGTGAAGGCCTATGTCACACTCAAACCGGGCGCTTCGCTCACCGAGCGGGACGTCATCCGGCATTGCCTGGCGCGGCTCGAAAGCTTCATGGCACCGAAGGTCGTGGAGTTCGTCGAGGCCCTGCCTAAAACCGATACCGGCAAGATCCGCAAGGCCGGACTCGCTTGACTTTTCTTTCCCACGTCAAAGCCATGACCGACATCAAGGCGCAGGTGCGCGCATTCATCCAGGACAACTTCCTCATGGGCGCCAAGCGCGCGAGCTACGCCGATGGCGACTCGTTCATGGCGCACCACCTGGTCGACTCCACCGGTTTCCTGGAGCTGGTGATGTTCCTCGAGGAGACCTTCGGCTTCACGGTGGAGGACGAGGAGATGGTGCCGGAGAACCTGGACAGCCTGGACAACATCGGCGCCTACGTCGCGCGCAAGACCGGCCTGGCCACGGCCACGCCGTGAGCGCCGACGCCATGCGCGGGCTGGGGCCCCAGGTTCTGGCGCTGGACGAAGGCGCCGAAGCCGACCGCATCTGCGCCTGGATGGTGGACACGGTGGCCGCGCAGCGCCGCCGCGGCGTGATCATCGCCATCTCTGGCGGCGTGGACAGCGGTGTGTGCGCCGCGCTCGCCGCCCGGGCGTTCGGGCCGAAGAAGGTGTACGGCCTGCTGCTGCCCGAGCGCGACTCCAGCGGCGGCAGCGAGAGCCGGGGCCGCGCGGTGGCCGAGCACCTGGGCCTGCCCTACGAGGTGGTGGACATCACGCCCGCGCTGGTGGGCCTGGGCTGTTATGCGCAGCGCGACGAAGCCATCCGCGCGGTGTTCCCGCAGTACGCCGAGGACTGGCGCTGCAAGATCGCGATCGCCACCGGCGTGCCGGGCGGCATCCACTTCTTCAACCTGATCGTGCAGTCGCCCGACGGCGCGCAGCAGCAGGCGCGCCTGCCGCTCAAGCAGTACCTGCAGATCGTGGCCGCCACCAACCACAAGCAGCGGGTGCGCAAGGCCATCGAGTACTACCACGCCGACCGCTTGAACTACGCCGTGATCGGCACCCCCAACCGGCTGGAGTACGACCAGGGCTTCTTCGTGAAGAACGGCGACGGCGCGGCTGACCTGAAGCCCATCGCCCACCTGTACAAGACTCAGGTGTATGCGCTGGCGCGCCACCTCCGCCTGCCGGACGAGGTGTGCAACGCGCAGCCCACCACCGACACCTACAGCCTGGCGCAGGGGCAGGACGAGTTCTACTTTTCGCTGCCCTATGCGCAGATGGACCTGGCGCTGTGGGCCCACAACCATGGCGTGCCGGCGGCCGAGCTGGCCGAGGCCTTGGACCTCACCGAAGCGCAGGCGCAGGCCGTCTACACCGACATCGCCACCAAGCGCCGCACCACCGCACCGCTGCATGCCGCGCCAGCGCTGGTGGAGCCGGTGCTGCAGCACGATGAGCGCTGAGCAGGTTGCCGCGTTGCTGACGCCGGCCGAAACGGCGGGCCTGGGCGCGGCAGCCGTGCAGGCACTGCAGCGAGCGCATGCGCGGCTGGTCCGCGTCGATGCCTTGCCCGACAAGCCGGAGGACACGCCGCTCGCCGCCACGCGCGCCCTGTGGTGCCGTGCGGCCGGGCAGCCGATGTCGGCGGTGGCGGCCTTGCTCGCACCGCTGCCTGCATTGGACGACGCAGGCTTGGCGGCCTTCGACAACCTGGTCGAGCAGCGGGTGTCCGGCGTGCCGCTGGCCCACCTGGTCGAGCGCCAGCGTTTCATGGGGCTCGAGCTCCTGGCCGGCCCGCAGGCCTTGATCCCGCGCCAGGAAACCGAACTGTTGGGCGAGGCGGCTGCCGTGCTGCTGGCCGAGGCGGCGGCGCAGCGCGGCGAAGCGCTCGCCATCGACGTGTGCACCGGCTGCGGCAACCTCGCGCTGGCGCTGGCGGCACGGGTGCCGCAGGCGCGAGTGCATGCGGCCGACCTGTCGGCCGAGGCGGTGGCGCTTGCGCGCCGCAACACCGAACTGCTAGGCGTGGGGGATCGGGTGGCGCTTCACGAAGGCGACTTGCTGGCGCCCTTCGACACGCCGGCGTTCATTGCCAAGGTGGACGTGCTGACCTGCAACCCGCCGTATATCTCGAGCGCCCGCCTGTCGGCCATGGCGGCCGAGATCGCGGTGCATGAGCCGGCGCTGGCTTTCGACGGCGGGCCGCTGGGCATCCGCATCCTGCAGCGCCTGCTGCGCGAGGCGCCGCGTTTCCTGCGCCCGGGCGGCTGGCTGGCCTTCGAGGTGGGTGCGGGCCAGGGCAGTGGCGTGCTGCGCCGGCTGGGCGCCGATGCGCACTACAGCGAGCTGCGCAGCGTGAGCGATGCGCACGGCGAGGTGCGCGCAGTGCTGGCCCGGCGCTCGGCGTGAGTCAGGGCTCCAGCCGCAGAATGCGCCCCTCCGGCACATTGGCCAGCAGGTAGATCAAGCCGTCCGGGCCTTGCTTGAGGTCGCGCACGCGTTCGTTGCCGGCCAGGTACACGGCGTCCTTGGCGACCACCCGCTGGCCGTCCAGCGTCACCCGCGTGAAAGCGCCATTGCGGAAGGTGGCCACGAGCAGCTGCCCCTTCCAGCCCGGATAACGATCGCTGGTAACGAACAGCAGCGCACTCGGCGGTGTGGACTCCGGCCCCCACCACAGCACCGGCTGCTCCATGCCCGCCTTGGCCATGCCTTCCCCGATGGGCGCGCAGCCCTTGTATTCGCAGCCGTAGGTGATCACCGGCCAGCCGTGGTTGCGGCCGGGCTGGATGAGGTTGAGTTCGTCGCCGCCGCGCGGGCCATGTTCGCTGGCCCACAACTGGCCCGTCTGCGGATGGATGGCCAGGCCCTGCACATTGCGATGGCCGTAGCTCCAGACCTCGGGCAGGGCGCCGGGCGTGCCGGCAAACGGGTTGTCGGCGGGCGCGCGCCCGTCGGGCCACAGCCGCAGGATCTTGCCGTGCGCGGACCCCAGGCGCTGCGCGTCGTCGCGCTGGAAGCGGTCGCCCAGGCCCACGAACAGATGGCCCGCGCGGTCGAACAGCAGCCGGGAGCCGAAATGGCGCGAGTCGCCGGTCTTCACCGGCTGGCGATAGATCACCTGCACCTCGCTGAGCTGCTCGCCGGCGAGGCGGCCGCGTGCCACCGCGGTGCTGGCCAGCGCCGCGTTGCTGGCGTCCGGCTCGCTGAAGCTCCAGTAGACGCGCTGGTTGTGCGGGAAGTCAGGGTCCAGCACCACGTCCATCAGCCCGCCTTCGCCTTGCGACCACACCGGCGGCAGCCCCGCCAGCGGCGCGCCCAGCCGGCCGTCGCGTTCGACGATGCGCATGCGCCCCGGCCGTTCGGTCACCAGCATGCGGCCGTCCGGCAGGAACACGAAGGCCCAGGGCGTGTCCAGGCCGGTGGCCACCGGCACGACCGTCAGGCCGTGGGTGTAGAACCGGCGCATCAGCTTGGGCGTGGCCCACACCAGCGCGGCCACCAAGGTAGCGGCTGCGACGAGCAGCAGCAGGAGACGAGCAGCAGATTTCTTCACGGGTATCGGGGATGCAGGCAGGGTGCCGGCCGCGATGATGCCCGCTCCGGCGGGTGGCCTCCTACAATTCCGCCATGAAACCGACGCCCGCCTACACCCGCGCCACCGCGCTGCCGCAGATCCTGCAGCAGCGCATCGTGATCATCGACGGCGCCATGGGCACCATGATCCAGCGCTACAAGCTGACCGAAGCGGACTATCGCGGCGAGCGTTTCAAGGACCATCCCAAGGACCTCAAGGGCAACAACGACCTGCTGGTGCTCACCCGGCCCGATGTGATCCGCGAGATCCACGCCGGCTACCTGGCCGCCGGCGCCGACATCATCGAGACCAACACCTTCGGCACCACCTCGGTGGCGCAGGAAGACTACGGCCTGCAGGCGCATGCGCGCGAGATGAACGTGGCGGCCGCGCGCATCGCCAAGGAGGTGGCGGCGCAGCACAGCACACCCGACAAGCCGCGTTTCGTGGCCGGCGCCCTCGGCCCCACACCGCGCACCGCGAGCATCAGCCCCGACGTGAACGACCCGGGCGCGCGCAACATCCACTTCGACGAGCTGAAGGCGGCCTACTACGAACAGGCGGAAGGCCTGCTTGAAGGCGGCTGCGACCTGTTCCTGGTGGAGACCATCTTCGACACGCTCAACGCCAAGGCGGCGATCTTCGCGCTCGACGAGCTGATGGAAAACACCGGCGAGCGCCTGCCCGTCATCATTTCCGGCACGGTGACCGATGCCTCCGGCCGCATCCTGTCGGGCCAGACGGTGAGCGCGTTCTGGCATTCGGTGCGCCATGCACGCCCCATCGCGGTGGGCCTCAATTGCGCCCTGGGCGCCGCACTGATGCGGCCGTACATCGAGGAGCTGAGCAAGGTGGCGGCCGACACCTGGATCAGCTGCTATCCCAACGCCGGCCTGCCCAACCCGATGAGCGACACCGGCTTCGACGAGACGCCGGAGGTCACCGGCGCGCTGATGGAGGAGTTCGCGAAGTCGGGCTTCCTCAACATCGCCGGCGGCTGCTGCGGCACCACGCCGGACCACATTGCAGCGATCGCCAAGCGGGTGAGCGCCTACCGGCCGCGCCACAAGCAGGACACGCTGTTCAGCCAGTTGCTGGCCGCCTGACACCACAAGATTCGAGGGGCCGGCGCGCAAGACGCCGGCCGAGGGAGTTCCATGGCTTTCACGACAACGCAGCGGCGCGTGGCCGCGGTGGCGGTCCTGCTGTTGCTCAAGGGTGCGCTTGTGCTCGCCTGGTGGTTCATGCGCGGCCCGTCCAAGCCCGTTGGCGCCGCCGCGCCGGCGGCGTCCGCGGCGGCCAGCGCCAGCGCTCATCCGGCGGTGGCCAGCGCGCTGGACCTGCTGAAGGCGCAGCTGGCCGCGCATCGCCAGATCATCGTGCTGCTGGCCGATGAAGCCAGCCTCAGTGCGGCCGACAAGGCGGCGGCCAACAGCGTGGGCCAGCAACTCTTCCATGAGCAGCTGGAGCGCCAGCGCCACATCGAGCGGGCCTTCGACGCGCTGACCTCGGCGGGCGCGGCTGCGCGCGATGCCGGCCTGGCGCAGGTACTGGACTATGTGGAGTCCGGCGAGGGCCTGTACGACGCCGACCGGCTGGCCTTCCAGGAGGCGCTGCGCGCGCTGCAGCGCGGCATCGGCCGCGACGGCTCACTGCCGGCCGTCAAGCTGCACAAGCGCGTGAGCGAGGACCTGGACGCGCTCGCCCAGATCGAGCACAACTACGACCGCGAGATCGGCCAGATCTTCAACCGCTTCGAGACACGGGCGATCGAACTGAAGCGCGAGCGCTGGGCGGACTACGTGGCGCATCTCAAGACCTTGTACCGGCGCGAACAGATCCTCAAGGACCACGGCGTGCTCGTGCCGTACCCGCCCGAGCCGGCGGCCAGCCGCGCGGCGGCGGCCGACGATGGCCAGCGCGAGATCTTCGGCAACAGCCTGCCGGCGCGCACCGTGGTGCTCACCTTCGACGATGGCCCGCACCGCCAGTACACCGAGGAGGTGGAGGCCATCCTCAAGCAGTACAACGTGCCGGCGGTGTTCTTCCAGGTGGGCCGCAACCTGGGCCAGGTGGGTGCCGACGGCAAGCCGGCGCTGGAGCGTGGCGCCCAGGTGGCCGCCAGGTTGCAGGCCGACGGGTTCGTGCTGGGCAACCACAGCTACACCCATGCCCAGCTGTCCAAGGAAACCGGCGACGCGCTGAAGTCGCAGATCCTCTACACCGACACCTTGTTGAAAGCGGTGAGCCCGCAGCGGTCGCCGCTGTTCCGCTTTCCCTATGGCGCCCGCAACGCGGAAGGTCTCGGCGTGGTGCGGGACGCGCAGCTGCGCTCGGTGATGTGGAACATCGACTCGCTGGACTGGGCCGACCCCGTGCCGCGCTCGATCGCCGACCGGGTGCTGCGCGAGGTGGACAAACAAGGCCGCGGCATCATCCTCTTCCACGACATCCACGAGCGCACCCTCAAGGCGCTACCGCTGGTGCTGGACCGGCTGGTGGCCGAGGGCTATCAGTTCGCCGGCTGGCGCGGCAGCAGCTTCGAGAGCGCCAAGGCCGAGCGACAGCCGGTGGAGTCGCCCAAGCTGGCCAATGCCGACGGCAACGCCTGGGCGCTGGTCATCGGGGTGGACGACTATGCCAAGTGGCCGCGCCTGCAGTACGCGGTGCGCGATGCCAAGGCGCTGACGCAGGCCCTGGTGGAGCGCTTCGGCGTGGCGCCGGAGCGGGTGGTGGCGCTGTACAACAAGGACGCCACGCGCCAGGGCATCCTGGATGCCTTCCATGGCCGGCTGGCGCACGGCGGGGTGCAGAAGAACGACCGGGTGTTCGTGTTCTTCGCCGGCCACGGTGCCACCCGCACCCTGAGCTCCGGGCGTGAGCTGGGCTACATCGTGCCGGCCGATGCCGGCACCTCGCCCGAACAGCTGGCCAGCGATGCCATCCCGATGACCGAGATCCAGAACATCGCCGAAAGCCTGGCCGCCCGGCATGTGCTGTTCGTGATGGACGCCTGCTACAGCGGGCTGGGTCTCACGCGTGGCGGCGCACCCTCGTCCGGCAACTTCCTGCGCGACAACGCGCGCAGGCTGGGGCGGCAGATGATCACCGCCGGCGGAGCCGACCAGCTGGTGGCCGATGGCGGCCCCAACGGCCATTCCGTCTTCACCTGGACGCTGCTGCAGGGCCTGGGTGGCAAGGGTGACCTGAACGGCGACGGCATCATCACCGCCACCGAGCTGGCCGCTTATGTGGCGCCGGCGGTGGCGTCGGTGTCGCGCCAGACACCGGCCTTCGGCAGCCTCCCGGGCTCGGAGGGCGGGGAGTTCGTGTTCGTGCTGCCGTCGGAGGGCGAGTTCCTCAGCGCCGCATCCAGCCAGCTGTCGGGCGAAGCCATCCAGCTCAATACGCGGCTGGATGCGGCGCTGAACAAGCCGGTGGCGGTCGCGTCCGTGGCATCAGCCCCGGTTGCCGCCACGGTGAAGGACCTGCAGGGCAAGGATCGTGTGATCGAGGCGCCCGTCGCGGTGGCGGCCACGGCGCGCCAGCGGGCCCAGCTGGCCAACGACCGCGGCTTGCAGCTGTACCGCGAGAAGCGTTATGCCGAAGCCGAGGCCCAGTTCACCGAAGCGCTCAAGCTGCGGCCGGACTTTGCGCTCGCGGCCAACAACCTGGGCTTCGTGTACTACAAGCAGAACAAGTTCGCCGAGGCCGCGCGCTGGTACGACAACGCGCTCAAGCTCGATCCGTCACGGGCCGTGGCCTACCTGAACCTCGGTGATGCCCATGCCAACGCGGGCGACAAGGACAGGGCGGCAGCCGCCTACAAGACCTACCTGGAGCTCGCGCCCAGCGGGCCGGGCGCCGCGCATGCGCGCGAGCAGCTGGCCTCCGCCCGCTGAAGGGGACGCGCTCAGAGCTTGCCGATCAGGATCTCGACCGAGTCGCTGTGCGCCGGCCCCACGCCGGCAAAGTGCGTCACCGGCACGCCCTTGGCGATGAGGTAGTCCCGCGCGCTGGCAGCGCGGTCCTGGGCGATCAGGCCGGCCTTGCCGTTGTCGCTGGGCGCGGACACACGCGCCTTCATGCCGGGGGCCTTGGCACTGGGCACCACATAGTCCAGCACCTTGGCCAGCGGCGGCTCCACCACCGACTGGCCCTTCTTGAACGAGAACTTCAGCGGCACTTCCACCCGCATGTGGCCTTCCGGCGTCATCGCGATCACCACCGGGGTGTCGCGGAACAGATCGGCCAGCCGGCGCTGCTCCGAGGCCAGGGAGATCGTGGGCGTGGTGGCCTGCGGCGGCGGTGCCACCGGCGCCTGCTGGATCGGTGGCTGGTTGCCGGTGGAGGCGCAGCCGGCCAGGAGGGCAGCCAGCGTGGTGGCGGAGCAAAGAGCGCGGAGTTTCATGCCGGGATTGAAGGCAAACAGTGTGCGAAGTGCCAGCCTCGCACGGTAAACCGTGTCACTTCGTGTTGAAGACTCCCCTGGATGAGGGGGGTGCGAGCCGCATAAAATGCGTGGGTTGTCCCGAGGAGCGTTGCGACGGTGAGCCCTCACCGCCAGGCTCGGGACCCCCGGGCCGTATCGCACCCCTTTTCGCCGCCCGGGCCGGCAACGGCGCTCGCTTTCGAACTCCGAAGCGAAGCGACCATGCCCGAATCCCAGACCGCCTCCCCTGCCGTTGCCCCGATGCGCCTGTCCGGCCTGGAGCCGGTGCTCATCGGCGAAGGCACGCTGTTCGTCAACATCGGCGAGCGCACCAACGTCACCGGCTCCAAGGCCTTCGCCCGCATGATCCTGAACGGCGAGTTCGAGCAGGCGCTGGCGGTGGCGCGCCAGCAGGTGGAAAACGGCGCCCAGGTGATCGACGTCAACATGGACGAGGCCATGCTGGACAGCAAGGCCGCGATGGTGCGCTTCCTGAACCTGATCGCCTCCGAGCCCGAGATCGCGCGCGTGCCGATCATGATCGACAGCTCCAAGTGGGAGGTGATCGAGGCCGGCCTGAAGTGCATCCAGGGCAAGGGCATCGTCAACTCCATCTCCATGAAGGAGGGCGAGGCCGAGTTCCGGCGCCAGGCCAACCTGATCCGCCGCTATGGCGCGGCCACCGTGGTGATGGCCTTCGATGAAAAAGGCCAGGCCGACACCTACGAACGCAAGATCGAGATCTGCGAGCGGGCCTACCGCATCCTGGTGGACGAGGTGGGCTTCCCGCCCGAGGACATCATCTTCGACCCCAACATCTTTGCCATCGCCACCGGCATCGAGGAGCACAACAACTACGCGGTCGACTTCATCAATGCCACCCGCTGGATCAAGCAGAACCTGCCCGGCGCCAAGGTGTCGGGTGGTGTCAGCAACGTGAGCTTCAGCTTCCGCGGCAACGACCCGATGCGGGAGGCCATCCACACCGTGTTCCTGTACCACGCCATCCAGGCCGGTATGGACATGGGCATCGTCAACGCCGGCATGATCGGCGTGTACGACGACCTGGACCCCGAGCTGCGTGAGCGCGTGGAAGACGTGGTGCTCAACCGCCGGCCCGATGCCGGCGAGCGCCTGGTGGAGGTGGCCGAGCAGGCCAAGGGCGCGGCCAAGGACGACAGCGCGCGCCTGGCCTGGCGCGCCGGCACGGTGGGCGAGCGCCTGAGCCATGCGCTGGTGCATGGCATCACCGAGTTCATCGTCGAGGACACGGAAGAAGCGTGGCAGGCCATCAAGGCTGGCGGCGGCCGCCCGCTGCACGTCATCGAAGGCCCGCTGATGGCCGGCATGAACATCGTGGGCGACCTGTTCGGCCAGGGCAAGATGTTCCTGCCGCAGGTGGTGAAGAGCGCACGCGTGATGAAGCAGGCGGTGGCGCACCTGCTGCCCTACATCGAGGAAGAGAAGAAGCTGCTCGCCGACGCCGGCGGCGACGTGAAGCCGAAGGGCAAGGTCGTGATCGCCACCGTGAAGGGCGACGTGCACGACATCGGCAAGAACATCGTCACCGTCGTGCTCCAGTGCAACAACTTCGAAGTGGTGAACATGGGCGTGATGGTCCCGTGCCAGGACATCCTCTCGAAGGCCAAGGTCGAAGGCGCGGACATCATCGGCCTCTCCGGCCTGATCACGCCCAGCCTGGAGGAGATGCAGCACGTGGCGGCCGAGATGCAGCGCGATGATTTCTTCCGCATGAAGAAGATCCCGCTGCTGATCGGCGGTGCCACCACCAGCCGGGTGCACACCGCGGTGAAGATCGCGCCGCACTACGAAGGGCCGGTGGTCTACGTGCCGGACGCCTCGCGTTCAGTGGGGGTGTGTGCCGACCTGCTGAGCGACGAACGCGCCGCGCGCTACATCGACGAGCTGAAGGCCGACTACGAGAAGGTGCGCGAGCTGCACGCCAACAAGAAGCAGACGCCGCTGGTCACGCTGGCGCAGGCGCGCGCCAACAAGGCCCAGATGGACTGGCAGGGGTATGAGCCGCCGAAGCCGAAGTTCCTGGGCCGGCGCGTGTTCAGGAACTACGACCTGAACGAACTCGCCGCCTGCATCGACTGGGGCCCCTTCTTCCAGACCTGGGACCTGGCCGGCCCGTTCCCGCAGATCCTCAAGGATCCCGTGGTCGGTGCCGAGGCGCAGCGCGTGTTCAGCGACGGCAAGCGCATGCTGCAGCGCCTGATCGAAGGGCGCTGGCTGCAGGCGGCCGGCGTGATCGGCCTGTACCCGGCCAACACGGTGGACGATGATGTGATCGAGCTCTACGCCGACGAGTCGCGTGAACAGGTGCTGCTGCGCTGGCAGCCGCTGCGCCTGCAGACCGAGCGGCCGGTGGTCGATGGCGTGAAGCGGCCCAACCGCTCGCTCGCCGACTTCGTCGCGCCCAAGGGCACGCGGCCGGATTACGTCGGCCTGTTCGCGGTGACCGCGGGCCTGGGCGTGGAGAAGAAGGAGCGCCAGTTCGTCGAGGACCTGGACGACTACTCCGCCATCATGCTCAAGGCCCTGGCCGACCGGCTGGCCGAGGCCTTTGCCGAGCGCCTGCACCAGCGGGTGCGCACCGACTTCTGGGGCTACGCGAGCGACGAGCAACTGAGCAACGAAGAGCTGATCGCCGAGAAGTACCGCGGCATCCGCCCGGCACCCGGCTACCCGGCCTGCCCTGACCACACCGTCAAGCGGCCGATGTTCGAGCTGCTGCAGGCCGGCGAAGTGGGCATGGGCCTGACCGAAAGCCTGGCCATGACCCCGGCGGCCAGTGTCAGCGGCTTCTACCTTGCGCATCCGCAAGCCGCGTATTTCAACGTCGGCCGCATCGGTGAGGACCAACTTCGCGACTGGGCCGAGCGCCATCGCATGGCGCTGGATGACGCAAAACGTCGGCTCGCACCGCAGTTGTCGTAGTCGCTTTCCTCTTTTGCGACAAGCGGTAAACCGCGCGTGAAGTGAGAACTTTGCCGCTGGGCTTCAAACCGCGGCTGCTCCCACACTGCGCCCCATACAACGAGGGCGCCGTGGGGAGCATCCATGAACAACAGACGAGGGTGGAGGGTCGGCCTCGCCGCAGGCTGGCTGGTTTTGCTGGCCGCCTGCGGCGGCGGTAACGGCGGCGACACCGCCACATCGACCGATGGCACCGCCAGTCCGCAAGGCGTGGCCGACAAACCGGCCTCGCGCGAAGAGGCGGCGCGTTTCCTGAACCAGGCGACCTTCGGCGCCACCGAGGCCGACATCGACCATGTGCTGTCGATCGGCTACCGCGCCTGGATCGACGAGCAGTTCAGCAAGCCTGCCACGCAGCACCGCGCCTACTGGGACGGCGAGAACGCGGCGATCAAGGCCGTCAATCCGAACAGCAGCGCCGGCCAGCGCGAGGTGCTGGATTCGTTCTATCGGCAGGCGGTGCAGGGCGAGGACCAGTTGCGTGGCCGCGTGGCCTATGCGCTGTCGCAGATCTTCGTGATCTCCATGCTCGACAACGGTGTGGGCGAGAACCCGCGCGGCGCCGCCGGCTACATGGACATGCTGGGTGCCAATGCCTTCGGCCGCTACCGCGACCTGCTCGAAGGCGTGGCGCGCCATCCGATGATGGGCGTGTACCTGTCCCACCTGAAGAACCAGAAGGAAGACCCGGCCAAGGGCCGCGTGCCGGACGAGAACTTCGCCCGCGAGGTGATGCAGCTGTTCTCCATCGGCCTGAAGGAGCTGAACAGCGACGGCTCGCAGAAGATGGTCAACGGCGCCGCGGTGGACACCTACACCCACGACGACATCGCCGGCCTGGCCAAGGTGTTCACCGGCTGGAGCTGGGACGGCCCCGACACCGCCGACGGCCGCTTCTGGGGCTGGAGCGGCTACCAGGATGCGGAGCGCCTGTGGATGCCGATGCAGGGCTACACGCAGTTCCATTCGCTGGGCGAAAAGCGCTTCCTCGGCCAGACGGTGGTGGCCCAGGGCAAGGCCGATCCCAACGCGAGCCTGAAGGTGGCGCTGGACACCTTGGCCAGCCATCCCAACGTCGGCCCCTTCATCGGCCGCCAGCTCATCCAGCGCATGGTGACGGGCCACCCGAGCCCCGCTTACGTGAAGCGGGTGGCGGAGGCCTTCGATGCCAAGGGCAGCGGCCAGCGTGGCGACATGAAGGCCCTCATCAAGGCCGTGCTGCTGGACCCGGAGGCACGCACCGTGGGCAACGCCGCGTCCGGCAAGCTGCGCGAGCCGGTGCTGCGGCTGACCGCCGTGCTGCGCGCCTTCGGCGCCACCTCCGACACCGGCCACTTCCTCATCGGCACCACCGATGACCCTGGCACCCAGCTCGGCCAGACGCCGATGCGCAGCCCCTCGGTCTTCAACTTCTATCGCCCGGGCTACGTACCGCCGGGCACCGAGGCGGGCGCCCTTGGCCTCACCGAGCCGGAGATGCAGATCACCCACGAAACCACCGTGGCCGGCTACGCCAACTACATGCGCTCGGGCATGCAGAACGGTTTCGGCCAGAACGGCGTGGATTGGAAGGCGCCGCGGCGCGACGTGCAGCTGTCCCTTGCGGCGGAGATCGCGCTGGCCGACAAGCCGGCGGAGCTGGTGGACCGCATCACCGGCCGGCTGATGGGCGCTCAGGCAGACGCCGCACTCAAGGCTGACATGGTGGCCGCGGTGGAATCGGTGGCCCTGCCGGCGCTCAAGCCTGACGGGAGCAACCAGACCAGCGTGGACAACGCGAAGAAGAACCGTGTGTGGCTGGCCTTGACGCTGGCCGCCGTCGCGCCCGAATTCATCGTCATGAAATGACGCCCAGCCGACACGGAAAGCATCCATGACGTCCTCTGCATCACGCCGTGAATTCCTGCGCCGGGCGGGCGCCTTTTCCCTGCTGGGGCCGGCCGCACCGCTGGCGCTGAACCTCGCCGCGCTCGGCAGCGCGAGCGCGCAGTCCACCGGCGACTACAAGGCCATCGTCTGCCTGTTCCTCTTTGGCGGCAACGATACCTACAACACCGTGCTGGCCACGGACGCTGCGTCCTGGGCCAACTACCAGAGCGTGCGCAACCAGGCACCCGACCCGATCGCGCTCAAGTCCGTGGGCACGGTGCCGGTGGGCAGTGCCGCCGCTGGCTCGCCGGACCGCCTGGGCGGCGTGCTGGCACTCAACCCGATCAATGCCCAGGGGCGCAGCTTCGCGGTGCATCCGCAGCTGGTGGCCGCGCGCGACCTGTTCAACGCCGGCCGGCTGGCGATCGTGCCCAATGCCGGCCCGCTGATCGCGCCGACCACCAAGGCGGACTACAAGAACGCCGGCTTCGCCAAGCCGGCCAGCCTGTTCTCGCACAACGACCAGCAGTCCACCTGGCAGACGCTGGCTGCCGAAGGCGCCACCACCGGCTGGGGCGGCCGCATGGGCGACCTGCTCGCCAGCCAGAACGGGCGCAGTGTGTTCACCAGCGTGTCGGCCTCGGGCAACGCCGTGTGGCTGAGCGGGCAGCAGGTGCTGCAGTACCAGGTCTCCACCGGCGGTGCCATTCGCATCGGCGGCTCGGGCAACACGCTGTTCGGCAGCGCCGTGGCGCTGGAGAAGATGCGCAGCATCATGCGCACCGCGCGGCTGGATTCCGCCCTGGCGCGCGACCACGCCGGGGCGGTGGGCCGCTCCATCGACGCCGAGGCCAGCTTCAGCGCGGCCCTGCCGTCGGCCACCACGGCGCCCTTCGGCACGCCCGGCGCCACCGGCACCGACCCGCTGCTGCAGTACGACAACCCGATCACCGGGGCCAAGGCCACCAACAACCTCGCGCAGCAGCTGCAGGTGGTGGCCCGCACCATTGCCGCCCGCGGCACGCTGGGCATGAAGCGCCAGGTGTTTTTCGTCAGCCTGGGTGGCTTCGACACCCACGACTTCCAGAACCGCAACCATGCCGACCTGATGGCCAGGCTGTCGCATGGCCTGGCCTACTTCGATGCCGTGCTGGGCGCCATGGGCGTGCGCGACAGCGTCACCACCTTCACCGCCTCGGATTTCGGCCGCACGTTCACCAGCAATGGCGACGGCACCGACCACGGCTGGGGCGCGCACCACCTGGTCATGGGTGGCGCGGTCAAGGGCCGCGACCTCTACGGCAACTTCCCAGCCTATGGCCTGCCCGACGGCAAGGGCGACTTCACCAGCCCGAACCAGCTGTCCAATGGCGCTTTGCTGCCGGAAACCAGCGTGGAACAGGTCGGCGCCACTCTGGGCCGCTGGTTCGGCCTGAGCGATTCCCAGCTGCTGGACCTGTTCCCCCGCCTCAGCAACTTCGATGCTGCCAGGCGCAACCTGGGGTTCCTCGCGTAACGGCCAGTTACGCCTGATTCAGCGTTGGCGGCAACGAACCGGGCTGCGAAACGTTCAATCCCTAGAGGGGCCGCGTTCCGCGGGCCGCTTGAACGAATGGAGAACACGATGACCGACAACACGACCGCAAGCCGCCCGAGCTCCCGCATGACCTCTCCCGCCGCCATGATCGGCGCGGCGGTGATGATCGCCTCGCTGGGCGCCGCCGCCGGCTGGATGATGAGTTCATCGCGCCAGGCCGCGCCGGCCGACCCGGTGCCGGCCAAGCTTGCGCTGGCACCGAACGAGACCGTGGTGCCGCCCGCCAGCCTGCCGGTGCCCCAACCGGCCACGGTGCAACCCAATGCCCTGCAGGCGACGCCGGCCCCGGAGCAGCAGGCTCCTGCGCCCGCCAAGCCGGCGCCCACCCGCCATGCGGCTCCGCGCCACCAGCCGGCGCCCAAGGCACCGGCGACCACCCATGACACCGATCGCGGCACGGCCGTGAGCAGCGGCACAGGCAGCACCACCCCGCTGGACACGCGCCCGGTGGCGGTGTGCCACAACTGCGGCGTGATCGAAGGCGTGCGCGAGGTCACCCGCAAGGGCGAGGGTTCGGGGGTGGGTGCCATTGCCGGCGGTGTGCTGGGCGGCGTGCTGGGCCACCAGGTGGGTGGCGGCAACGGCCGCAAGGCGATGACGGTCATTGGCGCGGTGGGCGGCGGCCTGGCCGGCCACGAGATCGAGAAGCGCGCCAAGTCGGAAACCGTGTACGAAGCGCGCGTGCGCCTGGACGACGGCAGCGTGCGCACCATCACCCAGAAGACCGCGCCCACGCCGGGCACGCGTGTGGTGGTGGAGGGCAACACCATGCGCCCGGCGAGCCAGCGCGAAAGCGGCCAGGGCGCCTGATCGCCAAGGGGCGGTCGGGCCCCAAGCTCACAACCCCGCGGCCTGCCGTGTGCCCCTTTCAGGGTGCCGGCAGGCCGCGCCGGTATTGCAGCGCCTCGCCGACATGTTCCGCACCCACCTGCTGTGTGCCGGCCAGGTCGGCGATGGTGCGCGCCACCCGGATCGCGCGGTGCAGGCTGCGGCCGGACCAGCCCAGTCGCTCCGCTGCGCTCTGCAACAAGCGCTCGGCAGCCGTGTCCATGGCGGCGTGCTGCGCCAGTTCGCCTGCCTGCAGGTCGGCATTGGCCTTGCCCTGGCGCGCCAGCTGGCGCTCGCGCGCCTGCTGCACACGCGCCGCGATGGCGGCCGAGGGCTCGCCGTCGGGCTGGGCCATCAGCTCGGCCGGTTTGACGGCCGGCACCTCCACCTGCAGGTCGATGCGGTCGATCAAGGGGCCGGACAAGCGGCCCTGGTAGCGTGACACCGCCTCGGGCGTGCAGCGACAGCTCTTGCCGGTGGCCGCGTACGCCCCCAGGAACCCACAGGGGCAGGGGTTCATTGCCGCAATGAGCTGGAACCGCGCGGGGTAGGCCGCCTGCCGCCCGGCCCGGGAGATGGTGATGTGGCCGGTTTCCAGCGGCTCGCGCAAGGCCTCCAGGGCGCTGCGCGGAAATTCGGGCAATTCATCGAGGAACAGCACGCCGCCGTGCGCCAGCGAGATTTCGCCCGGCTTGGGCGGCGTGCCACCGCCCACCAGAGCCACCGCAGTGGC
Source organism: Ideonella sp. BN130291 (assembly GCF_036231905.1). NCBI lineage: Bacteria > Pseudomonadati > Pseudomonadota > Betaproteobacteria > Burkholderiales > Sphaerotilaceae > Ideonella > Ideonella sp. BN130291. The sequence continues at coordinate 322,968 of NZ_JAZARE010000006.1, read as the reverse complement.
CGAGTGGTGGGGCGAGCGCACCGGCCGCAGCTTCCACTGAGACGGGTCGAAACCCCGCGGGGTGAGGCTCTGCAGTGCCGCGCTGGACAAGGCCTCGTCTTCGCCCATGGGCGGCAGCAGGCCGGGCAGGCGCTGGGCGAGCATGGACTTCCCGGTGCCGGGTGGGCCGGTCATCAACAGCGAGTGGCCGCCCGCGGCCGCAATCTCCAGCACGCGCTTGGCCGCCAGCTGGCCGCGCACGTCGCGCAGGTCGGGGTGGGGCGCAGCGGCGTCCGGGGTGGCGGCCACGGCGCGTGGCAGCGGCACCGCATCTTCACCCGGGCGCAGGGCCTGCACCACGTCGAGCAGGTGAATGGCACCGCGGATGTCCAGGCCCGGCACACGCGCGGCCTCCGCGGCGGACGGCGCGGGCAGCACCAGCGTGCGGGTGCTGGCGCCGTGGCGCAGGGCGAGCGCCACGGCCAGCGCGCCGCGCACCGGACGCAACTCGCCGGCCAGGGATAGCTCACCGGCGAACTCATGTTGTGCGAGCTTCGTGGCGTCGATCTCGCCGGCCGCCGCCAGGATGCCCAGCGCGATCGGCAGGTCGAAGCGTCCGGACTCCTTCGGCAGGTCGGCCGGCGCCAGGCTGACGGTGATGCGCTTGTTGTGGGGAAACGCAAGCCCGCTGGTGTTGAGTGCGGCGCGCACGCGCTCGCGCGCTTCCTTCACTTCGGTGTCAGCCAGGCCGACCAGCGTGAAGCTGGGCAACCCGTTCGCCAGGTGGACCTCGACCTGCACCTCGGGTGCCTGCAGACCATCCAGCGCGCGGCTGTGAACAACGGCCAGCGTCATGCTGGTGCTCCTCCCTCGATCTTGTGCCGGCATTGTGCCTGGGCAGCCCTACTCTCTAAGGGGCTCGTTTTACGCCTCGCATTGGTGCGGCGTGAATGCGATCACCGCATTGGTGCGGCGGCGCGGTGCATGCAGGCAGGCGTTGCCCTGAGTTGGGGCGCTTTGGCCATCCGGGGCGCGGGCACAGAAGCTGCAAAAAGGGCCCGGTCCTGAATATCAACTCGTTGGAGCCCCCGCATGAAGAAATCGATGTTCGCCCTTGCCGCCGCCGCGGTGCTCAGCACCCTGCCGGTGGCGTCCTACGCCGACGACATGTTCGCCTTCAATGTGGGTGCGGTATCGGACTACCGTTACCGCGGCATCTCGCAAAGCCGGCTCAAGCCCGCTTTGCAAGGCGGCGTGGATGCCACTTTGCCGGGCGGTTTTTATGTCGGGACCTGGGCTTCGACGATCAAGTGGATCGAGGACACCGGCACCGTCCTTGGCTTTGACGCCGGCAACGCCAATGTCGAGATCGACCTCTACGGCGGCTACAAGCAGGAGATCGTCAAGGACCTGAGCTTCGACGTCGGCGTGCTGCAGTACTGGTATCCGAAGAACAAGCTCGGTGATGCGCCGCTCGGTGCCTTCAAGAACGCCAACACCACGGAACTCTACGGCGCGCTCACCTACGGACCCGCGACGTTGAAGTACTCGCACGCACTGTCCAACACCTTCGGCAACCCCGACAGCAAGAACAGCTACTACCTCGACCTGTCCGCCACGTTCGAAGGCCCGTGGGGCCTGACATTCACGCCCCATGTGGGACGCCAGAAGATCAAGGGCCCGTACGACCCGGTGGCCACCTACACCGACTATTCCGTGAGCGTGGCCAAGGAAGTGGTCAAGGGCCTCACCGTGAGCCTGTCCGCCGTGGGCACCGACGCGGACGACACCTGGTACGTCACTCCCGCGGGCAAGTTCACCGGCAAGAAGGCCGCGGTCCTCGGCGTCAAGTACGCCTTCTAACTAGGAGACAACCCATGAAGATGGTGACCGCGATCGTCAAGCCGTTCAAGCTTGATGAAGTGCGTGAAGCCCTGAGCGGCATTGGCGTTCAAGGCATCACGGTGACTGAAGTCAAGGGCTTCGGCCGGCAGAAGGGCCACACCGAGCTGTACCGCGGCGCGGAGTACGTGGTCGACTTCCTGCCCAAGGTGAAGATCGAAGCGGCGGTGGACGATGCCATCGTCGAACGCGTGATCGAAGCGATCGAAGGCGCGGCCCGCACCGGCAAGATCGGCGACGGCAAGATCTTCGTGTCCGCGCTGGAGCAGGTGGTGCGCATCCGCACCGGCGAGACCGGCAAGGACGCGCTGTAAACCAACATTCAAGAGACAGCCCATGAAAAAGCTCATTGCTTCACTGGCCCTCGGGCTGGCGTTCGCCGGCTTCACCGGCGTGTCGCTGGCCCAGGATGCCGCGGCATCCGCGCCGGCCGCCTCTGCGGCCGCCGTGGCGGCCGACGCCTCGGCACCTGCCGCTGCGCCTGCAGCCTCCGCCGCCGCAGCGGCCGCGCCCGCACCCGCCGCGGCGGCCTCCGCACCGGTGGCCAACAAGGGCGACAACGCCTGGATGCTGCTGTCCACCCTGCTGGTCATCATGATGACCATCCCCGGCCTGGCGCTGTTCTACGGCGGCCTGGTGCGCAGCAAGAACATGCTGTCGGTGCTGATGCAGGTGATGGTCACCTTCTCGATGATCGTCGTGCTGTGGGCCCTGTACGGCTACAGCCTGGCCTTCACCGAAGGCAACAAGTTCGTGGGCGGCCTGGACCGGCTGTTCCTCAAAGGCCTGTTCAACGCCTCGACGGGTGAGTTCGCGATGGCGGCCACCTTCAGCAAGGGCGTCTACATCCCCGAGCTGCTGTTCGCCGCCTTCCAGGCCACCTTCGCCGGCATCACCTGCTGCCTGATCGTGGGAGCCTTCGCCGAGCGCATCAAGTTCTCGGCGGTGCTGCTGTTCATGGCGATCTGGTTCACCTTCAGCTATGCGCCGATCGCGCACATGGTCTGGTTCTGGATGGGCCCGGATGCCTACGCCAGCAAGGACGTGGTCGATGCCATGAACGGCAAGGCCGGCCTGATCTGGCAGTGGGGTGCGCTGGACTTCGCCGGCGGCACCGTGGTGCACATCAATGCCGCGGTGGCCGGCCTGGTGGGTGCCTTCCTGATCGGCAAGCGCATCGGCTACGGCAAGGAGTCGTTCACGCCGCATTCGCTGACGCTCACGATGGTGGGGGCCTCGATGCTGTGGGTCGGCTGGTTCGGCTTCAACGCGGGCTCCGCGCTGGAAGCGGGCAACTCCGCGGTGCTGGCCTTCATGAACACCTTCACCGCCACTGCGGGTGCGGTCCTGGCCTGGTGCATCGGTGAAGCGCTGATGAAGGGCAAGGCTTCGATGCTGGGTGCCGCGTCCGGCGCGGTGGCGGGCCTGGTGGCGATCACCCCGGCGGCGGGCAACGTGGGCCTGATGGGCGCCATCGTCATCGGCTTCGTCGCCGGTTTTGCCTGCCTGTGGGGCGTGAACGGCCTGAAGAAGCTGCTGGGCGCGGACGACTCGCTGGATGTGTTCGGCGTTCACGGCGTGGGCGGCATCGTGGGCGCACTGCTCACCGGCGTGTTCAACACCCAGGTGCTGGGCGGCCCGGGCCTGGTGACCGACTGGGTCACTGCCACCGTGGGCTCCAACCCGATCGGCGAGCAGGTGTGGATCCAGCTCAAGGCCGTGCTGGTCACGGTGGTGTGGTCGGCCGTTGTCTCCTTCGTCGCCTACAAGATCGTCGACCTGGTGATCGGCCTGCGGGTCACGGAAGAAGAGGAGCGCGAGGGCCTGGACATCAGCGCCCACGGCGAAACGGCGTACCACCGCTAAGAGCGCCTGCGCGTTGAACGACAAAGCCGCCCCTCGGGGCGGCTTTTCTTTTCGGCAGCGGCAGGGTGAAGCACCCTGCCGCGGGCGCGCTCAGCGGTCCTTGCGCAACACGCCGGCCGGCGCGCTGGCGCCACCCATCATGAAGAGCGTGTACACACCTTCCGACTGCAGCGTCACGTCGGTGGCGCTGAACAAGGCGCTGGCCTGCAGCGGCGAGGTCACGTCCACCTGCGACAGCGTGCCGGCGGACAGGCTGACGTACGAGGAGGCGGTGCCGTAGGCCACGTCATCGGCCAGTGCACTGAAGTCCGCCACCAGGGACACGCCGGAGGCCAGGCCCGCCACTGCGTGCACCAGGCGCACCCTGGCCTGGCTGGACAGGCCGGTCACCTGGCTGGGCAGCCGGTTGTCGTCGCTGAGCAGGGTCACCTGCGCGGCACCCGGGTCGCCATGCACCAGCAGCGTCAGCTCGGCGCCCGGTGCCACGGTGGCGTTGCCTGCGCTCACCGCGGTGCCATTCACGCTGACCGTCAGCGGCAGCAGCCCGGTGGGCACCAGGGTGTAGTTGCCCACCAGCGGTGAGCGTGAGCCGCTGGACAGCGTGGTGCTGCCCGCGGCCGCCGCCACGCCGGCGTTGCCGGACACCGCGGCCACCAGGCGCGCCCGGCCGTAGGTGTTGGTGTAGCTCTCGAGCTGGCCCTTCTGGGGCAGCACCAGCGCGTTCACCAGCACGCCCCCGGTGGTGGGGGTCACGATCAGGGAGGCCACCTCCTGGCTGTCCAGCGTGACGCTGGGGATGTCCAGGCGCACGTCGGTCTTGCTGCCGGCCGCGGTGACGCGGATGCGGTAGGTGCCTTGTGTCAGGGTGCTGAAGGCGCTGAGCGAGTTGCCGGCGACGCTGCTGTTCACCGGGCTCACGTCGGTGAGGGAATCCGTCACCCCGGTCACGTAGACATCCAGCGTGCCGGCGTCGGGCGCGGTGTTCACCGTGCGCAGCTTGGCCTTGCCGCTGTCTGGCGCGCTTTCGTCCTCGCTCAGGTGGAAGGTCTTCAGGCTGCCCTCCCAGCCATACGCCACCACGGTGTAGGCCACGTCCGCTGAAAGCGTGCGGTCCTGCGACTGCACGGTGGTGGCGGAGCCGGTGCGGGTGAAGAGCGTGCTGTGCGCCGTGCCGCTGGACAGGCTGATGTAGCTGGTGGCGGTGCCGCTGGCGATGGAGGACAGCGCGATGCTGTCGTCCACATAGAAGTCCAGCTGGCCGTAGCCCGGGCTGGCGTTCACCACGCGCAGCGAGGCGGTGCCGCTGTCGTCGCTGCCGCTGCCGCCGCAGCCGGCCACCAGTGCGGCGGCCAGGCAGGCCGCGCCCGCGCGCCACAGCGAGCGCGCTCCAAAGATCGTCATGTCGAACACTCCTTCTCACCGGTCGGGTCGCCGGCGGGTCGATTGCGCCTGCGGGCTGTTGCCGCGGTGTTGCCACTTCCTTTCCGGTTTGAAATGTGCGGGCGGGCGGATGTGTCCCGCTGGGCACAGGGCCTTGCAGCAGCGCCGTGTTTTCGAGGCAGTTGGCAGTGTGGGCGCTTACCGCGCGGTTGCCGCAAGGCGGCGCGGCCGGCGCCGGAGCGCATCAACGCCTTGCCGAAATGGCATCAGCCTTGCCGGGCCAGGGATTGCCCCCACATCCCTACAATCTTTTCCCTCCCTGCGCTCCACCGCACCAAAGGCGATTCCCATGGTCCCGCATCTCATCACCGCACTGAACGGCCCGATCAACGAGCTGGAGCAGCGCATCCTCGAATCGATGCCGGCGATCGAGCGCTGGTTCCGGCTGGAGTGGATGGAGCACACGCCGCCGTTCTACACCTCGGTGGACGTGCGCAATGCCGGCTTCAAGCTGGCGCCGGTGGACACCAACCTCTTTCCCGGCGGCTGGAACAACCTCACGCCCGAGATGCTGCCGCTGGCGGTGCAGGCGGCGATGGCGGCGATCGAGAAGATCTGCCCCGAGGCGAAGAACCTGCTGCTCATCCCTGAGAAGCACACCCGCAACACCTTCTACCTGACGAATGTGCAGCGGCTGGTGCAGATCTTCCACCAGGCGGGGCTGAACGTGCGCCTTGGCTCGCTGGACGATGCGGTGAAGGAGCCCACCACCATCCCGCTGCCCGACGGCAGCGAGCTGACCGTGGAGCCGCTGCTGCGCACCCGCGGCAGGCTGGGCCTGAAGGACTTCGACCCCTGCACCATCCTGCTCAACAACGACCTCTCCGCGGGCATTCCCCGGGTGCTGGAGAGCCTGCACGAGCAGTACCTGCTGCCGCCGCTGCACGCCGGCTGGGCGGTGCGACGCAAGACGCATCACTTCCAGGCCTACGAAGAGGTGGCGAAGAAGTTCGCCAAGCTGCTGGGCATGGACCCGTGGCTGATCAACCCGATGTTCTCGCAGGCGCGCAACGTCAGCTTCCAGGAAGGCACCGGCCTGGAGGAAGTGCAGAGCAACGTGGAGACGCTGCTGGGCAAGATCCGCCGCAAGTACAAGGAATACGGCATCAACGAGAAGCCGTTCGTGATCGTCAAGGCGGACAACGGCACCTACGGCATGGGCATCATGACCGTGCGCGACGCGAAGGAGCTGGACGAGATCGGCCGCCGCACGCGCAACAAGATGAGCACCGCCAAGGACGGGCAGGACATCAGCGAGCTGATCATCCAGGAAGGCGTGCCCACCTACGAGCGCATGAACGACGCGGTGGCCGAGCCGGTGGTCTACATGCTGGACCGCTACGTCGTGGGCGGTTTCTACCGGGTGCACGCCGAGCGCGGCATCGACGAGAACCTCAATTCACCCGGGGCGAGCTTCGTGCCGCTGGCCTTTGCCGAAAGCAACCAGCTGCCGCGCGCGGGCGTCAAGCCGGGTGTAAGCGCGCCCAACCGCTTCTACATGTACGGCGTGATCGCCCGCCTGGCCATGCTGGCGGCCAGCTACGAGCTGGAGTCCACCGACCCCGACGCCGAGATCTACGAATAAGGCGCCAGCCGCGCGCCTCGTCCCAAGTTCCCCCCGCAAACGTGTGGTGCCCCCGGCTCGAGGGGGCGGTCAAAACCCGCCCGGGTTGAGACACTTCGCCCGCATTTGCAAACAACATTCCTCGAGGGAACACACATGGGATTCATCAAGTCGAGCGCCGCCGCAGCCGTGGCAGCACTGGCCGTCGCGCTGCCTGCGCACGCAGGGCTCACGGGCGACACCGTGGTCACCAAATACGTCGGCCAGTTCGGCAGCAGCGAGAGCGTGGCCGTGGTGGGCGCCGGCGAAGACGGCAACTTCTTCTCCAACCAGTTCTACGACTACTCCGACACCGGCTTCAGCATCCGTTCCACCTCCCAGTTCTGCGGTGTGTTCGCCTGCAGTGGCGAACCGGTGAGCCTGCAGCTGACCAGCCTGGACCTGGGCGCGCCGATCGGCAGCGTGACGTTCACGACCAACCTTGTCGGCGTGACGGAAACCCACACCGCGGACTCCATCACGTTCAGCTGGGGCGAGCAGTCGCTGCCCACCGGCACCTACCTGTCGGCGCAGATCAATCCGGTTCCCGAGCCGCAAACCTATGCACTGATGGTGCTGGGCCTGGCCGCCGTGGGTGCCGCCGCGCGCCGCCGCGCCCGCTGAACGACCCGGGCTCGGCCGACGAAAGGGGGCGATGCCCCCTTTTTCCATTGTTGGTGCACTGCAACAACGGTTTTCGGAGTGCCGGGGCCCCAGGGGCACAATACGGCTCCTTCCGAGCATTGGCCCCGCCGCGGGGCCTTCCTTCGTGACCTCCACTGCACATCGCAGTCCCTCCGTCCTGGCGGGCTTGACCCTCGGCGCCCTGGGCGTCGTCTACGGCGACATCGGCACCAGCCCGCTGTATGCGCTGAAGGAGGTGTTCCACAGCGCCCATGTGCCGATGACACCCGGCAACGTGCTGGGCGTGCTCTCGCTCATCTTCTGGACGATCACGATCATCGTGTCGCTGAAGTACGTGCTGCTGATCCTGCGCGCGGACAACAACGGCGAAGGCGGCCTGATCGCCATGCTGGCCCTGGCCACCACGGCGGTGAACGAGAAGCCGCAGCTGCGCCGGGTGCTGATGACGGTGGGCATGTTCGGCACCGCCATCTTCTATGGCGACGGCGTGATCACGCCGGCCGTCACGGTGGTCAGCGCGATCGAAGGCCTGCAGGTGATCGCCCCGGCCTCGCAGCGGTTCGTGGTGCCGCTGGCGCTGATCATCATCACCGCGCTGTTCGCGGTGCAGCGCTTCGGCACCGCCGGCATCGGCAAGGCCTTCGGGCCGATCACGCTGGTGTGGTTCGCGGTGCTGGTGCTGCTGGGCCTGCCGCACATCGCCGAAAACCCGTCGGTGCTGCGTGCGCTCGACCCGATGTACGCCATCGACTTCGTGATGCACCACCGCGGCGTGGCTTTCATCGCGCTGGGCGCGGTGGTGCTGGTGGTCACTGGCGGCGAGGCGCTCTATGCCGACCTGGGCCACTTCGGCAAGCTGCCGATCCGCATCGCCTGGTACAGCATCGTCATGCCGGCGCTGGTGATCAACTACTTCGGCCAGGGCGCCATGCTGCTGGCCGACCCGAAGGCGGTGGAAAACCCGTTCTACCTGATGGCGCCGGACTGGGCCCAGCTGCCGCTGCTGTTCCTGGCCACCGCCGCGGCGGTGATCGCGTCGCAGGCGCTGATCACCGCGGCCTTCTCGGTCACCAAGCAGGCGATCCAGCTCGGGCTGCTGCCGCGCATGCACATCAAGCACACCTCCGTGCGCGACACCGGGCAGATCTACGTGCCCTTCGTGAACTGGGGCCTGTATGTGTTCATCGTGCTGGCGGTGGTGCTGTTCGAGTCCTCCTCCAAGCTCACCAACGCCTACGGCATCGCGGTGACGCTGGACATGACCATCACCACGGTGATGACCTTCTTCGTCATCCGCTACGGCTGGCGCCTGCCGCTGCTGCTGTGCATCGCCGCCACCGGCTTCTTCTTCGTGATCGACGTGTTGTTCTTCGCGTCCAACACGCTGAAGTTCCTCAACGGCGGCTGGTTCCCGGTGGTCATCGGCATCGGCATGTTCACGTTGATGATGACCTGGAAACAGGGCCGCACCATCCTCAGCAACCGGCTGCGAGACGAGGCGATCGACCTCAAGAGCTTCCTCGATGCGGTGTTCATCAGCCCGCCGCTTCGCGTGCCCGGCACTGCGGTGTTCCTGGTGGGCGAGCCCGGCCTCACGCCCAACGCGATGATGCACAACCTCAAGCACAACAAGGTGCTGCACGAGCAGAACCTGTTCGTGCATGTGAAGCACCACGAGGTGCCGTGGATCGGCTTCAACCGCCGGGTGGAGATCGAGCCGCTGGGCCGCGCCTGCTGGGCCGTGACCCTGAACTTCGGCTTCAAGAACGACCCCGACGTGCCGGAGGCGCTGAAGCTGCTGCAGGGCCGCGGCGTGGTGCTGGACGACATGGAAACCAGCTACTTCCTGTCGCGCGACACCGTGATCCCCACCTTCGGCGAAGGCATGGCGATGTGGCGCGAGAAGCTGTTCGCCAGCATGCACCGCAATGCGGCCGCGGCCGCCGACTTCCTGAACCTGCCGTCCAACCGCGTGGTGGAGCTGGGCGCCAAGGTGGAGATCTGACCCCGCAGGGGAGCCGACCATGACCGACGACGCACTCGCACCCTGGCACGCCCATGTGTATTTCACGCAGGCCGATCGTGACGGTGCCGATGCGCTGCACCGGCAGCTCGGCGCGCTGAAGGATTCCGGCGACCTGCCTGACCTGCTGTTCGTGGGCCGCCCCTGCGAAGGCCCGGCCGGGCCGCACCCCATTCCCCAGTACGAGATCCACTTCCACCAGCGCGCCTTGCCGCAGCTGATGCCGCTGCTGCGGGCCAGCGGCCTGCGCGTGCTAGTGCATCCGCTCACCCACGACGACCTGGCGGACCACACCACGCTGGCGCAGTGGATCGGCGAGCCGCTGGCGCTGGACCTCGCCACGCTCGATCCGCCGGGCGTGAACCAGGGCTTCGCCCGCTTCGGGAAGAGCGACTTCTAGACGAAGGCGCAGCGGCCCCGCGCGCATGACATGCGTGGCGGCGCAGCGCCCCGCGCCAGCGCCGCGGCCCGGGCTGCCCTATGCTCCGGCGCGATGAAGAACATGCTGAGGGACTTGTCGCTGCCGGCCACCGTGGCCGGTTTTGTCGCGGTGCTGGTGGGTTTCACCAGCTCGGTGGTCATCGTGTTCCAGGCCGCGGCCGCCTTCGGCGCCACGCCGGCGCAGCTCACCTCCTGGATGTGGGCGCTGGGCCTGGGCATGGGGTTCACCAGCGCGGGCTTGAGCCTGTATTACCGGCAGCCGGTGCTCACCGCCTGGTCCACGCCGGGTGCGGCCGTGCTGGTGGCCGCCGGTGCCGGCGTGCCCATGGCCGAAGGCGTGGGGGCCTTCATCGTGTGCGCACTGCTGATCACGCTGGCCGGTTTCAGCGGCCTCTTCGAGCGCGTGATGAACCGCATTCCGCAGGCGCTGGCCGCGGCCTTGCTGGCGGGAGTGCTCGCGCGTTTTGCGCTCGATGCCTTTCTGTCACTGCGCACGCAGTTCGTGCTGGTGGCCGCCATGTTCGCGGTGTTCCTGGTCGGCCGGCGGCTGTGGCCGCGCTATGCGGTGCCGTCGGTCCTGGCCGCGGGCATCGTCATCGCGGCGATGCAGGGGCAGCTGCATTTCGGCGCGGTCGAATGGCATGCGGCGGTGCCGGTGTTCACGATGCCGGTGTTCAGCCTGGCGGCCACCATCAGCATCGCATTGCCGCTGTTCGTGGTGACCATGGCGTCGCAGAACCTGCCCGGCGTGGCGGCGCAGCGGGCGAATGGCTACACCACGCCGGTGTCGCCGGTGATCGGGGTCACCGGCCTGGCCAGCCTGGTGCTTGCGCCCTTTGGCGGCTACGCACTCAACCTCGCGGCCATCACCGCGGCCATCTGCATGGGGCGCGAAGCCCATGAGGATCCCGGCCGCCGCTACATGGCCGCGGTGATGGCGGGTGTGTTCTACATCGTGGTCGGGCTGCTGGGCGGCGCGGTGGTGGGGCTGATCGCCGCCTTTCCGGAGGAGCTGGTGCTCGCCGTGGCCGGCTTCGCGCTGCTGGGCACCATCGGCGGAGGGCTCAGCATGGCGATGAAGGACGAACATGCACGCGATGCGGCGCTGATCACCTTCCTGGTCACCTTGAGTGGCGTCACCCTGTGGCGGGTGGGATCTCCCTTCTGGGGCGTGGTCGCCGGCGCGATCGCGATGGCTGTGCAACACTTTCGCCCCGCCCGCTGATGGCGGGCCCGGCCGCGGCCAGCGCCCGCCGCCGCATCGCTCACCACCGGATCCGAAAACCGCCATGGAACTGCTCTTCGTCGCCGACCCGCTGGAGGTCTTCAAGACCTACAAGGACACCACGTTCTCGATGATGCGCGAGGCGGCACGGCGCGGCCATGGGCTGTGGGCCTGCGAGCCGGCGCAGCTGCTGTGGCAGACGGGCGCCCAGGTGACGGCGCGCTGCCGGCGCGTGCGCCTGACCGGCGACGAACACGACTGGTTCATCGTGGAGGAAGAGGCCGTGCGCCCGCTTGCCAGCTTCGGCGGCGTGCTGATGCGCAAGGATCCGCCCTTCGACAGCGAGTACTTCTACGCCACCCACCTGCTGGAACAGGCCGAACGCGAAGGTGCCAAGGTGGTGAACAAGCCGCGCGCGCTGCGTGACCATCCCGAGAAGCTGGCCATCCTGGAGTTCCCGCACCTGATCGGCCCCACGCTGGTGACGCGCGATCCGCAGGCGGTACGCGACTTCCACGCGCAGCACCGCGACATCATCTTGAAGCCGCTGGACGGCATGGGCGGCATGGGCATCTTCCGTGTCGGGCCCGATGGTTTGAACCTGGGCTCCATCATCGAGACGCTCAACAAGGGCGGCGCGGAAACCGTGATGGTGCAGAAGTACCTCAGCGAGATCACGCAGGGCGACAAGCGCATCCTGGTGATCGACGGCGAGCCGGTGCCGTTCTCGCTGGCGCGCATCCCCCAGGGCAGCGAGATCCGCGGCAACCTGGCTGCGGGCGGCAAGGGTGTGGCCCAGCCGCTGTCAGCACGCGACCGCGAGATCGCGGTCGAGGTGGGTAAGGTGCTCGCGCCGCGCGGCCTGCTGCTGGCGGGCATCGACGTGATCGGCGACTGCATGACCGAGATCAACGTCACCAGCCCGACCTGCTTCCAGGAGATCACGCAGCAGACCGGCTTCGACGTGCCGAAGATGTTCGTCGACGCGCTCGAACGCGTGCTCTGACGTGGAGCCCTTGCCACACTCCCGGGCCGACGGCCTGGCCGGCCTGGACACCCTGCGCGCTGCCGCCATCGTGATGGTGTTCGCCTACCACTACATGGTGTTCGTCAGCCGCGAGCCCACCTTCGGCTGGTTGAGCACCGTGGGCTGGGCGGGTGTGGATCTGTTCTTCGTGCTGAGCGGCTACCTCATCGGCAACCAGCTCTTCAGCGGCGTGGCGCGCGGGCGCGAGCCGTCGCTGAAGGCCTTCTACGCCCGCCGGTTCCTGCGCACGCTGCCCAACTTCTACGTGGTGCTGGCGCTGTACTTCCTGTTCCCGGCCGTGATGGGCGGGCGCACGCCGCCGCCGCTGTGGCGCTTTCTCACCTTCACGCAGAACATCGGGCTGCAGCCGGGCACCGCGTTTTCGCACGCCTGGTCGCTGTGCATCGAGGAGCAGTTCTACCTGCTGCTGCCGGCGCTGCTGGTGCTGGGCCTGCGCTGGCGCCTGTCGGTGCGCTGGGGCTGGGGCCTGGTGGTGGGCGGCATCCTGGGCGGCATCGTGCTGCGCAGCCTGCTGTGGCGCGACAACGGCCTGGAGGCGGACCGCGGCGTGATCGGCTACATGCCGAACATCTACTACGCCAGCTGGGCCCGCATGGACGAGTTCCTGCCGGGCGTGGCGATCGCCCTGCTGAAGAACTTCCATCCCCCCGCCTGGTCGGCGCTGATGGCCCGTGGCCGCGTGCTGCTGGTGGCTGCCCTGGCCGCGTTGCTGCTGCTCGGCTGGGGCATCCTGCAGGGTTACTACATCGACGGCTACGGGTACGGCTACTTCATGACCGGCTTCGGTTATTCGCTGCTCGCCTGCGCCTTCGCGCTGCTGGTGCTGGCCGCGCTCAGCCCGCAGACGGTGCTGTACCGCTGGCGCGTGCCGGGCGCCGCGTCGCTGGCGGCCTGGTCCTATGCGATCTACCTCACGCACAAGCCGCTCGCCTTCATCGTGCAGCGCCAGCTCCAGGGCACCGCGCTGGCAGGCGCCGCCTTGCCGGCGGTGGTGACGCTGGTCTGCCTGGCGGGTGGCTGGCTGCTCTACCGCGCGGTCGAAACGCCCTTCATGCGGCTGCGCCAGCGCCATGTGCCGAGCAACTTCGTGCTGGAGCGCGGTTTGCTGCCAGCCCGGTGATGCTCTCCTTTCTTGCATCGCTGCGCGCCCTGGCAGCGGGCGCTGCGCTCGCTGCCTGCGGTGTGCTGTCCGCCGCGCCGCTGCAGGTGCCTGACACCATGGCCCAGCGCATGCAGGCCTGTGCCGCCTGCCACGGCAAGGAGGGCCGCTCTACCAACCAGGGCTGGTTTCCGCGCATCGCCGGCAAGCCGGCGGGTTACCTGTTCAACCAGCTGGCGAACTTTCGTGACGGCCGGCGCAGCAACGCAACCATGACCTACCTGGTCGACCAGATGTCGGATGCCTACCTGCACGACATCGCCGACTACTTTGCCGGGCTGCAGCTGCCCTATCCGCCGCCGCAGCCCGCAGACGTCGACACCACCGCGCTGGCACGCGGCCAGGCCTTGGTGCAGCGGGGTGACCCGCAGCGTGGCATCCCGGCCTGTGTGGCCTGCCACGGCACGGCCATGACCGGTGTGTTGCCCGCCACCCCCGGCCTGCTCGGCCTGCCGCGCGACTACCTGGTGGGCCAGTTCGGGAATTGGCGCAACGGCCTGCGCCGGGCCGCCGCACCCGACTGCATGGCGCAGATCACCCAGCGGCTGGGCCCGCAGGACATTGGCGACCTCGCCAACTGGCTGGCGGCGCAGCCGCTGCCCGCCGACAGCCGGCCGGTGCCGGCGCTGCCCGGCCCTTTGCCGCTGCGTTGCGGCAGCGTGCCGCCATGAGCTGCGCGGCCGCCGTCACGCCGAGCCGCCCCGCCCGCGGTGCGAAGGCGGCCCGGTGAGCAGCCGCTGGCGTCGGCCCGGCCTGCGCCTGGCGCTGATCTCTGCGCTTGTGCTGCTGATCGCCACGGCGCTGGTGTGGGCCTTGAACCGCCGTGACGAAGCCGCCATCCCCGACACACCCGCGCCCTTCGTCGCCACCCCGGAGCAGGTGCAGCGCGGGGCAGTGCTGGCGCGCGCCGGCAATTGCATGGGTTGCCACACCGCGCGTGGTGGGCTGGCCTATGCCGGCGGGCGCGCGATCGACACGCCCTTCGGCCGCGTGTTCGCACCCAACCTCACGCCCGACGACACCACCGGGCTGGGCCGCTGGAGCGCTGACCACTTCTGGCGCGCCCTGCACAACGGCCGCTCGCGCGACGGCCGCCTGCTGTATCCCGCCTTTCCGTACCCCAACTTCACGCTGGTGACACGCGCCGATTCGGACGCGCTCTATGCCTACCTGCGCAGCCTGGCGCCGGTGCCGCAGGCGAACCTGGCACACGAGCTGCGCTTTCCCTACAACCTGCAGGCGGCGCTGGCGGTGTGGCGCGCGCTCTATTTCACGCCCGGCGTCTACCAGCCAGATGCCGCCCAATCGCCCCAGTGGAACCGCGGCAGCTACCTGGTGCGGGGCCTGGGCCATTGCAATGCCTGCCACGCCAGCCGCAACCTGCTGGGTGCCACCAGCGGGGAGCTGGAGCTGAGCGGCGGCCTGATCCCGATGCAGAACTGGTATGCGCCCTCGCTGGCCTCGGCGCGCGAAGCCGGCGTGGCCGGCTGGCGCACCGACGACGTGGTGCAGTTGCTCAAGACCGGCGTGTCCCCCCGCGGCTCGGTGATGGGGCCGATGGCGGAGGTGGTGTTCCGCGGTACCCAGCACCTGCCCGATGCCGACCTCAGCGCGATGGCGGTGTACCTGCAGGCCTTGCCGCAGCAGGCGCCGCAGAAGCAGGACGAGCCCGAGAAGGCCGACCCGGCGCAGATGGCGCTGGGCGGGCGCCTGTACCGCGACCATTGCGCCAGCTGCCATGGCGAGCAGGGCCAGGGTGCACCCGGCGCCTATCCGCCACTGGCGGGCAACCGCGGCGTGACCTTGGAGTCCCCCGCCAACGTGCTGCGCGCCATCGTCAGCGGTGGTTTTCCGCCCACCACGGCCGGCAACCCGCGCCCATACGGCATGCCACCCTTCGGCCCGACGCTCAACGACACCGAGATCGCCGCGGTGGCCACCTACATCCGACGCAGCTGGGGGCATGAGGCGCCGGTGGTGCTGCCCTTGCAAGTGCTGCAGATCCGCTGAGCCCGGCCGCTTTCGTCTGACCGAACGCCGACGCCCTGGACGCGGGGCGGCCTGCCGCGCCATTTCTGCCGGCGCGGGCGTAGGGGTTTGCCTTGGCGGCGTGGTGCGGTTCACGAACGGCGCGGGGCGCTGTCGCGAAGGTGACGGCCGTGCACAGGAGCGGCCGCTACGGTGCGGCCACGCTGCTGTCGCCGCAGCGGCATCCGGCACGGCGGATGACCCCACGATCAAGCGCGCCGCCGTGTGCCACCGCGCGCAGGAGACCCGTCCCATGCTGTATTCCACCCAACGCCGTGCCTGCCTCCGTGGCCTGGGCGCGCTGGCCGCCACCGCCCTCGCCGCCCGCAGCAGCTGGGCCGCGCCGGCCGCGGGCGACGAGATCGTGATCGGCCAGAGTGCCCACCTCACCGGCCCGCTGTCGGCCACCCTGCAGGCGGTGCTCAAGGGCCAGGACCTGGCGCTGGAGGAGTTCAATCGCAAGGGCGGCGTGGGCGGGCGCAAGGTCAAGCTGATCACGCTGGACGATGCCTACGATCCCAAGCGCTGCGTGGAGAACGTGAACACGCTGATCGACAAGGAGCACGTCACCGCCCTGTTCGGCCTGGCCAGCACCGCCAACGTGGCCGCCGTGCTGCCGCTGATCGCCGAGAAGAAGGTGCCGCTGGTGGGCGTGTACACCGGCGCGCCGGCGCTGCGCGCCAGGCAGCATCCCTTCTTCTTCACCGCGATGGCGAGCTACCGCGACGAGGTGGTGCAGATGGTGCGCAACCTCTCCACCGTCGGCCGCACGAAGATCGCGCTGGCCTATCACAACAGCCCCTTCGGCCAGCTGATGCTGCCGGTGGTGGAAGAGGTCTGCAAGGAACAGGGTTCCACGCTGGTGGCGAAGGCCGCGCTGGACATCCCCGGCCAGGAATCGGGCGCGGTGTGCCAGCAGCTGGCGGCCAGCAACCCGCAGGCCGTGATTTTCATGGCTTTCGGCCCGGCGCTGATCCCGTTTGCGCGCGCGGCACGCAGCTTCCTCGCCGTGCCGGTGTATGCGCCGTCCATCGCCAATTCGCACCAGTTGCTCACCGCGCTCGGCGACGACGCCCGCGGCCTGGCCTTCACCCAGAACGTGCCGTATCCGATGCGCGCCACCACGCCCATCACCAAGGAATACGCCGCGGTGATGGACAAGGCCAAACTGCCGATCGACTTCGACCACTTCTTCGGCTACCTCAACATGCGGGTGCTGCTGGAGACCTTGAAGCGCGCCGGCAAGGGCGTCACCTCGGCCAGCCTGCCGGGCGCGATCGAAAGCATGGGCAAGGTGGACCTGGGCGGCTTCACGCTGAACTTCAGCCCCACCAACCACCACGGTTCCAACTTCGTCGACCTCCTCATCGTGGGCCCAGGCGGTCGCTTCATCCGGTAGGGATGTGAGCCCCCGGCCGCTTGGCGCCACCGCCGCCACCACCGCCCCTGACCGCTGCACGCGGTCTGTCCAGGGGGGACCCCCTCTCCCCTGGGGAGAGGGTTGGGGAGAGGGCGACATGACACCCCATGGGGGAGGCGCTTGCGCCTCCCCTGACCGCTGCGCGGTCTGTCCCAGAGGGACATCCGTTTGGCCGGCGACAATCGCAGGTTCTTCTGCAGTCCTGCCCTTGTCCCCATGGCCCTTCTCACGCTCACCAACGCCCACCTCGCCTACGGCCACGTGGCCCTGCTCGATGGCACCGGCCTGTCGCTGGAGTCGGGCGAGCGGGTGGGGCTGATCGGGCGCAACGGCGCCGGCAAGTCCTCGCTGCTGAAGATCCTGGCCGCGCTGGAGAAGCCCGACGACGGCATCCTGCAGGTGCAGCAGGGCCTGCGCCGCTACTACGTGCCGCAGGAGCCGGTGTTCGAGCCCGGCCACACGGTGTTCGAGGCGGTGAGCGAAGGGGTGGCCGAGGCCAAGGCGGTGCGGGCGCGCTACGAAGCCCATGCGCCCGGCGAAGACCTGGACGCGCTGCAGACCCGCATCGAGGCGCTGGACGGCTGGAACTGGGAGCAGCGGGTCGATGAAACCCTGCACCGCCTGAACCTGGACCCCGAGGCGCAGGTGGACGCGCTGTCCGGCGGCACCAAGAAGCGCGTGGCGCTGGCGCAGGCGCTGGTGGCCTCGCCCGAGGTGCTGCTGCTGGACGAACCCACCAACCACCTGGACCTGGACGCGATCGAGTGGCTGCAGGGGCTGCTGGTCGGCTTCCGCGGTGCCATCGTGCTGATCTCGCACGACCGCGCCTTCATCGACGCGGTGGCCACCCGCATCGTGGAGCTGGACCGCGGCCAACTGCGCAGCTACCCGGGCAACCTGGCCGCCTTCGAAGCCGCCAAGCAGCGTGAGCTCGAAGCCGAAGCCCTGGCCAGCGCGCGCGCCGACAAGCTGCTGGCGCAGGAAGAGGTGTGGGTGCGCAAGGGCGTGGAGGCGCGCCGCACCCGCAGCGTGGCGCGCATCGCCCGCCTGGTGCAGCTGCGCGAGCAGCGTGCCAAGCGGCGCGACCAACTGGGCCAGGTGCGCCTGGAGCTGGACGCCGGCGTGCCCAGCGGCAAGATCGTGGCCGAGCTCAACAAGGTCTCCCTGCGCTTCGGCGACAAGCTGCTGGTGCAGGACTTCAGCTCCACCTTGCTGCGGGGCGACAAGGTGGGCTTGATCGGCCCCAACGGCGCGGGCAAGACCTCGCTGCTGAAGGTGATCCTCGGCGAGCTGGAGCCCACCGCCGGCTCGGTGCGCCGCGGCACCAACCTGAGCGTCGCCTACTTCGACCAGATGCGCACCGCGCTCGACCTGGACGCCACGCTGGCCGACACCATCAGCCCGGGCAGCGAATGGGTGGAGATCGGTGGCCAGCGCAAGCATGTGATGAGCTACCTGGGCGACTTCCTGTTCTCGCCGGCGCGCGCCAACTCACCGGTGCGCACGCTCAGCGGCGGCGAACGCAACCGCCTGCTGCTGGCACGCCTGTTCGCGCTGCCTGCCAACGTGCTGGTGCTGGACGAGCCCACCAACGACCTGGACATCGACACGCTGGAGCTGCTGGAGGAGCTGCTGCAGTCCTACAACGGCACGGTGTTCCTGGTGAGCCACGACCGGCGTTTCCTGGACAACGTGGTCACCAGCACGATCGCCTGGGAGGGCGACGCCAGCCCCGGCCTCTGGCGCGAATACGAAGGTGGGTACGAGGACTGGAAGCTGCAGCGTGACCGCTCACGTGCAGCCCAGGCGGCTGCGGCCAAGCCCGCGCCAGTGCCGGCCCCGCCACCACCCGTGGCCGCGCCCAGGCCGGCGGCGCCGGTGCGCAAGCTCAGCTACAAGGAACAGCGCGAGCTGGACGAACTGCCCGCCCGCATCGAGGCGCTGGAGGCCGAGCAGAAGGCGCTGGAGCTGCAGCTGGCCAGCAATGAGCTGTATGCCGAGCAGCCGCAGCGTGTGGCCGAAGTGCAGGCGCGTTTTGCCCAGATCGAGGAGCAGCTGATGGCCGCCCTGGAGCGCTGGGAGGCGCTGTCGGCCCGCTGAGGGCGCCGACAGCGCGCGCCGCTCACTGGGCAACCTCCCTGCTTCGCACTGCGGTGCGAGCGCCTTCGGCCGGCCGGGCGGCGCTCACGGACAAGCCGGGTAGTGCGCCTGGAATGCCGCGCGCACGTCCGGGGCGGTGTAGTCCTCGGTGCTGGGCGTGTTGTTGGTGAAGGCGCAGCCGTAGGTGGGCGAGGCCACCGTGGCGGCGGTGGCCACATCGTCGCCCGCGGGCTTGGCACCACCAGCTTCCCACTTCACCATGTCGTCGAACGCCGTGGTCGCTTCCGCCGCGGTGAACGCGCAATGGCCCACGTCGCGGATCGCGCGCTGCACCAGCCGCTGGTCGTTGCCCTTGGCCTTGGCGCGGTCGTGATAGACCTGCTCCATGCGGAAGGGCACGAAAAGGTCGCCGAGCGTGTGCAGCGACACCACCGGCACGCTGAACTCGCCGTTGACCACCGGAATCCAGCGCAGCCCGTCGCGGCGCAGCCGGTTCGCGTCCGGTGCCGGCGTGATCTTGAAGGCGCTGGCATTGAACGCGTCGTCGAGCGCGGTCTTGTCGGTGCTGGACGCGTCCACCTTGTAGTACAGCCCGGTGGTGTCCAGCACGTTCTTGTTCAGGATGCCGCTGATGGTGCCGTCACCGCCCAGCGAGGCCCAGATGTTGCCCTGGTTGCCCGCGTTGGCCCAGCCTTCGGCATAGAACGGGCGCGCGCCGCCGCTCAGGTTCATCACCACGTTCTTGAGCTTGTCGCCCTGGGCGTTGGTCTGGGTGGGGAAGGTGGTCCACAGCGCCGACTGGATGGCCGGTGCGAGGGTGGCGAAGTTGGTGACCGGAAAGCTCGTCATCGGCACGCCGGCCAGCTGCTGCGCGGCCACCTGGTAGCCGGCAAAGTAGTTGAACAGTTCGTTGTCGCCCACCACGCCGCACAGCGGCACGGCGCCGTGGTAGTGCACCTTGTGCACGGCGGTGGTTTCCGTCTCGGCCTCGATGGCGGCCGCCGTGATGTGGCCGCCCATGGACACGCCGGTGATGAAGATCTTGGAGGGCGCGGCCAGCGTGCGGCCCTTGCTGCCCGCGATGCTCACGAAGTTGAGCGCCAGCGCATTGGTGTCCTCGATGCCGGCGCGCACGTCGTAGTTGTTCTTGCTGTAGCTGGACGCCGCCCAGGCATAACCGTTGTCCAGCAGGTAGCGCCGCATGATGGGCGTACCGACGGTGAGGTTGGGGCCGCTGCCGGCGTAGCCGTGCGCCCACATCACGAGCTTGCCGTTCCAGCCCGTCTTGGGCACCTCGATGCGGTAGGCCGCGCCGTTGAGCACGCCGGTCCAGCGGTCGGTCTCCACCGCGCTGCCGGCGAGCGCGGCGAAGCTCGTCTCGACCACGGGTGTGAAGGTCAACGCGTCCTGCGGCCGGCTTTCTTCCGGCGCGGGCGTGTCGTCGTCATCGTCGCCGCCGCCGCAACCGGCGAGCAAGGCGAGGCTGGCCGCCAGGGTGACCAGCGCGGAGCAACGGTAGGGCGAGGCGGTGCGGTGCATGGTGTCTCCCAGAGCCGCAGCGAAAGAGGTCGCTGCGATTGCCAACGAGGGTACGACCGGGCTCACGCGCCGGCGCGTCGCGCAGGTGACGCGCATCGCCCCGAGGAAACCATGAGCGCCGCAGGCCGGTCGATTGCTTGCCTGCCGGCCCGGCGGTGCCCCGGCTGGGCGCCGTCCTCCCCCCGGATGAGGGCCATCTGCGGCAACTGCAAATGATGTAATTCGCCTTCCTTGGAGGAGGAAGACCATGAACCATCAACTGGGCGCCATCGCGCTGGGCGCATTGCTGCTGTCGCAAGCAGCCACGGCCGCCACCACGCGCATCGGCGCAGATGCCTTTGCTGACACCGCCACGGTGGTCACGTTTGAAACCGGCAGCACCGCATTGCCCGGCGTGGACGGCATGGCGTACCTGGAAACGGGGCCATCGTCCACGGAACGCTGGTTTGGCGCGTCGGGTAACTTCTCGGGCTTCTTCGGCGAGCAGGGGATGTCGAACCTCGTGAGCGCCACCTACTCCGACATGGGCGTGAGCTTCGCCAACCCGGTGTACGCCGTGGGCAGCTGGCTGGGAAACATCCCCGACTTCACGCACTCCACGGTGCGCCTGATCACCATCGAGGCCTACGGCACGGCGGGTGACAGCCTGGGCCGGTTCCGCGTGCTGCTGCCGCGCGCCGAGGGCGAGGCCGTCTTCTTCGGCATCGGCTCCACCGACCCGATCGCCCGCATCGAGTGGCGTGACCACAACCGCGGCTTCTTCGGCATGGACAACCTCACGTTCCAGACCTCGCCCGTGCCCGAGCCCACCACCTCGTCCCTGGTGGCTGCAGGGTTGGCCGCGCTGGGCCTGGCTGTACGCCGCCGCCGCTCGCGCGCCGCGTAAGTCGCCCGCGTCCGCGATAGCGCTGCCGGTCAGTGACCGGCAGCCGCCAGCGCATCGCGGTAGATCCGCTGGCGCTCCGCCTGGCGCGCGGCCAGGCAGGCCCGGTCCTCGCCGCAGGCCTTGAGCTGATGAAAGAACATGCTCTTCTGCCGGGCCTGCTCCAGCGGGCTCAGCGCCAGCGTGTCCCGGTAGGCGCGCCACAGCGGCCCCAGCTGCAGGTCGGCCGCCGCCAGGTCGCGGTTGGCGCAGATCACGCGCTCGTGCGGCTGCCGAGCGTCCTTGCACCACGCGGGGCGCGCAAATGAAGTGCCGGTGGCCGGCCGTGACCGAGCCGGCGCCACCCGCACCGCCGGTGCGGCGGTGTCCACGTCGCGCAGCAGCGCCGCGTACTCCGGTTCCAGCCGCACCTGGGCGGCGTCCAGCTCCTGCACGCCCCCGCCGTTCCAACTGATCACCGGATTGCCGCGCTGGTTGATCATCCAGCAGCCCGCTGCCGCCGTGCCCCGCGCCGGCCTGTAGGCCTGCATCAGCTCATCGCTGCCTTGCGACTGCGGGCAGATGTCGTCGGTGAGCACGATGCGGGCCTCGCCGCTGCCGTGGGTGGCCAGGCGGTCGGCGCGGGCCGTTGGCGTGGCCAGCAGGCCGATGGACACCAGGGCAATCACACGCAGCACGGTCTTTCCTCCGCGGCCGGGTTGGCCTGCCTGGAAGGAGCAAAGGGCGCGCCTCCGCATCGCAGGCGGTCCGCAAACACCCCGCCGCGCGATTTTTCGCGCACCATGTCGAAATGCCCGCCGCCCGCGCGACATTGTCGGACGGGGCATGGTGCGCCGTCGCCAACCAGATGGAGTCTCCATGGAATACCTGCTGCTGATCCACGCCGAAGAGGCCGAAGGCAACACCTTGAGCCCGGGCGAAATGGCCGAACGCATGGCCGCCTACGGCGCCTACACCGAGGCGCTGGCCAAGGCCGGCGTGATGCGGGGGGCCAACCGCCTGCGCTCGGCGGACACCGGCACCACGGTGCGCCTGAGGAGCGGCAAGACCGAGGTGCTCAACGGCCCCTATGCCGAGACGCGCGAGCAGCTCGGTGGCTACTACCTCATCGACGTGCCGGACCTGGACACGGCCCTGGCCTGGGCGGCGCGCTGCCCGGGCGCCTCGCACGGCACGATGGAAGTGCGGCCGATCTGGCCGGTGGTGCGCTGAACCCGACGCAGCCTTCTGCCCGTGCGGCCTGCGCCCAGGCCGCCGAGGCTGCGGCGCGCCGCAGCTACGGCAAGCTCATCGCCTTTCTGAGCGCCCGCACACGCGACGTTGCGGGCGCCGAGGATGCCTTGTCCGAGGCCTTTGCCGCCGCGCTGGCCGACTGGCCGCAGCGCGGCGTGCCGCTCAACCCGGAAGCCTGGCTGCTCACGGTGGCACGCCGCCGCATGGTGGACGCCATCCGCGAACGGACACTGGGCGAAGGGGCGGCCGAACACCAGCTGTTGCTGGCGGAGCTGGCTGCTGCGGAGGCAGACGAGGCCGGCCTGCCCGACGACCGGCTGGCGCTGTTGTTCGCCTGCGCGCATCCGGCCATCGAGCCCGGCGTGCGCGCGCCGCTGATGCTGCAGGCGGTGCTGGGCTTCGACGCAGCTGCCATCGCGTCGGCCTTCCTGGTGGCGCCGGCCACCATGGGCCAGCGGCTGGTGCGGGCCAAGGCCAAGATCCGCCAGGCCGGCGTGCCCTTTGATGTGCCGGGCCGGCATGAACTGGCGCCGCGCCTGGATGCCGTACTCGACGCGGTGTACGCCGCCTATGCCGAGGGCTGGTCCGACGGCGAAGGCACCGATCCGCGGCGGCGCAACCTGGCCGACGAGGCGGTATGGCTGGGCCGCCTGACGGCGTCGCTGCTGCCACAGCAGCCGGAGGCACTGGGCCTGCTGGCGCTGATGCTGTTTGCGCAGGCGCGCCGGCCGGCGCGCCGCGACCGCCACGGAGGCTACGTGCCGCTGGCGCAGCAGGACACCCGCCTGTGGGACGGCGCGATGATCGACGAGGCGGAGGCGCTGCTGGCGCACGCCAGCCGGCTCGACGGCCACGGGCGCTACCAGCTCGAGGCCGCGGTGCAGTCGGCCCACGCGGTGCGCCGCCACACCGGCCGCTCCGACTGGGCGGCGATCGCCCAGCTGTACGACCTGTTGTGCGGCCTCACCGGCTCGCCCGTGGCTGCGCTCAACCGGGCGGTGGCGCTGGCGGAAACCGCGGGCGCGGCCGCGGGCCTGCACGCGCTGGACGCGCTGGCGGGTGATGCCCGGCTGGCGGACTACCAGCCGTATTGGGCTGCGCGCGCCGAGCTGCTGGCACGCAGCGGCAACGCCGATGGGGCGGCGCAAGCCTATCGCCGCGCGATCGGCCTGGAGCGAGATCCCGCGGTGCGCCACTTCCTGCAGGGCCGGTGCGACGCCCTGGTGCATGCAGCATCGCCCGGCGGCGGCTGATCCGCCAGGTGGGCGGGCGAGCGCGTCAGAGACGGCGCGAGGTGGCCAGCTTCTCCAGCCGCAAGGCCACCGCCTGCTGCAGTTCGGCAATGCGGCGGCGCAGGGCCGTGGCCTCGGCCTCGTCCGTGGTGTGCTGCAGGGTCGCCTTCAAGGCAGCGATCTGCTTGAACATCTCCACCTCGTGCGGCACCACGCCGGCGTCCTTGAGGATCTTGAAGCCCATGCGCAGCTCTTCCGGGGTCTGCGCATAACCGTCGCCGAAGTCCAGCGGCTTGCCCCAGCTCTCGGCGCTTTGCAGCTCGCCGCTGCGCTGGCTGTGCGCCAGCTGCTCGGCGATGTGCTCGTCCAGGGTCTTCGTGCTCATGAGGGCACCCGCTCTGCAAAGCCGAGCTGCGTCGCCCAGTGCCGCGTGAGCGGCGTGGCCGGCTTGGCCATCAGCCGTTCGTTGAGCAGCGCGCGCCCCAGCGGGCGCAACTGGCCGGCGCTGCAGGTGGCCAGCAGGGTCTGGTCCACGAGATCGCGCTGGGCATGGCTGCCGCCGAAGCGCTGCGCCACGCGCCGCGCCGGGTACAGCGCCTGGGCCGCGGCCTCATGCTCGCCGCGGGCATGGGCCAGCAGGCCGCGCATCAATGGCAGGCCGACTTCACGTGCCATCGCATGATTGGCGCGACGTGCGTCTTCCGGCTGCATCGCCCGTTCGGCGCAGCGCGCCAGCCAGCGGTCGGCGCGCGTCAGTTCTCCTGCGCCCACCAGCGCGAGCAGCACATGCAGGTCGTTGAAGGCGTAGTAGCCGGCATGCGCGTCGTCCAGCGGCCAGGTGTCCACCAGGGCCTGGAAGCGGGCGGTGACGTCCGCGCCCAGCAGCTGCAGGCGCCACAGCAACGAAGCCGCGTCCACACGCTGCAAGGTGATCTGCAGCGCCTCGCCGGCCAGGTGCGCGTCCACCAGGCGCAGCACGCCGGCATCGTCCAGGCCCTCCAGGCGGAACAGGCCGAGGTGCCACCACAGGTGGCCGGCAAACCCGTTGCCTTCGGACCAGGCGTGCTGGTGCTGGCGCAGCCAGGCGGCGCCATCGTCGAAGCGGCCTTGCATCTCCATCACATGGGCCACCGCATGCACCGCCCAGGGCACGCAGTCGGCGCCGTTCAGCGCGCGCCGGCCGGCTTCTTCGGCCTGCGGATAGAGGTTGTTCTCTTCCAGCCCGAAGGCGTACAGCCCCAGCACAAAAGGGTGCAGCGGATCGCCTTCGTCCCACTCGGGCAGCACGCGCGCCGGGCGCAGGCGCAGGTTGGGCGCGTCACCGCGATAGAAGTCCCAAAGCTGCGACCACTGCAGCGCAAGGGCGTCGCGCGGATGTTCCAGCAGCAGCTCGTCCCAGGTCTGGCAGGCGTTCTGCCAGCGGCCTTCCAGCACCTGCTGGGTGGCAGCCAGGTGGGCGCGTTCGCGCGGCGGCGCGTCGACTTCGAGCGCGGTGGCTTCGTCCAGCAGGCGGCGCGCTTCATCGACTTGCGCCGGTTCGGTCAGGCTCAACAGGAAGCCGGCCTTCATCACGCGCGGCAGCAGCCAGCCCGGGTCTTCGGCGATCGCGGTGTCCAAGTCGGCCAGCGGTGCGTCGTAGAACGACATCATTCGCCACAGCGCCTTCTCGGCGGCAGACAGCGCCGCGGCCGATCCGGTGCCGATCGGATTGCCTCGAACGTCGCGCATCGTGCTGCTCATGCGGCCGACTCCACAAAGTGATGCCGACCGCAGTGTGTCACGACCGCGGCGGGGGTTCCGGCCAGGGGCGTTGTGTCGATCGCAGCCGTTCGTAAGCGGCTGCGACCTGCAACACGCCGAGGTCATCATGCCGGTGGCCCACGATCTGCAGGCCGATCGGCATGCCGGCGGCGGTGAAGCCGCAGTTGATGGACGCGGCCGGCTGCTCGCTCATGTTGTACGGCAGCGTGAAGGCGATGTGCTCCAACGGCCGCTTCGGGTCGTTGGTGGGGCCGGCCCATTCGGCCGGGAAGCTGCCCACCGGGCTCACTGGCGACAGCACGAAGTCGTACGGCTGGCAGGCCGCGACGGCGGCATCGCGCATCGCGCCCATCTGGCTGTAGCCGTGGAAGAGCTGCGCCGCGGAGACCGAGGCGCCGCCTTCGGCCCAGGCGCGGATGTAGGGCAGCACCTTGGCCTGCCGCTCTGCGGGCAGCGCGCTGAAGTCCAGCCACGAGCGCACACGCCAGAAACGGTCCATGCCGTCGATGTGCTCACGCTTGCCGAACGCCCGCATCGGCTCGACGATCGCGCCCTCGCGCTCGAACACACGCGCGGCCGCCTGCACGGCCGCAGCAATCTCGCCATCCAAACCCAGGCCCCAGCCACCATCCATCAGCAGGCCGATCTTCAGCCCCTTGAGCGACCGCTCCAGCGACATCCAGTGGATGTCGGCCCACGGCAGGCTCATGGTGTCGCGCCAGTCGGGCAGCGACAGCACCTGCATCATCAGCGCGCTGTCGGCCACTGTGCGCGTCATCGGCCCTGCCACGCGGCCCGCATACGGCGGCTTGATCGGAATGCGCCCCAGGCTCGGCTTCAAGGTGAAGATGCCGCACCAGCTCGCCGGCAGGCGCAGCGAGCCGCCAATGTCGGTGCCCACATGCAGAGGCCCGTACCCGGCCGCCGCCGCAGCACCGGCCCCCGCACTGGAACCGCCCGGATTCAGTGCCAGGTTCCACGGGTTGCGCGCCAGTGGATGAAAACTCGACAGCCCCGAGGACAACATGCCGTAGTCCGGCATCGTGGTCTTGCACAGGATCACCGCACCCGCTTCGCGCAGCCTCCCGGCCGGCGGTGCGTCCTCCGCGGCCGGCACCAGCTCGGTGGCCGCGGTGCCCAGGGGCACCGGCACGCCACGCGTGGCGATGTTCTCCTTGATGGTGACCGGCACGCCGTCCAGCGCCAGCGCTTCACCCTTCAACCACCGCCGCTCGGATGCCCGCGCCATCGCGAGGGCACTCTCTGCATCCAGGGCATAGGTCGCCTTCAACTGCGGCTCCCAGCGCTCGATGTGCGCCAGCACTTCGCGCGCCACCTCCACCGGCGACAGCGAACCGTCGCGATAGCGCGCCAACAACTCCATCGCACTCAGATCATGCAGGGTCACAGGGGCTGCCTCCGACAATGTGAGCGGGTCTTCATGGGTGATCCGCCTCGGTGGTGCCGGATCGGGACGGTGGGGCGTTCTGCGGAGCGAAGTAAAGGAGGAGGCCGCAGGCCGGGGGACATGAGCGCAGCAGAGCGCCCCATCGTCCCGATCACGCTCAACCGACTCACTGCCAACTGACCGCGGCCATGTCATTCGCAAAGATCGGCGAACTCGACCACAACCCCTTCAGCCCCTTCTTCGCAATCGCCACCTGCGACGGATTGAAGATGAACACGTTCACCGCATCGGTGGCGATCATCTTCTGCAGCTCGCCAAACAGCCGCTGGCGCTCCTTTGCATTGGTCTCCGCCGCATGCTTGGCCGCCAGGTCTTTGAAGACCTTGCTGTCGTAGCCCCAGTAGTAGGCCGGGTTGGCGTACTGCATGTAATCCAGCGGCTCCACGTGGTTGATGATCGTGAGGTCGAAGTTGCCCTTGAAGGTGCCGCCCAGCCACTGGGCCCACTCCACGTTCTCGATCTTCGCAATCACGCCCACCTTCGCCAGCATGGCGGCCACCACCTCGCCGCCCTTGCGCGCGTATTGCGGCGGCGGCAGGGTGAGCGTCACGTTCAGCGGCGTCTGCACGCCCGCTTCCTTCAGCAGCGCCTTTGCCTTCTCGGGGTCGTAGGGGTAGGTGCCCGTGAGGTCGATGTAGCCGGCATCCGTGGGTGCGAAGTGACTGCCGATCGGTTTGGCCAGGCCGTCGAGCACGCCGTCGATGAAAGCCTTGCGGTCGATGGCGTGGGCCAG
Organism: Ideonella sp. BN130291; assembly: GCF_036231905.1. Taxonomy (NCBI): domain Bacteria; kingdom Pseudomonadati; phylum Pseudomonadota; class Betaproteobacteria; order Burkholderiales; family Sphaerotilaceae; genus Ideonella; species Ideonella sp. BN130291. The sequence goes on along the minus strand of NZ_JAZARE010000006.1, from coordinate 295,240 downwards.
GGCGCGCCGCACCCGCACGTCGTCGAAGGGCTTCTTCTTGTTGTTGATCGTCATGATGCCCTTGCCCGCGGTGTTGCCGATCTCCACCGTGAAGCGCTTGTCGGCCTGGAACTGCTTGGTGGCCGAGGGGTTGTCCATGCGCGGGACGCCGTCCACGTCGCCGGCCAGCAGCGCGGCCACGCGCGCGGCCGGGTCGTTGATGAAGCGGAAACTCACTTTCTTGAGCTTCACCGCGGCCGCGTTGCGAAAACCGTCCCACTTGGTCAGCGTGACCGCGGCGCCCTTGCTCCAGTTCTCGAACTTGAACGGCCCGGTGCCCACCGGCTTGGTGGCCGTGGTGGCGGCGCTCTTGGGGTCCAGGATCACCGCGGTGTTTTCGCCCAGCCGGAAGGGCAGGGTGGCATCGGCGTTGTTCAGCGTGAGGATCACCGTGGCCGGGTCCGGCGTGTCGATGCGGGCGATGTTGTCGAACACCGCCTTCTTCGCCTTGTTGGTGGAGCCCTCGGCCTTGGCGCGCTCGAAGCTGAACTTCACGTCGCTGGCGTCGAACGCCTCGCCGTCGTGGAACTTCACGCCCTTGCGCAGCTTGAAGGTGTAGCTGCGGCCGTCGGGGTCCATGGTCCAGCTCTCGGCCAGCAGCGGCGTCACGCTGCCGTCCTGGTTGATCTTGGTCAGGCCCTCCAGCACGTTGTAGTGCACGATCTCGCCGATGGCGGCGGCCGGCGCGGTGGTGGGGTCCAGGCCCGGCGGCTCCAGCACCATGGCCAGCACCACGGCGTCCTTGCGGCTCTGGGCCTGCGCGGGCGAGGCAGTGCCGACCAGGGCGACGGCAATCAGGGCGGCGCTGGCGGCCGGCGCAATGGCGGCACGACGGTGGATCCTCATGGCGAGCTCCTCATGGCAATGAATGGGCAATCGTGGGGCGATTCTGAACTGTGGCGCGCTGGCCGGGAATGGCGGCCAGCAGCGCCTGCGTGTACGGATGTTCGGCCTGGCGGAACAGCTGCTGCGGGTCACCCTGCTCCACCACCCGGCCATGCTGCATCACCGCAACCTCGTCGCACACCAGGCCCACCACCGCGAGGTCGTGGCTGATGAACAGGTAAGACACACCGTGCCGGTCCTGCAGGTCCAGCATCAGGTTCAGCACCTGCGCCTGCACCGACACGTCCAGCGCGCTCACCGGCTCGTCGGCCACGATGAGCCTGGGCCGGGTGATGAGGGCGCGCGCGATCGCGATGCGCTGGCGCTGCCCGCCGGAAAACTCGTGCGGGTACTTGGCCAGGTCGTTGCTGCGCAAGCCCACCGCCTCCAGCGCCTCGGCCGCGCGCTCCCGCTGTTCGGCCCGGGTGCAGCGGTCCACCAGCGCCTCCAGCGGCTCGGCCACGATGCGCTCTACCGTGCGGCGGGGGTCCAGCGAACCATACGGATCCTGGAACACCATCTGGAAGCCGGCGCGCGCGCGCCGCAGCGCCGCCACGGACAGCGACTGCAGGTCGGTGCCGTCCATCAGCACCCGGCCGGAGGTCGGTGCCTCCAGTGCCATCACCAGGCGCGCCAGCGTGGACTTGCCGGAGCCCGATTCGCCCACGATGCCCAGGTTGCGGCCGGCCTGCAGCTGCAGGCTCACGCCATCCAGCGCCTTCACCAGGGGTGCCGGCTGCCAGAGCGATTGGCGCGGCAGCCGGTAGTGGCGCGTGAGGTCCTGCAGCTCCAGCAGGGGCGCGGTGCCGGGACCGCTCATGAGAAAACCTCCGCCTTGCGGGCTGCGGTATTCGGGTTGGGAACGGCCCTGCGGCTCATGTCACCAGCCCCTGTTCCAGCGGCGTGTCCAGCACCGCGCCGAGCCGGATGCAGCGCGCCGTGTGGTCCAGCCCCACCGGGTGCTGCGCCGGCAGCGCATCGTGGCAGGCCGGCACCACGAAGCCGCAGCGGCTGGCGAACGGGCAGCCCGCGGGCAGGTCGGCCAGCTCGGGCACCCGCCCCGGGATGGTCGCCAGCCGGCTGCGCCGCGGCAGCCCCAGCCGAGGCCGAGCGGCAAACAGCCCGCGCGTGTAGGGATGCGACAGGCGCCGGAACACCTCTTCGGTGGGCCCTTGTTCCACCACCGTGCCGCCGTACATCACCAGCAGGCGCCGCACGCTGTCGGCCATCACCGCGAGGTCATGGCTCACCAGCAGCAGCGCCATGCCGTCCTCGGCCACCAGGCGGGCGATGAGCTCCAGCACCTCGCGCTGCAGCGTGACGTCCAGCGCCGTGGTGGGTTCGTCCGCGATCAGCAGGCTGGGCCCGCAGGCCAGCGCGATCGCAATCACCACACGCTGGCGCTGGCCGCCGGAGAGCTGGTGCGGGTACGCGTCCAGCCGCCGCGCCGGGTCCGGCAGGTGCACCCGCTCTAGCAGTTCCAAGGCCTTCGCGCGCGCATCGCGTGCGTTCAAGCCAAGATGCAGCCGCAGCGGCTCCGCGATCTGCTGCCCGATGGTGTGCAGCGGGTTCAGCGCGGTCATCGGCTCCTGGAACACCATGCCGATGCGGTGCCCACGCAGCCGGCCCATGGCACCATCGTCCAGCGACGTGAGCTCCTGGCCATCGAACCGGATGGAGCCACTCACCTTGGCGCCTTCAGGCAGCAAGCCCATGAGGGCCAAAGCGGTCATGGATTTGCCGCATCCCGATTCACCGATCAGCCCCAGGGAGTCGCCGCGTTCGAGCTCGAACGACACGTCGCACAAGGCGTGGACCTGGCCACGTGAGGTGTTGAGCGTCACCCGCAGGTCGGATACCTCGAGAAGTTTGTTCATCTCAAAAGCGTCCACCATGACTGGGCGAGGATCGGGACGGCGGGGCGCTGTGCGCCGCTCATGTCCCCCGGGCCCTGCGGGCCCTCCTCCTTTACTTCGCTCTGCACAACGCCCCGCGGTCCCGATCCGCCACCACCTGCTGTTCTCGATGAGGACAAAGCCGGTGGAATGCCGAGGGTGGCGGGTGACCGGCGTAGCGAAGTAAAGGAGGAGGCCTTGGCCGCAGGCCAAGGGCGGGGGACATGAGCGAAGCCGGTCATCCGCCGCCCTCGGCTCGCTCCACAGTGGAGGGCACTGACCTTCATCACCGACGCCTCGCCAACTTCGGGTCCAGCAGATCGCGCAGCCCGTCCCCCATCAGGTTCAGCCCCAGCACGCTCAACGCAATCGCCACCCCCGGATAGATCGCCAGCTCAGGTGCCTGGAACAGCTGGCTCTGCGCTTCGTTGAGCATGCGGCCCCAGCTCGGCTGCGGCGGCTGCGTGCCCAGGCCGAGGTAGCTCAGCGCGGCCTCGGCCAGGATGGCGACGGCGAACTGGATGGTGGCCTGAACGATGAGCACGCTGGCGATGTTGGGCAGCACGTGTTCGAGCGTGATGCGCCACGGCCCCTTGCCGCAGGCGCGGGCAGCCAGCACGTAGTCGCGTGTCCACACCGCATTGGCGGCGCCGCGGCTGATGCGGGCGAACACCGGCACGTTGAAGATGCCGATGGCGATGATGGAGTTGAGCAGGCCCGGGCCATAGATCGCGGTGAGCATGATGGCGGTGAGCAGCGCCGGGAAGGCGAACGCGAAGTCGGATGCGCGCATCACCAGCTCCTCCACCCAGCCGCGGCGGGCCGAGGCCAGGCAGCCGAGCGACACGCCGAACAGCAGGCCGATGCCCACGGCCACGATGCCAACCACGATGCTGTTCTGCGCACCCACCAGCAGCTGCGACGCAATGTCGCGGCCCAGGCTGTCGGTGCCCAGCCAGTGCGAGGCGCTGGGCGGGGCCAGCTTGTGCGGCACGTCGATGTCGGCCGGCGGGTAGGGGGACCACACCAGCGACAGCAGCGCGGCCGCCAGCATCAGCGCCACCAGCACGCCGCCCAGCACGAAGCTGGGGTGGTGGCGTGCGCGCTTGTGCAAAGCGAGGCCCGTGCTCATGATGAGTGGCGCAGCCGCGGGTCGATGAGCGCGTACAACAGGTCGACCACCAGGTTGATGAAGATCACCACCGCGGCCAGCAGCATCACCACGTCGCGCACCACCACCAGGTCGCGGTTGGCGATCGCCTGGAACACCAGGCGGCCGATGCCGGGCAGCACGAACACGTTCTCCACGATGATGGTGCCGGTGATCAGGTTGGCGAACTGCAGGCCCATGATGGTGAGCACCGGCACGAAGGCGTTGCGCAGCACATGGCGCCACAGTACTGCACGCTTGGACAAACCCTTGGCGCGGGCGGTGCGCACGAAGTCCTCGCGCATCACCTCCAGCACCGCCGAGCGGGTCACCCGCGCGAGGATGGCGGCCTGCACTGCCGCTAGCGCCGCGGCGGGCAGCAGCAGGGCGCGCACGCCGCCCCACACACCATCCTCGTCGCCCCAGCCGGGGAAGCCGCCGGCCGACACCCACTGCAGCTTCACCGCGAACAACCAGATCAGCAGGATGGCCAGCCAGAAGCTGGGCACCGAGATGCCCACCTGGCTGAGCGCCATCACGCCCACGTCGCCCAGCCGGTTGTGGCGCGCGGCGGCGTACACACCCAGGGCCAGGGCCAGCACGGTGGTGAGCGCCATCGCCATCAGCGCCAGCGGCAGGCTCACCTGCAGGCGCTCGGCGATCAGCTGCGGCACGGGGGTGTCGTAGGACACGCTGACCGCGCTGCGGCCCTGCAGCCAGCCGCCGATCCAGTCGGCGTAGCGTTGCACTGGGGGGCGATTGAGCCCCAGCTTGGTTTCCAGCGCGGCGATGGATTCTGGCGTGGCACTTTCGCCCAGCATCATCTGCGCCACATTGCCCGGCAGCAGCTCCAGCGCGGCAAACACCACCACCGAGGCCACCAGCAAGGTGGCGGCGAAGGTGAGCAGGCGCCGCAGCAGGAAGACGCTCATGCCGGGCGGTTGCGTCGGGTGTGGCGTGAGGGGGCAGACACAGCGGGCATGGATGCACGGTGCGAACAGTCGGCCGAGGCTAACATGGCCTTTCCGGCTTCACCAGGAGAGCGCGCATGGCGGCCACGCTGGCCTTCGACACCGACCGCGTGTTCATCGGCGGGCGCTGGCAGGCGCCCGCTTCCGGCGGGCAGCTGCCGCTGCTCAACCCCTCCGATGGTTCGGTGCTGGTGCCCATCGCCCGCGGCGGCCCGGCCGATGTGGATGCCGCGGTGCACGCGGCCCATGCGGCACTCGCCGGCGACTGGGGCCGCATGAGCGCCACCGAGCGCGGCCGCGTGCTGCAACGCATCTCCGCCCGGGTGCTGGAGCAGGCCGACGAACTGGCCCGCCTCGAAGCGCTGGACGTGGGCAAGCCGCTCAAACAGGGCCGCGCCGATGCGGTGGCGCTGGCGCGCTACCTCGAGTTCTACGGCGGTGCGGCCGACAAGGTGCATGGCGAGACCTTGCCCTTTGCCAACGGCTACACCGCACTCACGCTGCGCGAGCCGCATGGCGTCACCGGCCACATCGTGCCCTGGAACTACCCGATGCAGATCATCGGCCGCAGCGTGGGCGCGGCGCTGGCGATGGGCAACGCCTGCGTGCTCAAGCCGGCGGAAGAGGCCTGCCTCACCGCGCTCGCCTTCGCCCACATCGCGCACGACAGCGGCCTGCCCGCCGGGGCGCTCAACTTGGTGCCCGGGCTGGGCGAGGAGGCGGGCGCGGCCTTGTCCTCGCATGCCGGCATCCAGCACATCAGCTTCACCGGCAGCGTGGCCACCGGCGCGCTGGTGCAGGCGGCCGCCGCGCGCCATGCGGTGCCGGTGACCTTGGAGCTGGGCGGCAAGAGCCCGCAGATCGTGTTTGCCGATGCCGACCTCGACGCCGCGCTGCCCTTCCTGGTGAACGCCGGCATTCAGAACGCCGGCCAGACCTGTTCGGCGGCTTCGCGCATCCTGGTGCAGCGGCCGGTGTTCGAGGAGGTGCTGCGCCGCATGGCCGAGCGTTATCGCGCCCTGCGCGTGGGCCCGGCCTTGAGCGACCTGGACGTGGGCCCGCTCATCTCTGCACGCCAGCGCGAGATCGTGCAACGCTACCTGCGCCTGGCGCAGGACAGCGGTCTGCGCATCGCGGCCCAGGCCGAGGTGGTGGCCGATGCGCCCGATGGTGGCTTCTACCTGCCGCCCACCCTGGTGGCCGAGGTGCCGCCCGAGCATGCGCTGGCGCAGGAGGAGATCTTCGGCCCGGTGCAGGTGGTGATCCCCTTCGACGACGAAGCCGATGCGCTGCGCATCGCCAACGGCACGCCCTACGGGCTGGTGGCCGGGGTGTGGACTCGCGACGGCGGACGCCAGTTGCGCCTGGCGCGCGCGCTGAAGTGCGGCCAGGTGTTCATCAACAACTACGGCGCCGGCGGCGGCATCGAGCTGCCCTTCGGCGGCGTGAAACTCTCAGGCCACGGGCGTGAAAAAGGCTTCGAGGCGCTGTATGGTTTCTCCACGCTGAAAACCATCGCCATCCACCACGGGTGACACAACCCACAGGGGCAGACCGCATGCGACTGAAAGACAAGATCGCCATCGTCACCGGCGGGGGCTCCGGCTTCGGCGCCGGCATTGCGCGCAAGTTCGTGGCCGAGGGCGCGCAGGTGCTCATTGCCGACCGCGACCTGCAAGCCGGCCTGGACGTGGCCGCGTCGCTCGGTCCACGGGCGCGCGCGATGCGCGTGGACGTGAGCAACCCGGCCGACGTCACCATCATGATGGAGGCCGCCGAGGCGCATTTCGGCGGCCTGCACATCCTGGTGAACAACGCCGGCGTGGGCCACACGCCTCAGCCGCTGGAGACCTTGCCCGAGGACGAGTTCGACCGCATCGTGGCGGTGAACATGAAAGCGATCTACCTCGCCTGCCGCGAGGTGGTGCCACGCTTCAAGGAGCAGAAGGAGCGCACCGGCGAAGGCGGCGTGATCCTCAACATGGCCTCCACCGCCGGCGTGAGCCCGCGCCCGCGGCTCACCTGGTACAACGCCAGCAAGGGCTGGGTCATCACCGCCACCCGCTCCATGGCGGTGGAACTCGCATCCTTCGGCATCCGCGTGGTCGCGCTCAACCCGGTGGCCGGCGAAACGCCGATGCTCAAGACCTTCATGGGCGAGGACACGCCGGAGATGCGCGCGAAGTTCCTCTCCACCATCCCGATCGGCCGTTTTTCCACGCCGGAGGACCTGGGCAACGCCGCGTGTTTCCTCTGCAGCGACGAGGCTTCCATGATCACCGGCGTGGCGATGGAAGTGGACGGCGGGCGCTGCATCTGACAAGCCGCCCCAGCCGGCCGGCGCGCGGGCATCCGTGTTGCCCGGGTGATGGCCCACACAGCTGTCACCCGAAGGAGCAGACCATGGCCGAGCCCACCCGCCCCGCTGCATCACCGCCTGGCGCCGCCAAGGAGAACAAGGCCACGCCCGGCGAATGGAATCGTGAGCAGGCGTCCGACGAATACGGCGCCCACTCCGAACACCAGGAGGACGTGGCCGGCGAAGAACGCGCCGCCGGCGTGCCGCGTGAAACGCGGGAAGACCAGCGCAAGACCCAATCGGGCGGGCGAACGGGCAACGCCTGAGGCTGGCTGCGCCTGTCAGCCCAGGGCTGGCTGCACAGCGCAGAACAGCCCGTCCTGCAGCCACTGCTGCAGCGCGCCGGCGCAGGTGGCGGCGGCCTGTTCCGCATCACCGTCCAGCGCGGCCGCAGCCCGCTCGCACAGGGCGCCGAAGGGCTCCCCATCGAAGGCCGCCTGCAGCAGCGCTGCTTCCAGCGCGCTCAGGGAGCGCCACTGCGTGTCCAGCTGCCGGCGCCAGACCAGCAGCGTGTGCGGCGCGGCTTCCGGTTCCGGCAGCTGCGGTTCGTCGGCGCCGGAGGCAGGGTCGTGCTCGCGCAGTGTGCGCCAGGCCGGCTCGATCGTCCAGTCCATCACCAGCAGCCGCACGCTCGGGTGCGCCGTGAAGCGCAGCCCCGCGAACTGCTGCGGCGCCACGTTGGCCAGGGCGCCGAGCCCGAGCTCGGCGGCGTCGGATGCGTCGAAGGCAGCGCGCAAGGCCCAGTCCATGCGCGCAAGGTCCACCAGCGCCGGATGCGGCACCAGGTCCTCCCGGCTGCACATGTAGTCCGCCAGCCGATCGCCGAACCAGCGGATCGAGGGTGTGGTGGACGGGCAGGCCGCCACATAGGCCGCCGCCAGTTCCGCGAAGGCGTCGTCACCGAGCGCGCGTTGCAGCACGGTGTGGTTGTCAGCCAGCGCAGCGGCCAGGCGGGCACGGTAGGCGTGGCGGTAGATGCCTAGGCGCGGCGCGGCGCCGCCGGGGCTGGCGCGTAGCCAGCGGGTGTCCGCGGGTGGCGCCTGTGCGGTGATGGCCTGCAGCAGGGCCTGCTGCTGCGCCTGCAGCGTTGTCATGCGGCCATCTCCAGCACCGACGCCGTGTTCTTGGCGGCGATCTGGCGCGCCCGGTCCAGCTCGGCCACCAGCTCGTCCAGCGGCGGGATGTGGTCGTCGCGTTCGATCATCGTCGGCACGCCACCCAGGCGCTGCACGGTGTACCCGTACAGATCCCACACCGCGTCGCACACCGGGGCGTCGTGCGTATCCACCAGGTGGTCGCCATGATCCTGGTGGCCCGCCAGGTGCAGCTGAACCACCCGCTCGGACGGCATCGCATCGATGAAGGCATGTGCGTCGAAGCCGTGGTTCACGCTGCTCACGTAAACGTTGTTCACGTCCAGCAGCAGCTGGCAGTCGGCACGCTGCAGCAGCTGCACGATGAACTCGGCTTCGCTGATCTCGTCGGCCGCGAAGCTCACGTAGCTGGACACGTTTTCCAGCACCAGGCGCCGGCCCAGCAGGTCCTGCACCTGGTGGATGCGGGGCACCAGGTGGCGCAAGGCGGCTTCGGTGTACGGCAGGGGCAGCAGGTCGTGCAGGTTGTGCCCGGTTGTGCCGGTCCAGCACAGGTGGTCCGACACCCAGGCCGGTTGCACCCGGTCAACCAGCGCCTTGAGTTCGCGCACGTAGTGCAGGTCCAGCGCGTCGCTGCCGCCGATGGACAGGGACACGCCGTGCATCACCATGGTGTAGTCGCGCCGGATGCGGTCCAGGTGGTGCAGCGGCTTGCCGCCAGGCACCATGTAGTTCTCGGAGATCACCTCCAGCCAGTCCACGCGCGGGCGGCCTTCGAGGAAGTCGCGGTAGTGCTCGGGGCGCAGGCCCAGGCCGAAGCCGTGCAGGGAGGTCATGGTCGTCGTGCAGGAAAAAGGCCGATGCCCGCGATGGGCGTGCATCGGTTCACAACACGGGCCCGCGATGCGTCGCGGCCCGTGGCTCCTGGAACAGCGCTTATTCCGTGACGACCTTGCCGCCGGCCTTGGTGCACTCGGCGGCGGACTTCTTGCTCACCCAGCCCTGGCCCTTGCAGCTGTTGTGGCCCTTGCACTCGTTGGAGGCGGTCTTGCATTCCGAGGTGCCCTTGCAGCTGTTGACGCCGGAGCACTTCACCGCGCCCTGGTCGGCCGCCTGGGCGGTGGTGGCCAGCAGGCCGGTGGACAGCAGGGCGGCGGCAGCGGTGGCGATGGCCAGACCGGTCTTGATGTTTGCCATGGTGATTTCCTCTTGGTGTGGGTTGAACGCTCGCCATCGCAGTGAGGCGGCGGGAGTCAGTCGGTGCTCTGTGGCGTTCCTTACACCGGCTGCTGGACTTCATGTACGCCGCCGGCGCCGCGCTGGATGAGGCGCTGTGCTGCGGGCATGAAAAAGGCGCTCCGTGGAGCGCCTTGCATTCACCCGGCAAGGGGCGAAGGATCAGCCCTGGGCGATCACCGCCGCCATCGCCTTGGCGGCCGGCTCCACGTTGTGCGAGTTCAAGCCCGCCACGCAGATGCGGCCCGAGCGCACCAGGTACACCGCATGCTCTTCGCGCAGCCGGTCCACCTGGTCGGCGCTCAAGCCGGTGTAGCTGAACATGCCGTGCTGGGTGAGGAAGTAGTCGAAGTTGCGGCCCGGCACCTTCTGCGTGAGCACGCCGTGCAGCGTCTTGCGCATGGCCAGGATGCGCTCGCGCATGGCCGCCAGCTCCTGCTCCCACAGGCTGCGCAGCTCCGGCTCGCCCAGCACCAGCGCCACGATCTGGCCGCCGTGAATGGGCGGGCTGGAGTAGTTGCGCCGCACCGTGAACTTGAGCTGGCCCAGCACGTTGGCGGCCTGTGCGGCGTCGGGGCACACCACGCTGAGCGCACCGCAGCGTTCACCGTACACACTCATGCTCTTGGAGAAGGAGTTCGCGATGAAGAAGCTCACGCCGGCGGCCGCCAGCTGGCGCACCGCATAGGCGTCGGCCTCGATGCCGTCACCGAAGCCCTGGTAGGCCAGGTCCAGGTAAGGCAGCAGCTGGCGCTCCTTCAGCAGTGGAATCAGCTCATCCCATTGCGCGCGCGTGAGGTCCACGCCGGTGGGGTTGTGGCAGCAGGCATGCAGCAGCACCACCGTGCTGGCCGGCAAGGCGCGCAGCGCGGACATCATCTCGGCAAAACGCACGCCGCCGGTGGCGGGGTCGTAGTACGGATAGGTGCGCACCGTGATGCCCGCGCCTTCGAACATCGAGCGGTGGTTGTCCCAGGTGGGGTCGCTCACCCACACCTCGCTGGCCGGGAAGTAGCGCTTGATGAAGTCGGCGCCCACCTTCAGGCCGCCGCTGGAACCCACCGACTGGATGGTGGCGATGCGGTCGGAGGTCACCGCCTCGTGGCCGGGGCCGAACAGCAGCTTCTGCACTTCAGCGCGGAAGTTGGCCGCCCCCTCGATCGGCAGGTAGGGCTTGGGGCCGTTGTTCTGCAGCAGCTTCTGCTCGGCGCGGCGCACCGAGGCCATCACCGGTATGCGGCCTTCGTCGTCGAAGTAGATGCCGATCGACAGGTTGATCTTGTGGGGGCGAGGATCCTTCTGGAAGTCCTCGTTGAGCGACAGGATGGGGTCGCCGCCGAAGGGTTCGACGTGCTGGAACATGGGTTCTCCGGGAGTGAAAGGGTGCAGGTCAGGGCGCCGGCGCGGCGAGTGCGGCCACGATGTCTTTTTCCAGCGATTCGGGCGTGTCGTTGGGGGCATAGCGCTTGATCACCTGCCCGTCGCGGCCGACCAGGAACTTGGTGAAGTTCCACTTGATCGCCTGGGTACCCAGCAGGCCCGGTGCTTGCTGCTTGAGCCACTGGAACAGCGGATGCGCACTGGCACCGTTGACCTCGATCTTGCTCATCATCGGGAAGCTGACGCCGTAGTTCACCTGGCAGAAGGAGGCGATCTGTTCATCGTTGCCCGGGTCCTGGCCGCCGAATTCATTGCTCGGGAAGCCCACCACCGCCAGCCCGCGGTCCTTGTACTGGGCCCACAGCTTTTCCAGGCCGGCGAACTGCGGGGTGAACCCGCACTCGCTGGCGGTGTTGACGATCAACACGACATGGCCTTTCAGGTCGCTCAGGCGGCGGGTCTGGCCGTCGATCGTGCGGGCCTCGAAGTCGTACAGGCTTTGGGCGGTCATGGGCTGCCTTTCTGTTGCAAGCGGAACCAGTGCTGCCGGCCGGACTCTGAACATCGGCCCGGCACCACACAAGTGCATGTTAGTCGCGTGGGCCACCCCCTGTTTGCCGGGCGGGCCGCGTTGACAGCGCTGCCGCGCGCTCCGAACATGATTGCCAGCCCCGCCTGATACCTCGTTCATGACCGCCGCTGCCGCTGCTTCCCATCCCCGTGTCCGCGTTGCCTTGCAAGGCTTCAGCGAGTTCGAGCGCAGCGCGCTGGCGTCCTACTTCCGCCTCGCCGGGGACCGCTTCCCCGCCTACGAGCAGACCGACTCGCCCGAGGACGCCCGCTTCATCGTGGCCGATGCGGACCACCCCGGCGTGGTGGACCAGGTCATTGCCGCGGGCCGGGTGGCCGACACGGTGTTCATCGGCGCGCAGGCGCCCGAAGGTGCGCTGGCGTGGATGATGCGGCCGATCGACCCGCTGCACGTGCTGCGCGAGCTCGACGGCGTGGTGGGGCAGCGTTGGGCCGGCGCCGCTGCGCCACCCACTGGCCGGCGCGCCAGCGACCTGCCGGAACCTGCACGCACCGTGTCGCCCCAGGTGCTGCTGGTGGACCCCAACGACCTGAGCGCGCGCACGCTGGAGCGCCAGCTGCAGGCGCTGGGCTTGTCGGTGGCGCGCGCCAATACCAGCGGCAAGGCGCTGGAGCTGATGGCGCGCCTGGCTTTCCAGTTCGTGTTCGTCGACACCGAGTTGGGCGCGGCCAGCGAGATGGACGGGCTCAACCTCTGCCAGCATGTGAAACACCAGCACGCCGTCGGCACGGGCACCCGCCCGGCCGTGTTCCTGCTGAGCGACACCGATGCGCCGGTGCAGCGCGTGCGCGCCACCTTGGCCGGTGCCGATGCCTACCTGGTCAAGCCGGTGGACGACGGCAGCCTGCGCCGCCTGCTGGCCGCGCACGGTGCCACCTTCACCCGTCCCGGGCCGGTGCGCGCCATCCAGCGCTGAACAACGCGGGGAGGTCTCGGCGGCGTCAGTGCCGGTCGGAGCGGGCGATGGCCAGCAGGCGCTGCACCTCGTCGCCGTGCATCACCAGGTTGCGCCGGTGCCAGCGCCAGATCAGGCCCATGGTGCCGGCCACCAGCAGGCCGAACAGGGTGATCGCGCCGGCCGACGACAGGCCGAACCGGGTGAGCCCGGTGTAGAAGGCGCCAAAGCCAAGGATGGCCGCCTGTTCGTTGAAGTTCTGCACCGCGATCGAGCGGCCGGCGCCCATCAGGCTGTGGCCGCGATGCTGCAGCAGCGCATTCATCGGCACCGCCAGGAAGCCACCGAAGCCGCCCAGCAGGATCAGGAAGGGCACGGCCATCCACACGTTGTGGATGGCATTCATCGCAATCACCACCAGCCCCATGCCCACGCCCAGCGGGATCACGGCGGTGGCCTTGTCCAGCCGCATGATCACCGAGGCCAGCAGTGCGCCGGCGGCGGTGCCTATCACCACCACGCCGGTGAGCGAGGTGCCCTGGGTGGTGGTGTAGCCCAGCGCGGCGGTGGCCCAGGCCAGCACCACATAGCGCAGGTTGCCGCCGGCGCCCCAGAACACGGTGGTGGTGGCCAGCGAGATCTGGCCCAGGCGGTCGTTCCACAGCCGGGCGTTGCACTGGGAAAAGTCGCGCACCAGCACGATCAGGTTGTGCGCCAGCGGCTGCAGCGGCGCCTCGGTGCGCGGGATGCGCAGGTTGAAGGCCGCCGCGATGATGTACAGCAGGATCAGGCTGGAGATCGCCGCCTCGGGCGGCGTGTCGATGCCGGTATTCACATACGGCACATCGACGGCCAGCAGGTGAGACGCCACCGCCCGGCCCACCAGCTGGCCGCCCATCAGCAGGCCCAGGATGATGGAGCCGATGGTCAGGCCCTCGATCCAGCCGTTGGCCTTGACCAGCTGCGACGGCGGCAGCAGCTCGGTGAGGATGCCGTACTTGGCCGGCGAGTAGGCGGCGGCGCCCAGGCCGACGATCGCGTAGGCCAGCAGCGGATGGGTGCCGAACAGCATCAGCAGGCAGCCGCCCACCTTGATGGCGTTGGACACGAACATCACCTTGCCCTTGGGCACGGCGTCGGCGAACGCGCCCACAAAAGGGGCCAGCACCACATAGAACAGCGCAAACATCGGCACCAGGGCGGCGCGCTGCCACTCGGCCGCGCCCGAGGTCTTGAGCAGTTCCACCGCCGCCACGAACAATGCGTTGTCCGCCAGCGAGCTGAAGAACTGCGCTGACATGATCGTGTAGAAGCCTTTTTTCATTCGCTCTGGCGGCGCGCGGACGGTCGGTGCGGAGTGTGGGGTCTCAGACCGTCGGCAAAAGACGGAGCCGGCGGGGTTTATAGCATGCAGGCCCGAAACGACCGGGGGTTGTGCCGGTGCGAGCCTTGCGCTTTGGAGAATTGCTCGACGGGCCGGCTGGCAGAATCTTCCGCACCATGCCCCGCCCGATCGAAGCGCTGATCCACACCGACGCCCTGGCCCACAACCTGCGGCGGGCTCGCCAGGCGGCGCCGGATGCACGGGTCTGGGCGGTGGTGAAGGCCGACGCCTACGGCCATGGCATCGAGCGTGTGTACGAGGCCTTCCGCGCTGCCGACGGATTTGCGCTGTTGGACCTCAACGAGGCGGAGCGGGTGCGCACGCTTGGCTGGCGCGGCCCCATCCTGCTGCTGGAAGGTGCCTTCGAGCCGCGCGACCTGGAGCTGTGTTCCCGCCTGGACCTGTGGCATGTGGTGCACAACGACGCCCAGATCGACTGGCTGGCCGCGCACAAGACCCAGCGCCCGCACCGGGTGTTCCTCAAGATGAACTCCGGCATGAACCGGCTCGGTTTTGCGCCCCATGCCTACCGCAGCGCCTGGACCCGGCTGAACGCGCTGCCGCAGGTGGACGAGATCTCGCTGGTCACCCATTTCTCGGACGCCGACGGCCCGCGCGGCATCGGGCACCAGGTGCAGGCCTTCGTGGAGGCCACGCGCGACCTGCCCGGCGAACGCTCGCTCAGCAACAGCGCCGCCACCTTGCGCCATGCCCACCTGCCGGAGGTGCGGGCCGACTGGGTGCGCACCGGGATCATGAGCTTCGGCTCCGCCCCCGACCATCCCGAGCACGACATCGCCCACTGGGGCCTGCAGCCGGCCATGACCCTGCGCACCCGGCTGATCGCGGTGCACGACCTGCAGCCCGGCGACACCGTGGGCTACGGCAGCACCTTCCGCGCCGAGACGCCGCTGCGCGTCGGCACCGCCGCTTGCGGTTATGCCGACGGGTATCCGCGCCACTGCGGCACCGGCACGCCGGTGCTGGTGGACGGCGTGCGCTGCCGCACGCTGGGTCGGGTGTCCATGGACATGATCGCGGTCGACCTGTCCCCGGTGCCCGATGCCGGCCTGGGCAGCGAGGTCACCTTGTGGGGCCGCGGGCCGCACGGCAGCCTGCTGCCGATCGACGAGGTGGCGCACGCGGCCGGCACGCTGGGCTACGAACTGATGTGCGCGCTGGCGCGCCGGGTGCCGGTCAGCGTGGTGGCCTGAGAAGGTGTGAACGAACCCGTCATGCCCGCTCATCCTTCGCAAACGGCCCCACTCGTCGTTGCAAATGCTCGCCGTGGCCCGAGCTACGGCTGTGCTTTGCGCCTAGATTGAGTCCGTTTGCGCAGCCTGCTCGCGCACGCCCGGTTCATTCACACCTTCTGAGCGCAGAGCTGCGCGCCCGGTTCACGACGCCACCCGGATCACTGTCTTGCCCACCGCCTGGCCCTGGGCGTACCAGGCCAGCGCCGCCGGCGCGTCCTCGAAGTCGAACACGCGTGCGATGACCGGGCGCAGGGTGTTGACCGCCATCGTGCGGGCGAAGGCGGCCAGCTGTTCGCGGCTGCCGGCCGCCACCGGGCGCAGCACGGCGCCCGAGGCGAACACCGCATTGGCGTCGATCAACGAGCTGCCACCCGCGGCAGTGCCGACAAAAGCGATCTCGCCGCCCAGGGCCACCGACTGCAGTGACTGCGGCAAGGTGGCGCCGCCGCCCACCTCCACCACGTGCTGCACCCCGGTACCGCCGGTGAGCCGTTTGACCTCGGCCGACCAGTCGGGCACCACGCCGCGGTCGATCACCGCGTCCGCGCCCAGCTTGCGCAGCTGCCGCGCCTTGGCCTCGCCCGAGCTGGTGGCGATCACGCGTGCACCAAAGGCCTTGGCGACTTGCAGCGCAAACGGCGAGACGCCGCCGGAGCCGAGCACCAGCACGTCCTGCCCCGCCTGCAAGGGCAGGCCGCCGGTGAGGGCGTTCCAGGCGGTGACCCCGGCACACGGCAGGCAGGCGGCCTCCTCCCAGGACAGGTGGTCGGGCACCGGCACCAGCGCGTCCTGCGGCAGCACTGCGTATTCGGTCAGCATGCCGTCGAGCGAGCCACCGAGCTGGGCGGCGCGCTGCGCGGTGAACGGCCCGGCCTGCCAATGGGGAAAGATGGACGCCACCACGCGGTCGCTCAGGGCGAACCGGTGCGCCCCTGCGCCCAGCTGCACGACTTCGGCGGCGCCATCGCACAGGCCGATCACGTCCGGCTTCACCGGCAGGGGGTAACGGCCCTGCTGCAGGATCATCAGCTCGCGAAAGTTCAGCGACACGGCGTGCACCTTCAGCAGCACCTCGCCCGGCCCGGGCTGCGGCACTTCGTGCTCACGCAGCACCAGGCCCTGCAGCCCCGCGCCCAGGGTCATGTGATAGCTCTTCATGATGGGCTCCTTCAAGCCGGGCGCTTGACGTAGCCGCGGCCTTCAACGATGCGGCCGCCGCGCACGGTCATCACGTTCAGCCCGCGCGACACCTCGGCCGGCCCGGGCCCGGTGCGGTACTCCCAGAAGATCAGGCCACGTTCGCCCATCACCACCACCTCTTCCAAGGTGAAGTGGCCGTTGCGGTTGGCGGCGATCTCCAGCCACATCGCCAGGCAGGCCGGGCCGCCCACCAGGTGCGTGCTGTCGGCCGTGGGCTGCGAGCGCTCGACCACGCAGTCGGGCGCGATCAGCGGCGGCAGCAGCGCAGGCTCGTGGCGCAGGAAGGCTTCGTTGAAGCGGCGCAGCACCTCGGCGGTGGCGGAGGTGCTGCTCTCAAATGCGGTGGCGGTGGAGGGGTCGGCGTACATGGTGTCTCCCAAAGGGTTGCAATGCAGCGCAGTGTTGCGACCGCATGCCGATGCGTCCAACGCATTCGGCACATACACTCGATGCATGGACCGCATTGCATCGCCCACCCGGCTCGACAGCCGCGACCTGCGTCTGGTGCTCGCGCTGGCCACTGCACGCAGCACCGCCGGCGCGGCCACCAGCCTGCACCTCACCCAGCCGGCCGTCAGCCGTGCGCTGCTGGCTGCGGAGCACAAGCTCGGTGTGCGCCTGTTCGAGCGCACGCCGCGCGGCCTGGAGCCCACGCCCGCCGGCCACGCGCTGCTGCGCGGCGCCCCGCCCCTGTTGGCGGAGCTGCAGCAGCTGGAGGCACAGCTGCGTGCCCCGGCCACACCGGTGCAGCCGCTGCGCCTGGTGTGCGAGTGCTACACCGCCTACCACTGGATGCCGAGCGCGGTGCGCGCACTGCAAGCCGCGCTGCCGGGGGTGTCGTTGCAGATCGCGTTGGACGGCACGCGCGATCCGGTGGCCGCGCTGCTGGCCGGCGAGATCGACGTCGCGCTGATCAGCGAGGCGCCCACGCCGCGCAGCCGCCGCCTGGTGGACAAACCGCTGTTTGCCGACGAAGTGGTGTTCGTGATGGCGGCCTCGCATCGCCTGGCGGCGCTGCCGGCACTCACGCGGGCCGACCTGGCCGGCGAAACCCTGCTCACCTCGCGTCTGCCCACCCGCGACATGGGCTGGTTCCACAAGCCGCTTGCAGCCCGGCGGGGCGAGGCGCCGCTGCACTACCAGCTGATGCCGCTGACAGAGGCGGTGATCGACTTCGCGCGCGCCGGCATGGGCATCGGCGTGTTGTCCGAATGGGTGGCCGAGCCGCACCTGCGGCGCGGCGACGTGGTGGCGCGCCGCCTGGCGCGCACGCCGCTGCGCCGGCCCTGGCGCCTGGTGTGGCGCAAGGACGTGGAGCCGGCGGCACTGGCGCTGTGGCGGGTGCTGCAAAGCGCGGCACCGCGCCTCACCAGCCTGCCCGGGCTGCGCGCGAAGCCGGCCTCGGCGCCGCCGCCAGAGCGCCTGCGCGCCTGACCGGCGCAGTGCTCCCCTGCCGGCGCGCTCAGCGCGGCTCGGGCAGGCTGTACTCGAACCGGTATGAGTGTTTGCCGCCTTCGATGATGATCGTCATGCGCCCCTCCAGCCCGGTGAGCTCGCCGGTGCCCGAATCGGGCACCACGCTGATCGACTGCACCGGCGCACCGCGCCGCATCGTCGAGCTGTGCTGCAAGGTGAAGCTGCCCTCGCGCCCGTGCAGGCGGCCGGTCACGGTTTCCATCGCCACGTAGCCGGCGGAGCCCTCCACCGGGCTGCGGAAGGCGAGCATCTCCCCCTGGCTGCGTGCTTCCAGGTCGCCGTGGAACTGCTTGTCCAGCGACATGCGGCCCAGGCCTGCCGCCGAGGCCGGCGCACTGGGCGCCTCCGGATTGAGCTTCACCTCGAACGGGCCGGTGGCGGTGGTGGTCATGCGAGTCTCCTTGTGCGGGGCGGCCGGCGCGTCGGCGCAGTGTGCTGCCGGAGCCGACAGCAGCACGGCGGCGGTTGTGGCCGCTGCGGCGATGATGCGCGATCTGGGCGTCATGCAAAACAACCTTGACGGGATGAGCATCGATTTGAACAGGGCGGACGCATCGCCGATTGCAAAAACGCGACGCGACCCCGGCGCACCGCGCGGCGTGCTGCGCCGCCACCTCGGCCCCGGCACCTTCCGGCACGACCGCCTGGCGCCCGGCTCCGCATTGGCCGACTGGCTGGAGCACTTCTGGTGCGTGCGCTGGGACATGGGCGCTGCACCGCCGCAGGTGCAGGAGACGCTGCCCCATCCCAATGTGCACCTCGTCGTGGAGGCGGGCCGCACGGCGGTGTGGGGTGTGCACGAGGGCCGCTTCAGGCGCGAGCTGGCCGGCTGCGGCCTGGTGTTCGGCGTGAAGTTCAAGGCCGGTGCCTTCCGGCCCTGGTTCGGGCGGCCGGTGTCGCAGCTGGTGAACCGCTCCGCCAGCCTGGCCGAGGTGTTCGGCGGCGCTTGCCAGGCGCTCGAAACGCAGGTGCTGACTGCCGGCGACATGGCAGCCATGGCGGCCACCATGGAGCGTTTCCTGCGGCCGCGTTGCCCACCGCCCAATCCGCAGGCGGCGTGGGTGGCCCACATCGTTGCCGGCATCGTGCACGACCGCGATCTCACGCGCGTGGAGGCACTCGCCCAGCGCTGCGGCGTCAGTCCGCGTGCGCTGCAGCGGCTGTTCAACGACTACGTGGGCATCGGTCCCAAATGGGTGATCAAGCGCTACCGCATGCACGACGCCATCGAGCGGCTGCAGCACGGCGCGCCGGTGGACTGGCCCGCGCTGGCGCAGGAGCTGGGGTATTTCGACCAGGCGCACTTCATCCGCGACTTCAAGCGCCTGGTGGGCCGCACGCCCGCGGCCTATGCACGGGCGGAAGCCGCGGGCGCCGCCAAGGGAGGCTAGAAGCCGCCCCGCACCCGGCTGCTGCGGCTTGCGCGCCGCGGTTCTCCGGCCGGCCTCAGGCCGCTTCCCACTGGGTGGTGGGCGCGGCGACCGGCGCTTCGGCCAGCTTGGCCACGATCTGCCCCAGCCGGCGCAGCGCCGAGTCGAGCTCCGGTGTCCAGGGCTGGCCGTATTGCAGCCGGATGAAGTGGTCGAAACGCCGGCTGATGCTGAAGGCCGCGCCCGGCGCCACGCCGATGTGCTCCAGCCGCGCCAGCGCAAACACCGCGCGCGAGTCCACATGGCGCGGCAGCTCGATCCACAGCAGCAGCCCACCCTGGGGCAGGCTGAGCCGGCAGCCCATGGGGAAGTAGCGCGCCACCGCATCGGCCATCTGGTGCGCCTGGGTCTTGAGCGCGGCGCGCAGCCGGCGCAGGTGGTGGTCGTAGCCGCCATCGCGCATGAACTCTGCCAGCACTTCCTGCTGCAGCATCGGGCAGGCCACCGAGGTGCGCATCTTCAGCGCCTGCGTCTTGAGGAAATGTCGCCCGGGCGCCACCCAGCCGATGCGGTAGCCCGGCGCCACCGTCTTGGTGAAGGCCGAGCACAGGATCACGTCGTTGTGTTCGTCGAAGCTCTTGAGCACCGGCGGGCGCTGGTCGCCGAAATACAGCTCGCCGTAGATGTCGCTTTCGATCAGCGTGATGCCGCGGTCGGCGCACAGCTGCACCAGCTGGCGCTTGCGCTCCACCGGCATCAGGCTGCCACCGGGGTTGGGAAAGTGCGGCAGCAGGATGCAGGCCTTCACGGCGCCCGGCGTTTGCGTCGCGAAGTCCAGTGCCTCCAGCGAAATGCCCACCCTCGGATGGCTGGGGATCTCCAGCGCCCGCATGCCCAGGCTTTCCACCGACTGCAGCAGGTGGAAGTAGGTGGGCGATTCCAGCGCGATGGTGTCGCCGGCGCTGGCCACGGATTTCAGCGCCAGGTACATCGCCTCCATGCCGCCGTTGGTGACAACGATCTCTTCCGGCCGCAGTTGCACGCCCGAGCCGACCGCCCGGCGTGCGATCTGCTGGCGCAGGGCGAGGCTGCCGCCCATGTTGTAGGTGGTGGCGTATTCCGGGTGGCGCCGGTTCACGCTGGCCAGGATGTGCTGCAGCTTGGCTTCCGGCAGCAGCGAGCGCGCCGGCGCGGCGTGGAAAGCGGGCAGCGCGAGCGGGTCCTCCACCGTGAGCAGGAACTCGTGCAGCACGTGGTCCATGCTCACGAAGCTGGCCGCGTCCACCCGCAGGTCGAACTGCGGCTCCGGCAGCGAGGGTGCCCGCGGCATCACGAAATAACCGGACTTGGGCCGCGCCTGCACGATGCCCTGGTTCTCCAGGTGGCGCAGGGCCTGCAGCGCGGTGGTGATGCTCACGCCGTGCTGCAGGCTGAGCTGGCGCACGGAGGGCAGGCGGGCGCCGGCGCGCAGCGCGCCGCTGGCAATGCCGCGTTCGATCTGGCCCGCAATGCGTTGGTACAGGGTGTCGGCCCCCGGAACGGCGGCGGACGGCGATCGCGCAGAGTCGTCCATGCACCCTATTGTGAGGAGTTCCTGCGCTGCCGTACCGGCACAGATGTGCCCAGTTGCGGGCAATACAGCGCACAGCGGCGGGCCAACTGTGCTGCTCCATTTGGTTCTGCTCTGGCTCTGTCGGTCGGGCGGCCGGCTGCCGACACTGGACGCCATTGACAAGGAGCGCCCCATGACCACCACCGCCCAGCCCACCCTCCTGCAACTGCGCGAAGGCCAGCACCTGCGCTGCAACGACGAGCACCCGGTGCGCCTGAGCGTGCTGCAGGGCCGGGTCTGGCTCACGCGGGCCGGCGACCCGGATGACCACTTCCTGGTCGCTGGCCAGTCCATGGCGCTGGCCGCCGGCGCCCAAGCGGTGCTCAGTGCGGAGGGCGGGCCGGCCGAGGTGCGGCTGCTGCAGCAAGAGCCTGGCCGCACAATGCAGGCACTTCAGCCCGCGCTTTGCGACCCCTCATGACCCTGCCTTCCCACCAGCTCTCCATGACGGTGCTGATGACGCCGGACACCGCCAACTTTGCCGGCAACGTGCACGGCGGCACCATCCTCAAGCTCCTGGACCAGGTGGCCTATGCCTGCGCCAGCCGCTACGCCGGGCGCTACGTGGTCACCCTGTCGGTGGACCAGGTGGTGTTCCGCTCGCCCATCCACGTGGGCGAGCTGGTCACCTTTTTGGCCAGCGTGAACCACACCGGCACCTCGTCGATGGAGGTCGGCGTGAAGGTGATCGCCGAGAACATCCGCACCCAGGAAGAGCGGCATGTGAACAGCTGCTTCTTCACGATGGTGGCAGTGGACGACGAACGCAAGCCGGTGCCGGTGCCGCCGCTGCAGCCGGCCACGCCAGCGGAAAAGCACCGCTGCGAGGCGGCCAAGCTGCGCAAGCAGCTGCGCCAGGAGCTGGAGCGCCGCTACCAGGAAATCCGGCAGGAAGCCACGAGCTGATCCGTCGCCATGCCGCAGGTGCGCCCGGACGAGGTGGAGTGGACAGCGATCCGCGCCCAGGGCGCGGGCGGGCAGAACGTCAACAAGGTGTCCAGCGCAGTGCAGCTGCGCTTTGACGTCCACGCGTCGTCCCTGCCGGAGGCGGTGAAGGCGCGCCTGCTGGCCCTGGGTGACCAGCGCATCACCGGCGAGGGCGTGGTGGTGATCAAGGCGCAGACCCACCGCAGCCAGCCGATGAACCTGGCCGAAGCCATGGAGCGGCTGCAGGCGCTGGTGGACAGCGTGGCCACGCCGCCCAAGCCGCGCAAGCCCACCAAACCGACGTTCGGCTCCAAGCAGCGGCGGCTGGAGGGCAAGAGCCAGCGCGGCCAGGTGAAGGCGCTGCGCGGCAAGGTGGGCGACGGCTAGGAGGCCGCGCGGCAGAAGCCGCGCTGCCTCCTAGCCTGCGGCTTAAGGCATGGCTCCCCGAGCCCCCTCCAGGAGGGAGCTCCAGCGCGACCGACCGCACCCTCCAGCCTCCCTCCACGAGGGAGGCTCCAGTCAGCCCGGGGAGCGGCCGCCAGGCGGCCGGGGGCTCCACAATCCGCGCATGGCGAAGGAAAAAACGGTTTACGTCTGCACCCAGTGCGGCGGCACCAGCCCCAAGTGGCTGGGCAAGTGCCCCGAGTGCGGCGCCTGGAACACGCTGGAAGAAAGCGTGGCGGACAACACCACCAGCGCGCGCCACCGCTTCCAGGCCCTGGCCAAGTCGATGCCGGCGGCCACCTTGTCCGAGATCGAGGCGTCGGACGTGGACCGCACGCCCACCGGCATCGAGGAGCTGGACCGGGTGCTGGGCGGCGGCATCGTGGCCGGGGGCGTGGTGCTGATCGGCGGCGACCCGGGCATCGGCAAGTCGACCCTGCTGCTGCAGGCGGTGGATGCGCTGTCGCTCCAGGTGCCGGTGCTCTATGTCACCGGGGAAGAGAGCACCGCGCAGGTGGCGCTGCGCTCGCGCCGGCTCGGCCTGGCCGGCACCAAGGTGCGGGTGCTGGCGGAGATCCAGCTGGAGAAGATCCTCGCCACCGTCGCCAGCGAGCAGCCGGCCTTCTGCGTGATCGACTCCATTCAGACGGTGTATTCCGACCAGCTCACCTCGGCGCCCGGCTCGGTGGCGCAGGTGCGCGAGTGCGCGGCGCAGTTGACCCGCACCGCCAAGGCCACCGGCACGGCGATGGTGCTGGTGGGCCATGTCACCAAGGAAGGCACGCTGGCCGGCCCGCGCGTGCTGGAGCACATCGTGGACACGGTGCTCTATTTCGAGGGCGACACGCATTCCAGCTTCCGCCTGGTGCGGGCCTTCAAGAACCGCTTCGGCGCGGTCAACGAGATCGGCGTGTTCGCCATGACCGAACGCGGCCTCAAGGGCGTGACCAACCCGAGCGCGATCTTCCTGTCCACCCATGGCGAGCCGGTGCCCGGCTCGGTGGTGCTGGTCACGCTGGAGGGCACGCGGCCGATGCTGGTGGAGATCCAGGCGCTGGTGGATTCCGGCGGCCCCAGCCCGCGGCGCCTGTCGGTGGGCCTGGACCGAGACCGCCTGGCGATGCTGCTGGCGGTGCTGCACCGCCATGCCGGGGTGGCCTGCATGGACCAGGACGTGTTCGTCAACGCGGTGGGCGGTGTGCGCATCAGCGAGCCGGCGGCGGACCTGGCGGTGCTGCTGGCCATCCAGAGCTCGCTGCGCGGGCGGCCGCTGCCGCGCGGTTTCATCGCCTTCGGCGAGGTCGGCCTGGCGGGCGAGGTGCGGCCGGCACCGCGCGGGCAGGAGCGCCTGAAGGAGGCGGCCAAGCTCGGCTTCAGCATCGCAGTGGTGCCCAAGGCCAATGCCCCGAAGAAGCCGATCGAAGGGCTGACCATCCACGCGGTCGAGCGCATCGAAGAAGCGATCGAAGTGGCCCGCAGCCTGCATTGACCAAAGGGAGCCTCCCGTGCGCATCGCCGCCATCTCCGACATCCACGGCAACCTGCCCGCACTCGAGGCGGTGCTGGCCGACATCGCACGCTGCGGGGCCGATGTGACCGTGAACCTCGGCGACATCCTCTCCGGGCCGTTGTGGCCGGCGGAAACCGCCGACCGCCTGATGCCGCTGGGCCTGCCCGCCATCGCCGGCAACCATGAACGCCAGGTGCTCACGCAGGCCCTGGAGCGCATGAGCGCCACCGACGCCCACACCGTGCGCTGCCTGCAGGCCGAGCACCGCGACTGGCTGGCGAGCCTGCCGCCCACCATGGCGCTGAACGACGAGGTGCTGCTGTGCCATGGCACACCGACGAGTGACCTGATTTACTGGCTGGACAGCGTGACGCCGGACTTCGGCCGGCATGGCAGCACCGGCATGCGCCCCGCCAGCGCCGCCGAGGCGCAGGAGCGCCTGGGTGCGGTGACGCACCCGCTGGTCCTGTGCGGCCACACCCATGTGCCGCGCGCCATGCAGGTGGGCCGCAGCCTCGTGGTCAACCCCGGCAGCGTGGGCCTGCAGGCCTACGACGACGAGCATCCGCACCCGCATCACATGGAAGTGGGCAGCCCGCACGCGCGCTGGGCGCTGCTGGTGCGCCAGCCCGGCGGCTGGCAGGTGGAGCAGCACGCCGTGCCCTACGACTGGGCAACGGCTGCGGCGCAAGCCGAGCGCAACGCCCGGCCCGACTGGGCGTTTGCCCTGCGCACCGGCCGCGTGGCCCCGGCTAGGATCGCGGCATGAATCGTTGGATCGTCTGGGCGGTGGCGGTGCTGGTCACCGCCGCGGGGTATGCGCGCTTCGGCTGGCAGGGCGCGGTGGTGGGCATCACGCTCTCGGTGTTCTGGCTGCTGCTGGAATTCAGCCGCACCCTGCGCGTGCTGCGCCAGGCCGGCCATGCGCCCATGGGCCATGTGGAAAGCGCGGTCATGCTGCAGAGCAAGCTCAAGCCGGGATTGCGCCTGATCGACGTGCTGAAGATCACGCGCAGCCTGGGCGAACGGCTGGACAGCACGGGCGCCGCCGGCCCCGAGCGCTGGCGCTGGACCGACCCGGGCGGCGACCAGCTCACGCTGGCGCTGCGCGGCGGCCGGCTGGTGGGCTGGGAACTGTCGCGCGCTGAGGTGGCGCAGGGCGTGCAGGAGCCCGCGCTCTAGAATCACAGCCCCTGAAAACGCCTTTGGAGACCCGCGATGTCGATGGCTGACCGCGACGGCAAGATCTGGATGGACGGCGAGCTGGTGGACTGGCGCGACGCCAGGATCCATGTGCTCACCCACACGCTGCACTACGGCTGCGGCGCATTCGAAGGCGTACGGGCCTACAACACCGTCAACGGCACGGCGATCTTCCGGCTGCGCGAACACACCGAGCGGCTGTTCAACAGCGGCAAGATCCTGCGCATGAAGATCCCGTTCTCGATGCAGCAGGTGATGGACGCGCAGTGCGAGGTGGTGCGCGCCAACAAGCTCGAGAGCTGCTACATCCGACCGCTGATCTGGGTCGGCGACGAGAAGCTGGGTGTCAGCCCCAAGGGCAACACCATCCACCTGATGGTGGCCGCCTGGACCTGGGGCGCCTACCTGGGCGACGAGGGTCTGCGGCGCGGCATCCGCGTCAAGACTTCCAGCTACACCCGTCACCACGTGAACATCACGATGACGCAGGCGAAGACGGTGTCCAACTACACCAATTCCATCCTCGCCAACATGGAAGCCACCGACGATGGCTACGACGAGGCCCTGCTGCTGGATGCATCGGGCTTCGTGAGCGAAGGCGCGGGCGAGAACCTGTTCGTCATCAAGGGCGGCGTGGTCTACACGCCCGACCTGTCGGCCGGCGCCTTGAACGGCATCACCCGCAACACCATCTTCGCCATCTGCCAGGACCTCGGCCTGAAGCTGGTGGAAAAGCGCATCACGCGCGATGAGGTGTACATCTGCGACGAGGCTTTCTTCACCGGCACCGCCGCCGAAGTGACGCCGATCCGCGAGCTCGACCGCATCCAGATCGGCGAGGGCGCACGCGGCCCCATCACCGAGAAGATCCAGAGCGCGTTTTTCGACATCGTCAACGGGCGCAATGCGAAGTACGCCGAGTGGCTGACCAAGGTCTGAAGAGCAAGAGCCGTATGAACGAAGCTAAATCCGTCGTCGAAGTGCTGGCCAGCGACCTGCAGGGGCCGGGCGTGGTGTTCTGCCCCAACCCCAAGATGCCCTTGTGGGCCAGTCACCCCAAGGTGTTCATCGACGTCACCACCACCGGCGAAGGCTGGTGCCCGTACTGCAGCACGGTCTACAAGCTGAAGGCCGGCGAGAAGGTCTCCGCCGGCCACTGACCGGCCCCCAGCATGTAGCGGCCAGCGGCCGCTACATGCCTTTGAAGAGACCGGTGTAGCTGCGGCTGACCTCGAGCTTCTCCGGGTGCCCCTTCACCGTCACGATCTGGCGGCCGCGCAGGTCGCGGGTCACGCCGGAGATGGCGGTCGCGTTCACCAGCGTCGAGCGGTGGATCTGCCAGAAGAGTTCCGGGTCCAGCTCGTCCACCAGCTCCTTGATCGGCTTGCGGATCAGCGCTTCCACCGTGGCGGTCTGCACCCGGGTGTACTTCTCGTCGGAGATGAAGAACAGCACGTCCTCCACCGGGATCATCTGGATGCTCTGGCCCACGGTGGCCTGGATCCAGCGCAGGTAGCTGGGCTTGCCGCTGGGGTTCAAGCTGGCTGACAGCTTGTGCAGCAGCTGCTGCAGCGGCTTGGCTGCCACATCGGCGTCGCCCTGGCCGTCGCGCGCGGCCAGGCGCTTCTTGATGCGGCCCACCGTCACCTGCAGGCGCTCGCGTTCGGCCGGCTTGAGCACGTAGTCGGCCACGCCCTGCTCGAAAGCCTCCACCGCGTACTGGTCGTAAGCGGTGATGAAGACGATCTCGCAGCCGTCCCAGTCGTCATCGGTGGGCAGCTGGGCGATCTGGCGCGCGGCGTCCACGCCGGTCAGGCCCGGCATGCGGATGTCCAGGAACACGATGTCCGGGTGGTGCTGCGACACCAGCTCCACCGCCTCGGTGCCGTTCTTAGCCTCGCCCACGATCTGCAGCTCCGGCCATACCTCGGCCAGGCGGGCGCGCAGCTGGTCGCGCATCAGGCGTTCGTCATCGGCGATGACGCAGCGCACGGGTGGGGCAGTGGAGGAGTCGGTGTTCATGGGGTTTCCTGGCGCGATGCCCGCCATGGCGCCGGACGGCGCACGGGCGTCAGGCCGGGATCGTAGTGGATGCCGGCGGCGGCCGGCGGTTGCTGCGCCGCACCAGCCACCACACCAGCAGCACCGGCAGCAGCAGCGGCGAACACAGCACCGCCAGCGTCACCCCCAGGCACAGCAGCCCGACGGCCAGGCCGAACACCGCCAGCACGGCCGGCACGCCCAGGCCCACCAGCAGCGCCAGCGGCACCACGATCAGCACGACGAGCAGCGCGAGCAGCACGCCGCCGATGGCCAGCAGCCATTCACCGCCCGCTGCGCCGGGAATCGTGATGCTGTCGTCGTCGATCACCAGCGTGATCGACTCGTGTGGCGCGCCCACCATCCACCATAGCGCAAACATCACGGCGGTCAGCAGCACCAGCACGGCGGCGGCTCCGAACGCCAACCGCAGGAAGGTGCGCAGGCCGGAACGGGCCGGGCGCGACGTGGGTGAAACGGTCATGGTGTTCGTCATCTCACGCTCCTTCCTGGTTGCGATGGGTGTAGGGCACGGTGATGGTCACCACGGTGCCGCTGGGCTGGTTCTCGGTGACGGTGAGCGTGGCCTTGGTGCCGTACAGCAGCTGCAGGCGCTCGCGGATGTTGGCCAGCCCCACGCCGGTGCCGGCGGTGGCGGCCTTGCCGAAGCCCAGGCCGGTGTCGGCCACGGTGATGCACAGCTTGCCGTGGCGGATCTCGGCGCGCACGCTGAGCTTGCCACCTTCGGCCTTGGGCTCCAGGCCGTGCTTGATCGCGTTTTCCACCAGGCTCTGGATCATCATCGGCGGGAACTCGGCCGACTGCAGGCCCTCCGGCACGTCCAGCTCCACCTGCAGGCGCTCTTCCATGCGCACCTTCAGGATCTCCAGGTAGGGCTTGATCACCGCCATTTCGCGCGCCAGCTCCCGCATGCCGCTGGCGTGGGTTTCGCGCATGGTGGGCATCGACGCGCGCAGCAGCGCGATCAGGTTCTTCTGCATCTGGCTGGCGCGTGCGGGGTCGGTTTCGATCAGGTGGTCGATCGAGGCCAGGGTGTTGAACAGGAAATGCGGTTCCACCTGGGCCTGCATGGCGGCCATGCGCGCTTCCACCACCTGGCGCTTGAGCGATTCGCTCTCGGCGCGTTCGGTGGCCACCGCGGCCACGGCTTCCGCCTTCTTGCGGCCGGTGCCCATCACCTTGGCGATGATGGAGGCCACGATGATGATGAGCATCAGCGGCACCAGCACCTCGCCGAGCACGAAGCCGGGCACATGCTCGTAGCGGGGGCGCCCAGCGGCTTCAGCGGCGGCAGCTTCCGCGGCCGCCTCGTTGGCCGCTTCGATCGCCGAGCGGATCTCGTCCTTGGCCTCCTCGATCGCGCGGCGCACCTCCTCGGTGTTGGCGCCGGGTGGCAGCTTGATGTTCACGTCCGGCACTTCGGGCGTTGCCGGCGTGGCGGGCGCTCCGGACGCTGCGGAGGCGGCCGGATCCGCGCTCACGTGGCCGTTGATGTGAACGCCATCGTCGTCCACCGTGACCACCACGCCGGGTGTCTTGGCCGCCCTGGCTTTGGCCTTGGCTTTTGCTTTCGCCGCGGCATGGCGGTCCGGCTCCACCAACCGGGTGCCGCCGCCCCATTCCGTGCTGAAGGGCGGCATGCTCGACAGGATGCCCGTGCCCGCCAGCGCCAGCGCCCCCAGCAGCACCAGCCGCTTCCAGCTTTGCGAAGCCAGCCAATCGGCGTAGCGGCGGAGGAACTGCATGGCGACCAGGCGGGCGGCCTGCAGTCGCTCTGCCCAGTCAGGGGCCTTGTACACCGGCGAGGATGGCTTGTTGTCCATGGCCCGCACTGTACGGGGCGCTCCCGGGCCGCCCAAGCGCCCTGCGACGAGGCGTGCGGCCGCCCCGACAGGCTGCACCGAACGCGGACAGGCCGTCTGGGCCTCAGGGCTCCCGGATGCCCTCGACCTGGATCTTCAGCGTCACGCGGTCGGAGACGAAGGCCACGCCGAATGCGGCGCCGAAGTCGCTGCGCAGCAGCTCGGCCACGAAATCGCCGCCGCAGACCTCGCGCTGGAGCAGCGGATGCGGGTGGCAGCCGTAGTGCACGGCCTTGAGCGTGAGCGCCTGGCTGACGCCATGCAGCGTGAGCTCGCCGCGCAGCTCGCGCACCGCGTCGCCGTCGAAGCGGAAGCGCTCGGCCACGAAGTAGGCATTGGGATGGTCGGCGCAGCCCAGCAGGTCGCGCTCGCACAGCCGCCGGTCGAGCAGCGGCACGCCGGTGTCCACGCGGGCGGTGGGGATCGTGAGGCCCACATGGCCGGTGCCAGCCTGCGAGTCCAGTCGCACGTACCCACTCACCGGCCCGAAGCGGCCGCGCAGGGTCGAGGTGCCGAAATGCAGCACCTCGAAGGTGATGAAGCTGTGGTCCGGGTCCAGCCGGTAGCTGCGGGGCTCCGCGTGGCTGCTGCCCGCCGCCAAGGTGGCGAGCAGCAGGACCGCGGCGCGCCGCAGCATGGGAGCCTTATTGCTTGACCGCTTCCACCTGCACCAGCAGGTGCACCGCGTCGGGGAAGCCGTAGTTCAGGCCCCAGCTCACGCCCCACTGGCTGCGCTGGATGGTGGTTTCGAAGTCGCCGCCGCAGACCTCGCGCTTGAGCATCGGGCTCTGGTAGCAGTTGAAGTTGGTCGCCTTCAGGGTGACCGGGTGGGTCTTGCCCATCATCGTCAGCGTGCCCGCGACTTCGGTGACCTTGTCACCGTTGAAGCTGAATTTGTCGGCTGCGAACTTGGCGGTGGGGAACTTGGCGGTGTCGAAGAAGTCCGCGCCCTGCAGGTGCTTGTCCAGCGCCGGCACGCCGCTGTTCACTGCGTTGGTGTCCAACGTGAGATCGACCTTGCCGGTCTTGGCGGCCTTGTCGAACTGCACGCTGCCTTCCTTGGCCTGCCAGCGGCCGCGGACGGTGGAGGTGCCGAAGTGCGGCATCTCGAACATCACGCTGGTGTGCGTGGGGTCGATGGCATAGGTGGCCGGTTCGGCGTGGGCAATGCCCGTGGCGAGCAGGGCCGCCGCAACGGCGGCCAGGGTGAACGACTTCATGCAGTACCTCGGAGGGTTGGTGTTGGAAAAAAACGGATCACAGGGCCGTCACAGGGGGCCCACGCCGCTGAGCGCGAGCTTGAACTTCACCTGCACGTCGTTGGCGACCATGGACGTGTCCGCCCATTCGCCTTCGCCGATCTTGAAGTCCAGCCGCTTGAGCACGAAGGTGCCGCTGGCGGTGGTGACGCCGCCAGCCTGCGCCAGCGTCACCGGCACTACCACATCACGGGCGTTGCCCTTGATGGCCAGCTTGCCGGCCACGTCGAACTTGCCCGCGCCGGTGGCCTTGACGCTGGTGGACTGGAAGCTGGCCTGCGGGAACTTCTTGGTATCGAACCAGGGCTGCTTCACCAGCTCGGCTTCGCTTTCCGGCGCGCCCAGCGACACGCTCGCCAGGTCGATGGTGATGCCGATCTTGGCGGCCTCGGGCTTCTTGGGGTCGAACGCCACCTGGGCGTTGAAGGTGCGGAACTTGCCGTCCACCGGCACGCCCATCTGGCGGCTGGTGAAGGCCACCTCGCTCTGCGCGGGCAGCAGTTTCTGCTCGGCGAAGGCGGGGGCGCTCAGGGCGACGGCGAGGGCGGCGAACAGCAGTGGTTTCATGGCGATCGATGAAGGTGTAAAGACGGACCTACGAACTCAGGCCCGGCCGGGACGCATGCGGTCCAGCAGGCCGTCGCGGTCGACGAAGTGGTGTTTCAGCGCCGCGGCCACGTGCATCAGCACCAGCACCGCCAGCAGCCAGGCCAGCCGGCCATGCCAGGGCTTGATGGCGTCGGCCAGCGCCTTGTCGGGCGACACGAAATCAGGCAGCGGCAACACGCCGTACAGCACGATCGGGAAACCGGCCGCCGAGGAATAGGCCCAGCCCACCAGCGGCACCGCGAAGAACAACAGGTACAGGCCCCAATGGGTCACATGTGCCGCCTGGCGCTGCCATGCCGGCATCGGCAGGTCAGCCGGCGGCCGGTGGAACAGGCGCCACAGCAGGCGCAGAGCCGACAGCGCCAGGATGGTGACCCCCGCCCACTTGTGCCAGTTGTAGAGCTTGAGGCGGCGCGGCGAGAACGGCAGGTCGGCCATGTACAGGCCGAAACAGAACGAAGCGACGATCATCAGCGCCAGCAGCCAGTGGAAGGCGATGGCCACGGTGGAATAGCGCTGGACGGGCGTGTCGGTCATGGGAGGATGCTTGCGCTGCAGTGGGGCGAGTCTCGGCCGGCCACCGTGCACAACGGTTCACCGCTGTTCACTTCACGATTCAAACGCGGTGAAAGGTCGACCCGGCGCCGGCCCGGGTGAATGCCGGCAATGTGCCGCGCGGTTCAAGGTGCCGTGCAAGCAAAAGCTTCCGCGGCCCAAAGACAACGGCGGCCGAAGCCGCCGTTGTTCACCGGAAGAAGTGCCCGCTCAAGCCGCCTGTTGCACCGCGCCGGAGCGCCACTGCACCATCAGCTGCTGCCACTTCGGCCGCGCGCTGGCCAGGTGGCGTGCCTTCACGTGGCCGTAACCCCGGATGTCTTCAGGGATGCGGGCGATCTCCACCGCGAGCGACAGGTTGGCTGCATCCAGGCCGGTGAGAAGCTCCTCGATCGAAGCCCGGTACTCGGCGATCAGCGCGCGTTCGGTCCTGCGCTCCTCGGTGCGGCCGAAGACGTCGAAGGCAGTGCCGCGCAGGCCCTTCATCTTCGCCAGCACGCCGAACGCCTTGAGCATCCAAGGCCCGTATTGGCGCTTGACCAGCTCGCCCTTGTCGTTGGTCTTGGCCAGCAGCGGCGGCGCCAGGTGGAAGTTGATCTTGTAGTCGCCTTCGAACTGGGCCGCGATTTTCTCGGCGAAGCCGGTGTCGCTGTGCAGGCGGGCCACCTCGTACTCGTCCTTGTAGGCCATCAGCTTGAACAGGTAGCGTGCCACCGCCTCGGTGAGCTTCCTGCTGTTGAGCGGCGTCTCGGCCGAGCGCACCTTCTCCACGAAGGCCTGGTACTGCGACGCGTAATCGGCGTCCTGGTAGTCGGTGAGGAAGGCCACGCGCTTGGCGATCATCTCGTCCAGCGAGGGCTTTTTCACCAGCTGGATCACGCTGTTCGCCTGGTACAGGGCCTGCACCGCAGCCAGGTCATGCGCCGCACGACGGCCCCATTCGAAGGCGGCCTTGTTGGCATCGATTTGCACGCCGTTCAACTCGATCGCGCGCATCAGCGCGGCGTGGCTCAGCGGCACGCGGCCTTGCTGCCAGGCATAGCCCAGCATCAGCGGGTTGGCGTAGATGGAGTCGCCCAGCAGCTTGGTGGCCAGCTCGTCGGCATCCACGCTGCCCACGCCCGCGGCACCGGAGCCGATGGCGGTTTCGCAGGCGTTGCCTGGGTACTGCCAGTTCGGGTTGATCACGAACGAGGCGGTGGGCGACTTGTGCGAGTTCAGCGCCACGTAGGTGCGCTCGGGGTGCATCACCGCCAGCGTGGCCTTGTTGGCCGCGACGATCTCGTCGCAGGCGATCACGAGGTCCGCCTTGGCCGTGTCCACCTTGGTGGTATGGATGGCGTCGGCCCGGTTGGCGATCTGGATGTGGCTCCAGGTCGCGCCGCCCTTTTGTGCCAGGCCGGCCGCGTCCTGCGTGACCACGCCCTTGCCTTCCAGGTGCGCCGCCATGCCCAGCAGCTGGCCGATGGTGATGACGCCGGTGCCGCCGACGCCGGCCACCACGATGCCCCAGGCTTCCTCGGCCAGCGGCAGGCTCGGCTCGGGGATGGGCGCCATCTCGAAGGGGTTGAGCTTCCTGTCCTTCTTGGGCTTCTTCAGCTGCCCGCCTTCGACCGTG
Organism: Ideonella sp. BN130291; assembly: GCF_036231905.1. Taxonomy (NCBI): domain Bacteria; kingdom Pseudomonadati; phylum Pseudomonadota; class Betaproteobacteria; order Burkholderiales; family Sphaerotilaceae; genus Ideonella; species Ideonella sp. BN130291. The sequence goes on along the minus strand of NZ_JAZARE010000006.1, from coordinate 262,398 downwards.
ACGAAGCTGGGGCAGAAGCCCTTCACGCAGGAGTAGTCCTTGTTGCAGCTGTTCTGGTTGATCTGGCGCTTGCGGCCGAACTCGGTCTCCACCGGCTCCACGCTCATGCAGTTGCTCTGCACCGAGCAGTCGCCGCAGCCTTCGCACACCAGCTCGTTGATCACCACGCGCTTGGCCGGGTCCACCATCTTGCCGCGCTTGCGGCGACGCCGCTTCTCGGTGGCGCAGGTCTGGTCGTAGATGATGGCCGTGGTGCCCTTGAGCTCGCGGTACTGGCGCTGGAGGGTGTCGAGCTCATCGCGGTGGTGCACGGTCACGCCCGGGATCAGCGCCACGCCCTGGTACTTCTGTGGCTCGTCGGTCACGATGCACAGCGCGCTCACGCCTTCGGCCTTCAGGCTCTGCATGATCTGCAGCACGCTGTGGCCCTCGGGCCGCTCGCCCACCTGCTGGCCGCCGGTCATGGCCACGGCGTCGTTGTAGAGGATCTTGTAGGTGATGTTCACGCCGGCCGCGATGCTCTGGCGGATGGCGAGCAGGCCGCTGTGGAAGTAGGTGCCGTCACCCAGGTTGGCGAAGATGTGGTTCTCGCTGGTGAACGGCGCCTGGCCCACCCATGGCACGCCCTCGCCGCCCATCTGGGTGAAGGTGCTGGTGTGGCGGCCGGGCATCCAGTTCACCATGTAGTGGCAGCCGATGCCGGCCACCGCACGCGAGCCTTCGGGCACGCGCGTGCTGGTGTTGTGCGGGCAGCCGGAGCAGAACCAGGGCGTGCGGTCGGCGCCGGCGGTGTTCACCTCGATCAGGCTGCGTTCCTTGGCCTCGATGACGGCGATGCGCGCCTCCATGCGGGCGGCGATGTCGGCCGGCACGCCCAGCTTCTTCAGCCGCTTGGCGATCGCCTTGGCGATGATGGCCGGCGTGAGGTCGGCCTTGGGCCGCAGCAGCCAGTTCTCGCTCGGGTTGGGCAGCGCCCATTCGCCGCCCGAAGCGTCGCCTTCCTGCTCGTCGAACTTGCCCAGCACGTTGGGGCGCACGTCCGGGCGCCAGCCGTAGAGCTGCTCCTTCAGCTGGTACTCGATGACCTGGCGCTTCTCCTCGACCACCAGGATCTCCTGCAGCCCGAGCGCGAAGTCGCGTGCGATGGTGGCTTCCAGCGGCCACACGACGTTCACCTTGTGCAGGCGGATGCCCAGCGTGCGGCAGGTGTCGTCGTCCAGGCCCAGGTCGTGCAGCGCCTGGCGGGTGTCGTTGAAGCTCTTGCCGCTGGCAATGATGCCGAAGCGGTCGTGCGGGCCGTCGATGACGTTGTGGTTCAGCTTGTTGGCGCGCACATAGGCCAGCGCCGCGTACCACTTGTAGTCCATCAGCCGCGCTTCCTGCTCCAGCGGCGCGTCGGGCCAGCGGATGTGCAGGCCGCCAGGCGGCATGATGAAGTCGTCCGGCGTGACGATGTTCACCCGGTCCGGGTCCACCGAGATCGAGGACGCCGACTCCACCACCTCCTGGATCGTCTTCATGCCCGACCACAGGCCGGAGAAGCGGCTCATGGCGATGGCGTGCAGGCCCATGTCCAGGATGTCCTGCACGCTGGACGGAAAGAACACCGGCAGGCCGCAGGCCTTGAAGATGTGGTCGCTCTGGTGGGCGGCGGTGGAGCTCTTGGCGATGTGGTCGTCGCCGGCAATGGCGATCACGCCGCCGTGTTTCGCGGTGCCGGCCATGTTGGCGTGCTTGAACACGTCGGAGCAGCGGTCCACGCCCGGGCCCTTGCCGTACCAGATGCCGAACACGCCGTCGAACTTGTTCTTTTCGGGGTAGAGGTCCAGCTGCTGCGTGCCCCACACCGCGGTGGCGCCCAGCTCCTCGTTCACGCCGGGCTGGAACACGATGTTCTGTGCGGCCAGGTGCTTCTTGGCCTGCCACAGCGCCTGGTCGTAGGTGCCCAGCGGGGAGCCACGGTAGCCGCTGATGAAGCCGGCGGTGTTCAACCCGGCCATCGCATCGCGCTTGCGCTGCAGCATCGGCAGCCGCACCAGCGCCTGCACGCCGCTCATGAAGGCGCGGCCGGATTCGAGCGCGTACTTGTCGTCCAGCGTCACCGATTCCAGGGCTTTGCGGATGGACTCGGGCAGGGGTGCGTTCATGGGTGTTCCGGCGCGTGAAGCTAGGCTGCACAGTCTATAGATTCCCGCCGGCCACGTGGTTTCGTTGTTTGCCGATGTGCCGGCCTCCGGAGCAATAATCGCGGCTGATCAGGCGCCGGGACGAAACGATGTCATCGCGAAGTGCGAATTCAGGGAAAACCACCAGCTCCGAGCCGGGCACCGAGCGGCATGGCAGCGGGCTGGACCGCTACGACGTCGCCATCCTGGCGGAGCTGCAGCGCGACGCCCGACTGTCCAATGCCGAGCTGGCCAACCGCATCGGCCTGTCCACCGCGCCCACCTGGCGCCGGGTGAAGTGGCTGGAGGAGCAGGGTTACATCACCGGCTACCGCGCCGAGCTGGACCGCCGCAAGATCGGCCTGGGCGTGCTGGCCTTCGTGCGGGTGGACGCCGAGCGCAACAACGCCGAAGCCACCCGCGCGCTGGAAGCGGCGATCCGCTCGCTGCCCGAGGTGATCGCCTGCCACTACATCAGCGGTGCCGGCACCTTCGAGCTGCAGGTGATGTGCACCGACCTCGACGCCTATTCGCGCTGGTCCATGGACACCTTGTTCAAGCTGCCCAACGTGAAGGACATCCACACCAGCTTTTCGCTCGGCGAGGTGAAGGCCGGCGCCGCCCTGCCGCTGGGGCACCTCAAGCGGCCCTGAGCGCGCCCTGTTACCGTGGCGGCGATGAACGCCGCCATGCCGCTTCGCCACCTGCTGCTCGCCCTGGCCGTGGTCGCCGTGTGGGGCAGCAACTTCGTCGTCATCAAGCTCGGGCTGGCGCAATTGCCGCCGCTGCTGTTCGCCACCCTGCGCTTCGTGTTCGCGGTGCTGCCGGCGGTGCTGTTCCTGCGGCGGCCGGCGGTGCCCTGGCGCGAGCTGGCGGCCTATGGGGTGCTCATCGGTGCCGGCCAGTTCGGCCTGCTGTACCTGGCGATGCATGGCCACATCTCGCCCGGGCTCGCTTCGCTGGTGGTGCAGACGCAGGTGTTCTTCACCATCGGCCTGTCGATGCGGATCAGTCATGAGCGGCTTCAATCGTTCCAGTGGGCCGCGCTGGTGTTGGCGGTGGCCGGCATCGCGGTCATTGCCGCCCACACCGATGCGGACACCTCGGTGCTCGGGCTGGTGCTGGTGCTGCTGGCCGCGCTCAGCTGGGCCGCCGGCAACCTGGTGGCGCGCCGCGCGGTCGGCGTGAACATGCTGGCTTATGTGGTGTGGGCCAGCCTGTTCTCGGTGCCACCCTTGCTGCTGCTGTCCTTGGTGTTCGAGGGTCCGGCGTCCATGCTGCACGGGCTGCAGCAGGCCAGCATGGCCACCTGGGCGGCAGTGTTGTGGCAGTCGGTGGGCAACACGCTTTTCGGTTATGCGGCCTGGGCCTGGCTGCTGGCGCGCCACCCGGCCGCCACGGTGTCGCCGATGGCGCTGCTGGTGCCGGTGTTCGGCATGGCGGCGTCCGCCTTCTGGCTGGGTGAAAGCCTGCCCGGCTGGAAGCTGGGCGCGGCGGCGCTGGTGCTGGCGGGGCTGGCGACCAATGTGTTCTGGCCGCGCTGGCGAAGCCTGTGGCGCACCACGCCGGCGGTGACCAAGGACCTCCCATGAAACAGTGGCTCATGGGCTGGGTGCTCGCTTGTGCCACGCCAGCCGTCTTTGCGGCCGAGGCAGCGCTGCCGCAGCGCAACCTGGCGGTGGAACTGCGCTGGGTGACGTCGCAGCAGCGCAGCGGGCAGGACCTGTCCGCCGGCGGTGGGGTGGTGGTGGGCACGAACGGCACTGTGGATGCGCGCGGCAGCGTGGTGCTGCGTGCGGGCGATCAGCGCAGCGAAGCCGACCAGGTGCAGCGTGTGACCGTGCTCAATGGCGGGCGGGCCGGCATGCGCCTCACGCAGTCGCTGCCGGTGCAATGGCTGGAGGTGGCGACCACGCCGCGCGGGCCGGCCGCGCTGCTGCGCCAGGGCTTGATGGAGGCCGGCACGGCCTTCGAGCTGCGGCCGCGCTGGCCCGGAGGCCCGGCACCGGTGACGGTGGAGGTGGCACACCAGGACAGCCGCGCTGCGCGGGGCGACATCGGCAGCACCAACGGTGGCGTGTTCACCACCGTGCAACTGCCCTTGAACGAATGGGTGAGCGTGGCCGAAAGCGTGGACCAGGGGCGTGCCATGGAGCGCGGCGCCTTGTCCACGCGCGACGTGGCCGCCAGCCAGCGTCGCCTGCTGCAGATGCGCGTCAGCCTGCCGTAGCGGCGCGGCGGCGCGGGCGTTTCGGCGCTGGTGGCCACACCGCCATCGCGGCATCGACCACGCCCTCCAGCCGCGTGCGGTCGGCGCCGCCTTTGGACATGACCGCCATGCCGGTGAGCACCGCGCCGAACAGGGTGGCGAGCTGGTGCGCGTCCATCCCGGGCGGCAGCTCGGTCTGGGGGTCGGCCCGCTCCAGGCGCTTCTGCATTCGCGCGACACCCCCGCCCAGCGCATTGCGCAAGGCGGCTTCCACCGCCGCGGGCGTGCCGGGGCTGCCGCAGTCTGCCGTGCCGGTGACGACGAAGCAGCCGCCGGGCAGCTTGGGGTCGGCCTGCATCGCGGCCATGGTGCGCATGAAGTGCTCGACCGCCGCGCGGGCATCCGCTTCCTGTTCGAGCAGGTCCACCTGCAGCTCCACCTGGCGCGCCACGTAGCGGTTCAGGCACTGCAGGTACAGCGACTCCTTGTCGCCGAACGCGGCATACAGGCTCGGCTTGCTCAAGCCCGTGGCCGCGGTGAGCTCGGCCATCGACGCGCCCTGGAAGCCCAGGCGCCAGAACACCTGCGTGGCCTGCTCCAGCGCGGTGTCCATATCGAAGCTGCGGGGCCGTCCCCTTTCTGCGTTCATGGCTTCTTTCCGGGTGTCCGTTGACAAGATTCTATACCGACCGGTACATTAAATACCGAGCGGTACAGAAATGCGCCGCCACCACCTCAACCCCTCAGGAGAATTTCCATGCGACGACTCGAAGGCAAGACCGCCCTCATCACCGGCGGCACCACCGGCATCGGCCGGGCCACGGCAGAACTGTTCATCCAGGAGGGCGCGCGCGTCGCCATCACCGGCCAGAGCGCCGAGCGGGTGGCCGAAGCCGCCGCCGCGCTGGGCCACGGCACCCTCGGCCTGCGCGCCGACGCCAGCTCCGCTGCCGACATGGCCGACGTGGCCAAGCGCCTGCAGGCCGAGTTCGGTGGCCTGGACATCGTGTTCGCGAACGCCGGCATCGCCCATCCGCGGCCGCTCGCCGACGTGGACGAGGCCCACATCGACCAGCAGTTCAACGTGAACGTGAAGGGGGTGATCTACACCGTGCAGAAGCTGCTGCCCATCCTGCGCAAGCCCGCGAGCATCGTGCTCACCGCCAGCACGGTGGCCGAGCTGGGCACGGCCGGCATGTCGGTGTACGCCGCCACCAAGGCGGCGGTGCGCTCGCTGGCGCGCACCTTGTCGGCCGAGCTGTCGCCGCAAGGCATCCGCGTCAACGTGGTGAGCCCGGGCCCGATCGAAACGCCGATCTTCGGCAAGATGGGTTTGCCGCAAGCCGCGGTGGACGAATGGGCCGCTTCCATCCAGGGCAAGGTGCCGATGGCGCGCTTCGGCCAGGCCAGCGAAGTGGCCAAGGCGGTGCTTTTCCTCGCCAGCGACGATTCGTCCTACATGCTGGGCGAGAACGTGCTGGTGGATGGCGGCATGGCCACCGTGTAATCGGTAGCGATCTGCGAGGCGGCGCCGGGCCGCCTCAAGCTCGGCCCGGGCCCCCGCGGGGGGCGGACGCTGTATTCAGCGGCCGGGGGCCGACATGACCGGCCACAGCGCCCACATGCGCAGCGGCTGTTTCATGCGGCCGGCCTGGTTCTCCGCCTCGTCGCCCCAACCCCAGAAGTAGTCCGCCCGCACCGCGCCCACGATCGCGCTGCCGGTGTCTTGCGCCACCACCAGGCGCTGCAGCGGCGTGGCCGACAGCGGCTCGGTGGTGGCAATCCACACCGGCGTGCCATAGGGAACGCTCTGCGGGTCGACCGCAATCGAGCGCCCCGGTGTGAGCGGCACGCCTTGCGCACCGCGTGGGCCCAGTTGCGGGTCGGGCAGCGGCTCCTCGCGGAAGAACACCACCCGCGGGTTCGCCCACAGCAGTTCGTTCACCCGCCTCGGGTTGCGCCGGGCCCACTCACGGATTGCGGGCCAGGACGCATGGTCCGCACGCAGTTCGCCCTGGTCGATCAGCCAGCGGCCCACCGACTTGTAGGGTTGGTCGTTGTGGCCGGCATACGCCACCCGCACCACCTCCGTGCGTCCGCCGTCGGCAAACCGTAGCCGGCCGGAGCCCTGGATCTGCAGCACCAGCAGGTCCAGTGGATCGTTCAGCCAGGCGATCTCGCGCCCGCGCAGCGCGGCTTGCGCGGCGGGCAGCGAATCCAGCTGCTGGCGTGTCCAGTAGGGCTTGCGCGTGGCCAGGTCGGCGGGCGCGGCATGCAGTGGAATGCGGAAGCTGCCCTGCGGCTTGCGCGCCGCGTCCACCAGCGGCTCGAAGTAGCCGGTGATCAGGCCCTCGGCCTGGCCCTCGGCGCTCTCGATGCGGTAGGGCTGCAGCCGCTGCATCAGCCATTCGCGCAGGAAGCTGTCGTCCGCGGCCGGCGCGTGGCGGGCCTGCTCGCAGAAGGCGACAAAGCCGGGTGCCGGTTTGTCGCAGCTGCGCAGCAGCGCGGTCCAGGTGTCGCGCACGCTGTCGGCGGTCCAGCCGGGCAGCTCGGCGTAGCTGCTGGGCACCCAGCGGCCACGGCCGCGCGCCACGCCTTCAGCGGGCGGCGCCACGGGGGCAGTGGCAGCGCCCGGCTTGCCAGGCAGCCGGTCTTCGATCGGCGGTGGGGTGCGTGGCCCCGGGTCGCTGGCACAAGCGGCCAGCAGGGCGAGTGCGCTGCCTAGAATCAATGCGCCGGCCGCGCCCGCCGGCGCACGGATGGACAACAAGCTCATGTGGCTGATTCTGTTGGAAGCCTTCGGCGCCCTGGCGGTGCTGATCCTCATCGTCTGGTGGACCATGTTCGCCGGCCGGCGCGGGGGCGAGCGCAAGAGCCACCGACCTCCCGAGCCGTGAAGTCGCTGCCGCTCAATGCAGGGCGGCGCGGGCGGCCAGCATGAACTCCGGCACCTGCGCCTCGAAGGGGTGGGCGTCTTCGGTCATGCAGAAGTAAGTGCCGCGCATGGTGCCCTGCGGCGTTTCCAGCCGGGTCCAGCTGGTGTATTCAAAGCTTTCGCCGGGTTTGAGCAGCGGCTGGTGGCCCACCACCGCGAGGCCGCGCACCTCCTCCACCTTGCCTTCACCGTCGGTGATCACCCAGTGCCGGCCGATCAGTTGCGCGGTGACGTCGCCGGTGTTCTGGATGGTGATGGTGTAGGCATAGGCGTGCACGCCCGCCTTCTCGTCGGACTGCTCGGGCAGCGGCTGCACCTGCACGGCGCATGTGAATTCGGGGCGTGGCATGGCGCGCATTCTAGGAAGCGCGAAAGACCCGCCACCTAAAATCGCTTGTTTCCAAGCGTTCGCCCCTTTCGCGCTCCGGCGCCGCCGCCCATGCCCACCTACCGCATCGCTCCCAGCATCCTGTCCGCCGATTTCGCCCGCCTGGGCGAGGAGGTGCGCAACGTCATCGCGGCCGGCGCCGACTGGATCCACTTCGACGTGATGGACAACCACTACGTGCCCAACCTGACCTTCGGGCCGATGGTGTGCGAGGCGCTGCGAAAGCATGCGGTCAAGGCCGACGGCAGCCGCACGCCGATCGACGTGCACCTGATGGTGCAGCCGGTGGATGCGCTGGCGCAGGCGTTTGCCAAGGCCGGCGCCGACCTGGTCAGCTTCCATCCCGATGCATCCACCCACGTGGACCGCACACTGCAGCTGATCAAGGCCGAAGGTTGCAAGGCCGGGCTGGTGTTCAACCCGGCCGCGCCCATCGACGTGCTGGAGTGGGTGATCGACAAGGTGGACCTGGTGCTCATCATGAGCGTCAACCCCGGCTTCGGCGGCCAGAGCTTCATTCCGGCGGCGCTGCGCAAGATCGAGCGTGTGCGCAAGCTGATCGACGCCAGCGGGCGCGACATCCGCCTGGAGGTGGACGGCGGCATCAAGGTGGACAACATCCGCCAGGTGGCCGATGCGGGCGCCGACACCTTCGTGGCCGGCAGCGCCATCTTCAACCAGCCGGACTACGCCAAGGTGATTGCCGCGATGCGGCAGCAGCTGGCCGGCTGAGCGAGCGGGCGCCGCGGCACGCCCACAAAAAAGGGGTGCGCCATGCGCACCCCACAAAGCTCCTGCACCTCCTGGATGCAAGACGGGTCAATCGTCAAGATCAGAAGTTGTGGCGCACGCCGACGGCGAACGAGCTGAAGTCGCCGTAGATCGTGCCGTTGTCGGCCACCTTGGTCCAGAAACCGTAGACCTTGGTGCGCTTGCTCAGCTTGTGATTGAAGCCTAGCGTGTACTGGTTGGCCGAGCTGTCGCCGGCCACGCCGCTGTAGTCGCCGGCACGGCCCACGTTGAGGTGCAGCTCGTTGTTGCCGAAGGCGTACATGCCGGCCAGGCGCACGGTGGTGCGCTTGCCGGCGGCATAGGCGTTCTCGTCGCGTTGCACGTAACCGCCCAAGGTGAAGGCGCCCAGCTCGTACAGCGCGCGCACGGCGAACTGGTTGGCGTCGCCGTTCTTCTCGTAGCCGGCGCCCAGGTGCAGCGGGCCGCCGTCCCAGTTGGCGGCCAGGTCGTAGCTTCGCTCGCCCGCACCCTCACCGGCGCTCACGCCCGCTTCCGCGACAAAGCCGCCCAGCGTCGGCGTGCGGTACGACACCTTGTTGGTGTTGCGGCCCACATAGGCATAGAACGCATCCGACGAGGTGCCGGTGTCGTGGTTGTGCATGCTCACGTAGTCGGCCGTGGCGTAGTACGCCTCGCTCGTGAAGTTGCCCAGGCGCACGGTGCCCAGCTGCTTGGTGCCGAGATTCACTTCGCTCTGGCGAGCCCAGAAGTTGGTCTGCGTCTGCGCGCCGGTGTCGGCGCTGAAGCCGTGCTCCAGCTGGAAGCCGGCGAACATGCCGTCGCCCAGGTCCTCCGTGCCCTTGAAGCCGATGCGCGAGGAGTTGTTCTGCAGCACGCTGCGCGACACGTCGCCGACCTTCTGGCGTTCGGCGGTGAGGTTGAGCCGCCCGTAGACGGTGACGCTGGACTGGGCCTGGGCGGGCAGGGTGGCGCAGAAGGCCAGGGCGGCGGCCGCGCAAAGCTTCAACGAAAGTCGCTTCATGGGTGTGTCTCTCTCGTGGTGGTTGTGAAGAATCGCGTGGCGCCCCCGCGCCTCCCTCCGGATGAATCGCGATCCGGAGCGCCACCGCGGCGGCAGTGTTGCGGCAAAGCGCATTCGGGACACTCGGTTTTGGCCGTGCCGCGCGCCTGCCTTGTGCGCTTTGGCGGGCGGCAAAGCGGGAGTTCTTCGCCGCCGCCCGCACTACAAATACGCAGGCGCCGCTACAGCGGGATGCGCGCGGTGTTCTTCACCTCGTCGATCACCGCGTAGGCGCGCACATCCTTCACGCCGGGCAGCGTCCAGACCACCGAGGCCACGAAGTCGCGGTAGCCATGCATGTCGGCCACGCGGGTCTTGATCAGGTAGTCGAAATTGCCGGTGACTTCATGGCACTCCACCACTTCCGTGCAGGCGCGCACCGCGGCCTTCAGCGCATGGCCCACGCCCGGCGGCGAGTCGGCCACGCGCACTTCGGCAAACACCAGCATCCCGCTGCTGAGCTTGGCCGAATTGAGCACGGCCTCGTATCCGAGGATGAAACCTTCACGCTTCAGGCGGGCCACGCGTTCGTGCACGGTGGCCGGGGCCAGGCCCACGCTTTCGGCCAGCCGCGTGGTGCTCATGCGGCCGTCCTCCTGCAGCAGGCGCAGCAACTGCGCGTCGATCGGGTCCACGGGCGCGTCAGAAAACGATGGCGTTGCCATGCTTGACCTGTTCCATCACGGTGTAGGTGCGGGTCTCCCGCACGCCGGGCAGTTCTCGGATCACCGAGGTCACCAGCTCCTGGTAGGCCTGCATGTCGGCCACCCGCACCTTCAGCAGGTAGTCGAAGCTGCCGGCGATGAGGTGGCATTCCAGGATCTCGGGGCGCTGCTGCACGGCGGTGCGAAAGCGCTCCATCACGTCGGCCGAGGTGCGGTCCAGCATCACCTCCACGAACGCGGCCACGCCCATGCCCAGCTTGTCCGGGTTCAGGCGCGCCTGGTAGCCGAGGATGTAGCCATCGCGCTTGAGGCGCTTGACCCGTTCCACCACCGCGGTGGGCGACAGGTGCACCTGCTCGGCGAGCTTCAGGTTGGAGATGCGCCCGTCACGCCGCAGCGCGTGAAGGATGCGGGTGTCGATCTTGTCGGGGCTGCTGCGCGAAACACGTTGTGAGGCGATGAGTTGCATGGTCATGGGTCAGGAGCTGACGGTCCCATACCGCCGGAGGGCTTTTTCATGCAGCCCTTGTGCCAGCAGGCGTTTACCCTGAGCCCGCCGGGCGGACCCTGCTCCGCGGTGTGTGGGGTTCCGCACAAGTGCGGCCAGCCGATGTGTGGATCGCCGCACACGCCAAAGCCTGCATTGACCTTCGCGCGGCTCCTGGCCGAAGATGGCATGCTGGAAGGAAGGACGGTTTTGGATTCCAAGCGCCTGCAGTTGCTCCGCCGCGCCGTGCCGTTGTTGAGCGCGCTGGCGCTGCTGGCCTTGATGGCGCTGGCCGCTGCGCTGGCCTTCGACTGGAGCGAGCGGCGCGAATTCGCCCGCCTGGCCGATGCGGCGGCGCACCAGCTCGACCTGTATGCCGCGGTGCTGGATGTCGAGCTCGGCAAGCAGGCCGACCTGCCGGCGCTGATCGACGCCGACGGCGAGATCGCCACCCTGCTGGCCGCACCGGACGCGGCCGCCCAGCGCGACACGGTCAACCGGCGCCTCACCCGCTTCGTCGCGCGTGCCGGTGCGCTGTCGGCCAGCGTGGTGGACAGCCGCGGCCGCGTGGTCGCGAGCAGCGACTGGTTCCGCCCCGACACCCAGGTGGACCACCTGCTGGCCAACGAACCCTGCGTGGGCGAGGCCCTGGCCGGCGAGGAATCGCGCCGCTTCGCGCCCGACCCGGCCAGCGGCGCGCCCGAAGTGTGTTTCGCCCGGCCGCTCAGCCGCAACGGCGCCACGCTGGGCGCGGTGCTGGTGCGCATCAGCCTGGAGCCGATCGAGGCCACCTGGGTGGACTCCGCTTTCCGGCCCGAAAGCGAAAAGCCATTGGTGGTGGATGCGCAGGGCATGGTGATCATGTCCTCGGTCCCCGCCTGGAAGCTGCAGCCGCTGGCCTCGCTCACCGTGCCGCAGCGTGCGCTCGCACATGGCGGCGAGCTGGTGCGCATGCGCCAGTCCGCCGCCGACGTGCCGGGCCTGCGGGTGGTGCATGAGCGGCCGCTGGCGCGTTTTGGCTGGCGCCTGCTGGTGCTGTCCAGCGCCGGCGACGTATGGCGCGATGCACGCGCGGCGGCCTGGAGTGCAGCGGCGGCTGTGGCTTGCCTCGGTCTGGTGGCAATGGTGCTGTGGCAGCGCCGCCGTGTGGTGGCGCAGAAGCTGGCCGCGCGTGCCGCCCTGCAGCGCGCCAACGAGGAGCTGGAAGCCAAGGTGCGACAGCGCACCGCCGAACTCGAAGCGTCCAATGCCGAGCTGCGCCACGAGGTGCTGGAGCGCCAGCATGCGGAGCAGGTGCTGCGCCAGGCGCAGGAGGAGCTGGTGCAGGCCGGCAAGCTGGCGCTGCTGGGCCAGCTCTCAGCCGGCATCTCGCATGAGCTGGGGCAGCCCCTCACCGCCTTGCGCGCCCTGGCCGAAAACGGCCGCCTGCTGCTGGAGCGTGGGCGGCCGCAGCAGGCTGGGCAGAACTTCGAGTTCATCACCGGCCTGGCCGAGCGCATGGGCCGCATCACGTCGCAGCTGAAGTCCTTTGCGCGCAAGGCGCCCGCCACCAGCCGATCGCTGCCCTTGCGTGAAGCGATTGCCAATGCCCAGCAGCTGCTGGCCACCCGCCTGCGCAGCGAGCGCGTGAGCCTGCAGGTCGACGTGGCCGAGGACCTGGAAGTGGAGTGCGACGGCCACCGGCTGGAGCAGGTGCTGGTGAACCTGATGGCCAATGCGGCCGACGCCATGCGCGCCAGCGAGCAGCGCCGGCTCACCATCACCGCCGCGGCCTCGGGCGAGCGGGTGGTCGTGCGGGTGGCCGACAGCGGCCCGGGCATTCCGCCGGCGCTGAACGAGCGCCTGTTCGAGCCGTTTTTCACCACCAAGCCGCCGGGCGAAGGCCTGGGGCTGGGCCTGGTGATCTCGTCGCATATCGTGCGTGAATTCGGCGGCCAGCTGCGCAGCGTGCCCACGTCGTCGGGTGCCGTGTTCGAGTTCGACGTCGCCAGAGGAGAGCCATGTTTGACGGATTCAAGGTCGCGCTGATCGACGACGACCCGCCGGTGCGCCACAGCCTGGCGCAGACGCTGGAGCTCGCCGGCTTCGAGGTGATGGCCTTCGAGTCGGCCGAGCAGGCCCTGCGCGAGGTGCAGCCGGGCTTCGCTGGCGTGGTGGTCACGGACGTGCGGCTGCCGCAGATGCTGGGCACCGAGCTGCTGCAGCGGGTGCTGCAGCGCGATGCCACCATCCCGGTGATCCTGATCACCGCGCATGGCGACGTGAACATGGCTGTGCAGGCCATGCGCGCCGGCGCCTACGACTTCATTGAAAAGCCGTTCGCGCCCGACCGCCTGGTGGAGGTGACCACACGCGCGATGGAAAAGCGCGTGCTCAGCGCCGAAGTGCAGGCGCTGCGCCGGCAGCTGTCGCTGCAGCGCGGCATCGAGGCCACCCTGCTCGGCCGCTCGGCGGTGATGCAGACGCTGCGAACACAAGTGCAGCAGCTGGCCGCCACCTCGGCCGACGTGATGCTGATCGGCGAAACCGGCACCGGCAAGGAACTGGTGGCGCGCTGCCTGCATGACCACAGCCCACGGCGCGACCGCCACTTCGTGGCCATCAACTGCGGCGGCCTGCCGGAGACCTTGCTGGAAAGCGAGCTGTTCGGCCACGAGATGGGGGCGTTCACCTCGGCCGCCAAGCGCCGCATCGGCAAGATCGAGCATGCCCAGGGCGGCACCCTGCTGCTGGACGAAATCGAAAGCATGCCGCTCACCTTCCAGGTCAAGCTCTTGCGGGTGCTGCAGGAGCGGCGCCTGGAGCGCCTGGGCTCCAACGAGGAGATTGCGGTGGACGTGCGCGTGGTGGCGGCCACCAAGGTGGACCTGCGTGCCCTGAGCGAGCAGCAGAAGTTCCGCAGCGACCTGTACTACCGGCTCAACGTGGCGGTGCTGCGCCTGCCCGCCCTGCGTGAGCGGCGCGAAGACATCCCGCTGCTGTTCGAGCATTTCATGCTGCAGGCCGCCGCCCGCCACGGCCGCGAACCCCTGCCGGTGGACGGCAGCATGTCGCAGCAGCTGATGGCGCACGACTGGCCCGGCAATGTGCGCGAGCTGCGCAACGCCGCCGAACGCTATGTGCTGGGTCTGAGCGGCGAGAACCTGCTCACACCCAGCCCGGCCGCACCGCTGACCCTGCCGCAGCAGATGGACCAGGTGGAGAAGGTGCTGATCGAGCAGGCGCTCAAGCAGCATCGCGGCCGCATGAGCGCGGCCTGCGAAGCGCTGGGCATTGGCCGCAAGACGCTGTACGACAAGCTGGCCCGCCACGGCATCGCGGCCGACGACTACCGCGTCGGCGGCGAATGAAGCGGGTGCTTCAGCGGTAGGTGGCCGGGTCCGGCGAGTCGGTGGGATGCTCCACCACGCGGCGCATCGCGGCGCTCATCGGCAGCGACAGGTTGATGCCGTTGGGCGGGATGGGCGACTCGAACCAGCGGCGGTAGAGCTTGTGGATGTCGCCGCTCTTGAACAGCGCCACGATGGCGTCGTCGGCCAGGCGCTTGAAGGCGCGGTCTTCCTTGCTCAGCATGATGCCGTAGGGCTCCACCGAGAGCGCGTCCTCGGAGATCAGGTAGTCGCCCGGCTGGCGTGACCGCGCCACCGTGGCGGCCAGCAGCACATCGTCCATCGCATAGCCGGCGGCGCGGTCGGTTTCCACCAGGCGAAAGGCATCCGGATCGTCGCGCGCGGCCAGGATGGTCATGGTGAGGCCGCGGCTGGCGTACAGCTCCTGCAGGTGGCGCAGGCTGGTGGTGCCCACGGTGGAGGTGACCACCTTGCCGCGCATGTCCTCCAGCCGCACGATGGGCGCCGTCTTCTTGGAGACCAGCCGGCTCGCCGCCACGTAGGTGGTGACGGTGAACGCCACCTGGCGCTGGCGCTCCACGTTGTTGGTGGTGACCCCGCATTCCAGGTCCACCGTGCCATTGGCCACCAGCGGCACGCGCGTGGCCGAGGTCACCGCCACGTAGCGCCGCTCCAGGTCGGGCAGCTGCAGCCGGGCCTTCACCGCGTCCACGATGCGGTCGCAGATGGCCATCGAGTAGCCCACCGGCCGCTGGGCATCGTCGAGGTAGGAAAACGGCACCGAGGATTCCCGGTAGGCGATGGTGATGACGCCAGCCTCGCGGATCTTGCGCAGGGTGGGGGATTGCTGCGCCTGGGCCAGGCCCAGCGCTGCAACACACCACAGGGCAAGAAGCGGTTTGACGTTCATCGGGGCGCAAGGGAGGGGCGGCCGCGCGGGGACGATAGCATGCGCGGCACATGGAAACTCTGTACTTTGCGGCCGCCGGCCTGCGCGCTGCCATCATCGACCTCGACGGCACGCTGGTCGACACGCTGGGTGATTTCGAGGTGGCGCTCAACCGCATGCTGGCCGACCTGGGCCTGCCCGCGGTGCAAAGGCGATTCATCGAGCAGACGGTGGGCAAGGGCTCGGAGCACCTGATCCAGCAGACGCTCGCGCACGTGGGTGCGGACGCTGGTGTGTTCCAGCAGGCCTGGGCGCGCTACCAGCACCATTACGCGGCAATCAACGGCGAGCACTCCAAGGTGTTTGCCGGCGTGGAGCCAGGCCTGGAGCGCCTGCGCGATGCCGGCCTGCCGCTGGCCTGCCTGACCAACAAGCCGACCGCCTTTGCGCGTGAGCTGCTGCGGCGCAAGGGCCTGGCGCACTTTTTCAGCGTGGTGTTCGGCGGTGATGCCTTCGAGCGCAAGAAGCCGGATCCGCTGCCGCTGCTCAAGACCTGCGAGGCCCTGGGCAGCGTGCCGGCGCAGACGCTGATGGTGGGCGACTCGCGCAACGACGCGGCCGCGGCGCACGCGGCCGGCTGCCCGGTGGTGCTGGTGACCTACGGCTACAACCATGGCGAGCCGGTGCATGACGTGCCGGCCGACGGCCACGTCGATCGGCTCGACGAGCTGCGGCTGGCCTGATCAGGTTTCGGGGCGGCCCGCAGCGCTCTTGCCCAGCAGCGCGTCCTTCAGCTGCGCATCGGCCGGTTGGCGGCCCAGCCAGATGTGCATCAGCGCATTGAAGAATTCCGGCTCCTTCACCGTCTCCATCTGCTGCTTGCCATTCACGGTGACGATGGTGCCGGTGCCGGGCAGGTAGTCCACCGTGAAGTAGTCGCCGGCATTCAGGTGCTTGCGGGTGGCGAAGAACTCACCCATCTTGATGGTGCCGTTGATCGAGCGCGCGAACTCTTCCTTGGTGGCGTTGTCCTGCATGCCGCGGGTGAAGAGCTTGCCCAGTTCGTTGGCGTCGATGTCGCGCAGCATCACGATGTGCATGCGGCGCGGGCCGGGCGCGCCGATCACCGCTTCGGTCGTGGTGGCCTTGTTCTGCAGGTACAGGCCCGCCGCGTAGACCTTGAAGATCGCCTTGTAGCGCACGCCCGCGCCGTTGAGCTGAAGCTTGGCGTTGCCCACCTGGGCGGTGGTTTCGTACTTCACCCCGCCCACCTCCACGGTGCTCTGCGCCTGCGCGAGCCAGGGGCTGGACAAAGCGAGGGCGGTGGCGGTCAGGAGGAGGGTGCGTCGAAAGATGGGCATGGCGATGCGTCTCGGAGTGTGATCCTGTGAGCCCGATTTCGGCATTCTGTTCCCGGGGCTGTAGCGGACGCCGCCAAGCATTTCACGTTTTGTTGCATGTCGGCCGACGCCCGGGCCGCTGCTAAACTGCGCCGCATCATGTTCACAGCGCGCAAACAGACCAAAGGGTCGCACGACCGGGGAGCCTGGCCCTGGCGTCGCTGGCCAGCTTCGGTCTAGTTTGCCGCCGGCGCGGCGCGGGCCTTCCGCCCGCCGCCTGAACGTCGATCGGCTCCAACGGTCGCCCCGCGCGGCCCTTTGTTCACCGCCTGCGCATCGCCCCTCGTCCCGCGATGCCCGGCCTGGAGACCCGACAAGTGATCACTGAACTCGAATTCAAGAGCCTCGCCGCCGAAGGCCACAACCGCATTCCGCTCATCGCCGAAGCGTTTGCCGACCTCGAAACCCCGCTGTCCCTGTACCTCAAGCTGGCCGGCGGCCAGAAATACGGCTTCCTGCTGGAATCGGTGGTGGGTGGCGAACGGTTCGGCCGCTACTCCTTCATCGGGCTGCCCGCCCGCACCCTGCTGCGCACCCATGGTTTCCGCACCGAGGTGGTGACCGACGGCGAGGTGGTGGAAATCCACGAGGGCAACCCGCTGGACTTCGTGGCCGCCTACCAGCAGCGCTTCAAGGTGGCGATTCGGCCGGGCATGCCGCGCTTCTGCGGCGGACTGGCGGGCTACTTCGGCTACGACACCGTGCGCTACATCGAGCCCAAGCTCGCCAAGGCGCAAAAGGCCGGCGGCATCGACACACCCGACATCCTGCTGCTGCAGACGGAAGAGCTGGCGGTGATCGACAACCTGTCGGGCCGGCTCTACCTCATCGTCTACGCCGATCCCTCCCAGCCCGAAGCCTTTTTCAAGGCGAAGAAGCGGCTGTCCGAGCTGACCGACAAGCTGAAGTACAGCGTCACCGCGCCGGCGGTCAAACGCGGCGCCTCGCATGCGGTCGAGCGTGAATTCAGCAAGGACGCGTACATCGCGGCGGTGTTGAAGAGCAAGGAATACATCGCGGCCGGCGACATGATGCAGGTGCAAATCGGCCAGCGCCTGAAGAAGCGCTACACCGAGTCGCCGCTGTCGCTGTACCGCGCGCTGCGCTCGCTCAATCCATCGCCCTACATGTACTTCTACGACATGGGCGACTTCCAGATCGTGGGTGCGTCGCCGGAGATCCTGGTGCGCCAGGAAAACTCAGCCGAAGGCCAGAAGGTCACCATCCGGCCCATCGCCGGCACCAGGCCACGCGGCGCGACGCCGGAGCTCGACAAGCAGATGGAAGCCGAGCTGCTGGCCGACCCCAAGGAGCGCGCCGAGCACCTGATGTTGATCGATCTGGCGCGCAACGACATCGGCCGTATCGCGCAGACCGGCAGCGTGAAGGTGACCGAGGCCTTCGTGGTGGAGCGCTACTCGCACGTGATGCACATCGTGAGCAACGTCGAGGGCCTGCTGAAGGACGGCATGACCAGCCTGGACGTGCTCAAGGCCAGCTTCCCCGCCGGCACCCTGACCGGCGCGCCCAAAATCCGCGCGATGGAGATCATCGACGAGCTGGAGCCGGTCAAGCGTGGCATCTACGGCGGTGCCTGCGGTTACCTCAGCTTTGCCGGCGACATGGACGTGGCCATCGCCATCCGCACCGGCATCGTCAAGGACAACACGCTGTATGTGCAGGCCGCAGCGGGCGTGGTGGCCGATTCGGTGCCCGAGCTGGAGTGGAAAGAGACCGAGGTGAAGGCGCGGGCGCTGCTGCGGGCGGCGGAGCTGGTGGAAGAGGGGTTCTGAAAATGCTGTTGATGATCGACAACTACGACAGCTTCACCTTCAACCTGGTGCAGTACTTCGGCGAGCTGGGCGAGACGGTGCGCGTGGTGCGCAACGACGAGATCACGGTCGAGGGCATCGCGCAGCTGAAGCCGGACCAACTGGTGCTCTCGCCCGGCCCCTGCTCGCCGGCCGAGGCGGGCGTGTGCGTGAGCGCCATCCAGCATTTCGCCGGCAAGCTGCCCATCCTGGGTGTGTGCCTGGGCCACCAGAGCATCGGCGCCGCGCTGGGCGGGCGCATCATCCGCGCGCAGCGCCAGATGCACGGCAAGGTGAGCGAGCTGGCCACCGACGGACAGGGTGTCTACCGCGACCTGCCCACACGCTTCAAGGTCGTGCGCTACCACTCGCTGGCGATCGAACGCGAGACGCTGCCCCAGGAACTGGAGATCACCTCCACCTCGGAAGACGGCGAGATCATGGGCGTGCGCCACCGCGGGCTGGCCGGCACCGCCACGCCGATGGAAGGTGTGCAGTTCCATCCCGAGTCCATCCTCAGCGAGCACGGCCATGCCATGCTGCGCAACTTCCTGCAGATGTCCAAGGGAGCGCACTAGATGACGACCCCCACGCTCACTTCGTTCGCTGCCCCCGAGGGGGTGCGTCAGCGCCTTTGGGCGGCCGGGCGGCACTGACATGAAACCGATCGACCTTCGCAGCGACACCGTCACCCAGCCGACGCCGGCCATGCGCGAGGCCATGATGGCCGCGCCGTTGGGCGACGACGTGTTCGGCGACGACCCCACGGTGAATGCGCTGCAGGAGCGCATCGCCGCCCTGCTGGGCTTCGAAGCGGCGCTGTTCCTGCCCACCGCCACGCAGAGCAATCTGGTGGCGCTGATGAGCCACTGCCAGCGTGGCGACGAGTACATCGTCGGCCAGATGGCCCACTGCTATCGCTGGGAGGCGGGTGGGGCGGCGGTGCTGGGCAGCATCCAGCCGCAGCCGCTGGACCACCTGCCGGACGGCACCCTGGCCCTCGGGGCGATCGAAGCCGCCATCAAGCCCGACGACCCGCACTTCGCGCGCTCCACGCTGCTGTGCCTGGAGAACACCCTGGGCGGCAAGGTGATTGCGCAGGACTACCTGAAGGCGGCCACCGACCTGGTGCGTTCGCGCGGCCTGTCGGCTCATCTCGACGGGGCACGGCTGTTCAATGCCGCCGTGGCATCGGGCGTGGCGCCGCGGGAGATCGCGCGCCATTTCGACAGCACCACCGTGTGTTTTTCCAAGGGCCTGGGCGCGCCGGCTGGCGCGGCGCTGTGCGGCTCGCGCAGCCTCATCGCCGCCGCTCGTCGCTGGCGCAAGATGGTTGGCGGCGGCATGCGCCAGGCCGGCGTGCTGGCCGGCGCTGCGCTGTATGCACTCGACCACCACATCGACCGCCTGGCCGACGACCATGCCAAGGCCCGCACCCTGGCCGAACGCCTGCGCGGCCTTCCCGGCGTGACCGTCGAGCCGCCGCAGACCAACATGGTGTTCGTGGACCTGGCGCCCGAGAAGGCGCAGGGCGTGGTGGAGCGGCTGAAGGCGCGCGGGCTGCTGTGCACCGGCCTGTACCGCATGCGCTTCGTGACCCACCTCGACGTGTCGCACGGCGACATTGCACGCGCAGTGCAGATCCTGCGCGACACCCTCTAGCCGTCCAGGAGCCCGCATGGCCATCACCAACACCGAGGCGCTGACCCGCGTCATCGAGCACCGCGAGATCTTCCACGACGAGATGCTGGCGCTGATGCGCCGCATCATGAGCGGCGAGATGTCGCCGGTGATGATCGCCGCGCTGGCCATGGGCCTGCGGGTGAAGAAGGAAACCATCGGCGAGATCGCCGCGGCAGCCCAGGTGATGCGCGAGTTCGCCACGCCGGTGCATGTGGCGGACAAGACGCACCTGGTGGACGTGTGCGGCACCGGCGGCGACGCGGCGCACACCTTCAACATCTCCACCGCCGCCATGGTGGTGGCCGCCGCGGCCGGCGCGCGTATCGCCAAGCACGGCGGGCGCAGCGTGTCGTCCAGCTCCGGCAGCGCCGACGTGCTGGAAGCCCTGGGCGCCAACATCATGCTCACGCCCGAGCAGGTGGCGCTGTGCCTGGAGGAAACCGGCATCGGCTTCATGTTCGCGCCCAACCACCATGCGTCCATGAAACACGCCGGCCCGGTGCGCAAGGAACTGGGCGTGCGCACCATCTTCAACATCCTGGGCCCGCTCACCAACCCGGCCAGTGCGCCCAACCAGCTGATGGGTGTGTTCCACCCCGACCTGGTCGGCATCCAGGTGCGTGTGTTGCAGCGCCTGCAGGCCGAGCATGTGATGGTGGTCTACGGCATGAATGGCATGGACGAGATCTCGCTGTCCGGCGAGACGCTGATCGGCGAGCTGGTCAACGGCGAGGTCAAGGAGTACACCGTGCACCCCAGCGAGTTCGGCCTGCCGGTGTACGACACCCGGGTGCTGAAGGTCGCGAACAAGGACGAGTCGGTGCAGTGCATCCAGCGCGCCTTCGCCAACGAGGATGGCCCCATCCGCGACATCGTGCTGCTGAACGCCGGCGGGGCGCTGTACTGCGCCGGCGTGGCGGCCAGCATCGCGGAGGGGGTGAAACGCGCGCGCGACGCGGTGGCCTCCGGCAAGGCGCTGGCCAAGCTGAGCCAGTTCGTCGCGGTGACGCAGAAGTTGAAGGCGGCCTGAACATGCCCGCAGACATCCTCCAGCGCATTGTTGCCGTCAAGCGGGACGAGGTGGCTGCCGCCCGGCGCGGCCGGGACTTCGCATCCCTGCGCCGGGACGCCGAGCAGCGTGGCGATCTGCGCGACTTTGCCGGCGCCTTGCAGGCCCAGGTCACGGCTGGCCGGCCCGCGGTGATCGCCGAGGTCAAAAAAGCCAGTCCGAGCAAAGGCGTGCTGCGCGAGCACTTCGTGCCGGCGGACATTGCCGCCAGCTATGCGGAGCATGGCGCCGCCTGCCTCAGCGTGCTGACGGACCGCCAGTTCTTCCAGGGCGATGCCGAGTACCTGCGCCAGGCCCGTGCCGCCTGCGCGCTGCCGGTGCTGCGCAAGGACTTCATGATCGACCCGTATCAGGTGCTCGAGGCCCGCGCCATGGGGGCCGACTGCATCTTGTTGATCGCCGCCTGCCTGGACGACGCGCTGATGGCGGACCTGGAAGCCTGCGCCTTCGACCTCGGCATGGCGGTGCTGGTGGAGGTGCACGACGGGGACGAACTGGAGCGCGCGTTGCGGCTGAAGACGCCGCTGGTGGGCATCAACAACCGCAACCTGCGCAGCTTCGAGGTGACGCTGGACACCACGCTGAATCTGCTGCCCCAGGTGCCGCGCGACCGGCTGCTGGTCACCGAGTCCGGCATCCTGCAGCCGGGGGACGTCAAGCGCATGCGCGACGCCGGCGTGAATGCGTTCCTGGTGGGTGAGGCCTTCATGCGAGCCGACGACCCCGGAGCGGCGCTGGCGCAGCTGTTTGCATGAACCAGCTCCGGCAGCCGCTGTCCGAGCTTGTCGGCCAGGTGGGCGGGGGCTGGCAGCCCGTGGTGGACGCCTGGCGTGCCAGCCCGGCCGGCGAGGCTCTGCTCGCGCATGTGGGCAGCCGGCAGCAGGCCGGCGCGGTGATCTACCCGGCCCAGGTGCTGCGGGCACTCGAACTCACGCCGCGCGATCGGGTGCGGGTGGTGATCCTGGGGCAGGACCCGTACCACGGCGCCGGCCAGGCCGAGGGTCTGGCGTTTTCGGTACCGCCCGGCCAGAAGCTGCCGCCCAGCCTGCGCAACATCTACAAGGAACTGCAGCGCGACCTGGGCTGCCCGTTGCCCGCGCACGGCCACCTGGGCGACTGGGCGCGCCAGGGCGTGCTGCTGCTCAACACCGCACTCACGGTGGAGGACGGCGCGCCCGCCAGCCACGCCAAACGCGGCTGGGAGGCGCTCACCGACGGCCTGATTGCTGCGGTGGCCGGCGACCCGGGCCCCAAGGTCTTCATGCTCTGGGGCGCGCATGCGCAGGCCAAGAAGCCGCTTATCGAGGCAGTGGGCGAGGGCCATCTGGTGCTGCAGAGCAACCATCCGTCGCCGTTGTCCGCCACCCGGCCACCGGTGCCCTTCATCGGCTGCGGCCATTTCAGCGCGGCCAACCGCTTCATCTTGGCGCACGGCCTGGGGGAACCCGTCGTCTGGGCTTGAACTCCGGCCGACTCGTTGCTGAAGCAAAAAACCCGTGCTATATTCTGCGGTTCGCCGCGGAGGGGTGCCCGAGTGGCTAAAGGGGGCAGACTGTAAATCTGTTGGCTTACGCCTACGCTGGTTCGAATCCAGCCTCCTCCACCAGGCGAAACTTTTGAGATGTGGGCTCGCGGCGTTGCTGGCGCGGGCTCACGGGACGGGACGACTCCAGTCTTCATGACGAGTGCGGGAGTAGTTCAATGGTAGAACCTTAGCCTTCCAAGCTAATGACACGGGTTCGATTCCCGTCTCCCGCTCCAGCAAGCCCGTCGACACGGGTGTGGTTTTTTGCAAAGCGCTGCGCTGATGTTGTGAAGCGATGTGCTGAAGCAAGAGCCCAGATCCGTGTCGATGCCCATGTGGCTCAGTGGTAGAGCACTCCCTTGGTAAGGGAGAGGTCACGCGTTCGATCCGCGTCATGGGCACCACCAATTCAGCTCGACTTCCGTTGACGATCGCTAGGAGCGCACAACATGGCAAAAGGCAAATTTGAACGGACCAAGCCGCACGTGAACGTGGGCACGATTGGTCACGTGGACCATGGCAAGACGACGCTGACGGCGGCGATCACGACGGTGCTGTCGACCAAGTTCGGCGGCGAGGCCAAGGCCTACGACCAGATCGATGCGGCGCCGGAAGAAAAGGCGCGCGGCATCACGATCAACACCGCGCACGTCGAATACGAAACCGCCAACCGCCACTACGCGCACGTCGACTGCCCCGGGCACGCCGACTACGTGAAGAACATGATCACCGGTGCGGCCCAGATGGACGGCGCCATCCTGGTGGTGTCGGCCGCTGACGGCCCGATGCCGCAAACGCGCGAGCACATCCTGCTGGCCCGTCAGGTGGGCGTGCCCTACATCATCGTGTTCCTGAACAAGTGCGACATGGTCGACGACGCCGAGCTGCTCGAGCTCGTCGAAATGGAAGTGCGCGAACTGCTCAGCAAGTACGACTTCCCCGGTGACGACACCCCCATCGTGCACGGCTCGGCCAAGCTCGCCATGGAAGGCGACAAGGGCGAACTGGGCGAACAAGCCATCTTCAAGCTCGCCGACGCACTGGACAGCTACATCCCCACGCCTGAGCGTGCGGTCGATGGCGCCTTCCTGATGCCCGTGGAAGACGTGTTCTCCATCTCCGGCCGCGGCACCGTGGTGACCGGGCGCGTCGAGCGTGGCGTGGTCAAGGTCGGCGAAGAAATCGAAATCGTGGGCATCAAGGCCACGCAAAAGACCACCTGCACCGGCGTGGAAATGTTCCGCAAGCTGCTCGACCAAGGCCAGGCTGGCGACAACGTGGGCATCCTGCTGCGCGGCACCAAGCGTGAAGACGTCGAGCGCGGCCAGGTGCTGTGCAAGCCCGGCAGCGTCAAGCCGCACACCCACTTCACCGCCGAGATCTACGTGCTCAGCAAGGAAGAAGGCGGGCGCCACACCCCGTTCTTCAACAACTACCGTCCCCAGTTCTACTTCCGCACCACGGACGTGACCGGCGCGGTGGAGCTGCCCAAGGACAAGGAAATGGTGATGCCCGGCGACAACGTGGCCATCACCGTCAAGCTGATCGCCCCGATCGCGATGGAAGAAGGCCTGCGCTTCGCCATCCGTGAAGGCGGCCGCACCGTCGGCGCCGGCGTGGTGGCCAAGATCATCGAGTAACAGAACCTGCAAAGGCCGCAGGGGCATAGCTCAATTGGCAGAGCGTCGGTCTCCAAAACCGAAGGTTGGGGGTTCGAGACCCTCTGCCCCTGCCAAGCTCTCGTGACCACGAGGGCTTGAACGGCCAGACAAAGCAGCCCGCGGGTGGTTTTTTGCCCGGCGGGCTTTGCTGCTGATGGCGGCGCGTGAAATGAGGCCCGCCATCGGGAACCGAAGTGAAAGTGATGACCACCAATCCTCAAGTCGAAACCGTCTCCACCGGTGCGGACAAGGCCAAGCTCGTCGCGGCCGGCCTGCTGGTGGTCGGTGCCGTCGTGGCGTTCTACCTGCTGGGCAGGCAGGACCTGTGGCTGCGCGTGGGCGCGCTGCTGCTGATCCTGGCAGCGGCCGTGGCCCTGTTCTTCACCTCGGAAAACGGCAAGCAGCTGATCGCCTTCGGGCGCGATTCGGTGCGCGAGGTCAAGAAGGTTGTCTGGCCCACCCGCAAGGAAGCGGTGCAGATGACGGCGTACGTGTTCGCCTTCGTGGTGGTGATGGCCCTGTTCCTGTGGCTCACCGACAAGACGCTGGAGTGGGTGCTGTACGACCTGATCCTGGGCTGGAAGCGGTAAGGACACTGCCATGAGCGAACAAGACAACAGCACCCCCGATGCCGCCGCCCCGGCTGCCAACCCGAACCCGCTGCGCTGGTACGTGGTGCACGCGTACTCCGGCATGGAGAAGGCGGTGGAACGCAACCTGCGCGAGCGCATCGAGCGCGCCGGCATGCAGGCCAAGTTCGGCCGCATCCTGGTGCCCACCGAAGAGGTGGTGGAGCTCAAGAACGGCAAGAAGGCCGTCACCGAGCGCCGTTTCTTTCCCGGCTACGTGCTGGTCGAGATGCTGATGGACGACGAGTCCTGGCACCTGGTCAAGCACACCAGCAAGGTCACCGGCTTCGTCGGCGGCGCGAAGAACCGCCCGGCGCCGATCTCCGAAGCCGAGGTGATGAAGATCGTCAACCAGATGCAGGAAGGCGTCGAGAAGCCCCGTCCCAAGGTGGAGTGGGTGGTTGGCGAGCTGGTGCGTGTGAAGGAAGGTCCGTTCACCGACTTCAACGGCGCCATCGAGGACGTGAACTACGAAAAGTCCAAGGTCCGCGTGTCGGTCACGATCTTTGGTCGTGCGACTCCCGTCGAGCTGGACTTTTCGCAGGTCGAAAAGGTCTGAGTTTTCCGGTGTTGCGCGCGGGTGGTGGCCCGGTGCGCGACGTTCGTTCTTGAGTCAGGGCCACACGGACGAGGAGTCTGCTTCGGCAGACGTTTGAACTCGAGGAGCCATCATGGCAAAGAAAATCGTCGGCTTCATCAAGCTGCAAGTTCCGGCCGGCAAGGCCAACCCTTCTCCCCCGATCGGCCCGGCACTGGGTCAGCGCGGCCTCAACATCATGGAGTTCTGCAAGGCGTTCAACGCCCAGACCCAGGGTGTGGAGCCGGGCCTGGTGCTGCCGGTGGTCATCACCGCCTTCGCCGACAAGTCCTTCACCTTCCAGATCAAGACCCCGCCCGCCGGCGTGCTGATCAAGAAGGCGATCTCGCTGCAGAAGGGCTCGGCCCGTCCGCACCTGGACAAGGTCGGCAAGCTGACCCGCGCACAGATCGAGGAGATCGCGAAGACCAAGATGAAGGACCTCAACGCCGCCGATCTGGAAGGCGCCGTGCGCACGATCGCCGGCACCGCCCGTTCCATGGGCGTGACGGTCGAAGGAGTCTGATGATGGCCAAGCTCACGAAGAAACAGAAGGCCCTGCAGGGCAAGGTCGACAGCCTGAAGCTGTACCCGATCACCGACGCGCTGACGATCGTCAAGGACGCTGCCACCGCCAAGTTCGATGAGTCCATCGACGTGGCCGTGCAGTTGGGCATCGACGCGAAGAAGTCGGACCAGGTCGTGCGTGGCGCCGTCGTGCTGCCCAACGGCACCGGCAAGACCAAGCGCGTGGCGGTGTTCGCCCAGGGCGCCAAGGCCGAAGAAGCCAAGGCCGCCGGTGCCGACGTCGTCGGCATGGAAGACCTGGCCGAGCAGGTCAAGGCAGGCAACATCAACTTCGACGTGGTGATCGCCTCGCCGGACACGATGCGCGTGGTCGGTACGCTGGGCCAGATCCTGGGCCCGCGCGGCCTGATGCCGAACCCGAAGGTCGGCACCGTGACGCCCGACGTGGCCACCGCGGTGAAGAACGCCAAGGCCGGCCAGGTGCAGTTCCGCGTCGACAAGGCCGGTATCGTGCACGGCACCATCGGCCGCCGTTCGTTCGACTCCGACAAGCTGGTGGGCAACCTCGCCGCCTTGCTGGATGCGCTGAACAAGGCCAAGCCGGCGTCGAGCAAGGGTATCTACATCCGCAAGGTGGCGGTGTCCTCGACCATGGGAGTGGGTGTGCGTGTGGACGCGTCCACCGTGGCGCAGGCCGCTCAGGGCTAAAGCCCAAGAGAAACGAGGCGGCGCGAGTGTCTGGCGCGTCGCCGATGAATTGGTGGGCCGGTGCGGCGCAAGCTGCTCCGGGCCATCCAAGACCGCTGGTGGGGTGAAAGCCTCCTAATCGCAAGGCCCGCGCGCAAGTGCGGTCCGGACAACCAGCGCAGATGGCGGTCCCGCTTCTGAAGGAATTCGATTCCCGAGGCAGTAGGTCGCTGAACTTAGGTAGTGCTGGAGCCGCCAGGCAAAGGCACTTGTGTGAGGAGTCAGACCTTGAGTCTCAACCGCAACGAGAAAGCAGCCGTCGTGACGGATGTGGCCGCGCAAGCCGCGCGTTCGCAGACGTTGGCGCTGGCCGAGTACCGTGGCCTCACCGTGGAAAACCTGAACAAGCTGCGCGTCGATGCGCGGTCCAAGGGTGTGTACCTTCACGTGCTGAAGAACACCCTGGCCCGTCGCGCCGTCGCCGGCACCCCGTTCGAGGTGGCCGCGGATGCCATGGTAGGCCCGCTGATCTACGGCTTTTCCGAAGACGCCGTTGCCGCGGCCAAAGTCATTTCCGACTTTGCCAAGACCAACGACAAGCTGATCGTGAAGGCTGGCGCCTATGCCGGCAAGGCACTGGACGCCAACGGGGTGAAGGCCCTGGCCGCGATCCCGAGCAAGGAAGTCTTGCTGTCCCAGCTGGCCGGCCTGCTCAAGGCGCCGATCCAGCGCACCGCCGCCGTGCTCGCCGCACTGGCCGAGAAGAAGGGTGGCGGCGCGGAAGCGCCGGCCGCCGCTGAAGCGGCAGCTGCCTGATCACGAACAGCTCACTGCAACTTATCTACTGAATCGAGGAATCCCAAATGGCATTCGACAAAGACGCTTTCCTGACCGCCCTGGACGGCATGTCCGTGATGGAACTCAATGACCTGGTGAAGGCCATTGAAGAGAAGTTTGGCGTGTCCGCCGCTTCCATGGCTGCCCCGGCCGCCGGTGGTGGCGGTGCTGCCGCTCCGGCCGCCGAAGAGAAGACCGAGTTCAACGTGATGCTGCTCGAAGCCGGCGCCAACAAGGTGTCCGTCATCAAGGCAGTTCGCGAAATCACCGGCCTGGGCCTGAAGGAAGCCAAGGACCTGGTCGACGGCGCGCCCAAGGCCGTCAAGGAAGGCATTGCCAAGGCCGACGCCGAAGCTGCCAAGAAGAAGCTGGAAGACGCCGGCGCCAAGGTCGAGTTGAAGTAATTCCACTCGTCCGGGGGAGGCTGGGAGCCGGAAAAAGGCTCCCAGCCTTTCGCGCTTCAAGGCCGGCATGGTTTTTGTCGGCCCTGAGAGCAGCTGGGAGCATCCTCGGTGACAATCGAGGGTTCTCCCAAGTGTTCTCTGATCCGACTGCAGAGAACGGTTTGGTCGGGCTCCGGTGCAATGCCGGGGTTGTCCGCCAGCGGCTGGTAGTGGCCAGCCACCAAGCTTCGGGCCGTCCGTTCGTGATGGGACCCGAATAGCCAGTCGCCGACGAAACCCGGCTCACGGCCAGAGACGGGTTCGACACGGAGTCCTTATGGCGCAAGCATCTTCCTCCTACAGCTACACCGAGCGCAAGCGTATTCGCAAGAGCTTCGGCAAGCGCGAGAGCGTCCTCAACGTCCCGTATCTGCTCACCATGCAGCGGGAATCCTATGTCGCGTTCCTCCAGAAGGACGTGGCACCGCAGAAGCGCAAGCCCGAAGGGCTGCAGGCGGCTTTCCTTTCCGCGTTCCCGATCGTGTCGCACAACGGGTTCGTGGAGATGAAGTTCATCGAATACAACATCGCCAAGCCTCCGTTCGACACCCGTGAGTGCCAGCAACGTGGCCTGACGTACGCAGCCGCCGTGCGCGCGAAGCTGCAGATGATCATCTATGACCGCGAGTCGGCGCCGGCCAAGGTGGTCAAGGAGATCAAGGAGCAGGAGGTCTACATGGGCGAAGTGCCCTTGATGACCGACTACGGCTCGTTCATCGTCAATGGCACCGAGCGTGTCATCGTGAGCCAGCTGCACCGCTCGCCGGGCGTGTTCTTCGAACACGACAAGGGCAAGACCCACAGCTCGGGCAAGCTGCTGTTCAGCGCGCGGATCATTCCGTACCGCGGCTCCTGGCTGGACTTCGAGTTCGACCCGAAGGACATCCTGTATTTCCGCGTCGACCGCCGCCGCAAGATGCCGGTGACGATACTGCTCAAGGCCATCGGCCTGAACCCCGAGCAGATCCTCGCCAACTTCTTCGTGTTCGACAACTTCCGTCTGATGGACACCGGTGCCCAGATGGAGTTCGTGGCCGACCGCCTGCGCGGTGAAGTGGCCCGCTTCGACATCACCGACAAGGACGGCAACGTCGTCGTCGAGAAGGACAAGCGCATCACGGCGCGCCACACGCGCACCCTGGAGCAGACCGGCACCAAGTTCGTCAGCGTGCCGGAAGACTTTTTGCTCGGCCGCGTGGTGGCCCGCAACATCGTTGACGGCGACACCGGCGAGATCATCGCCAAGGCTAACGACGAAATCACCGAGATGCTGCTGAAGAAGCTGCGCGGTGCCGGCGTGAAGGACATCCAGGTCCTGTACACCAACGAGCTGGACGAAGGCGCCTACATCAGCCAGACGCTCGCGTCCGATGAAACCGCCGACCAGCTGGCCGCACGCGTGGCCATCTACCGCATGATGCGCCCCGGCGAGCCGCCGACGGAAGACGCCGTCGAGGCGCTGTTCCATCGCCTGTTCTATTCGGCTGACACCTACGACCTGTCGCGCGTGGGCCGCATGAAGTTCAACGCCCGCGTGGGCCGCGACTCCGCCGAAGGCGCGATGACGCTGTCCAATGAGGACATCCTCGACGTGGTGAAGATCCTCGTCGAGCTGCGCAACGGCCGCGGCGAAGTGGACGACATCGACCACCTGGGCAACCGGCGCGTGCGCTGCGTGGGCGAACTGGCCGAGAACCAGTACCGCTCGGGCCTCGCCCGCATCGAGAAGGCGGTGAAGGAGCGCCTGGGCCAGGCCGAGACCGAAGCCCTGATGCCGCATGACCTGATCAACTCCAAGCCGATTTCCGCGGCGCTGAAGGAGTTCTTCGGTGCGAGCCAGCTGTCGCAGTTCATGGACCAGACCAACCCGCTCTCGGAGATCACGCACAAGCGCCGTGTCTCCGCCCTGGGCCCGGGTGGCCTGACGCGTGAGCGTGCCGGCTTCGAAGTGCGTGACGTGCACCCGACCCACTACGGCCGCGTCTGCCCGATCGAAACGCCGGAAGGCCCGAACATCGGCCTGATCAACTCGCTCGCGCTGTACGCACAGCTGAACGAGTACGGCTTCCTGGAGACGCCGTATCGGCGTGTGCAGGACGGCAAGGTCACGATGGAGATCGACTACCTGTCCGCCATCCAGGAAGGCAAGTACGTCATCGCCCAGGCCAACGCCACGCTGGACAAGGAAGGCAAGCTCACCGACGAACTGGTCTCCGCCCGCGAAAACGGCGAATCGGTGCTGACCTCGCCGGAACGCATCCAGTACATGGACGTGGCGCCGACGCAGATCGTGTCGGTGGCGGCGTCGCTGGTGCCGTTCCTCGAGCACGACGACGCGAACCGCGCGCTGATGGGCGCCAACATGCAGCGCCAGGCCGTGCCGGTGCTGCGCCCCGAGAAGGCCTTCGTCGGCACGGGCGTCGAGCGCGTGGCCGCGAAGGACTCGGGCACCGTGGTGGCCGCCCGCCGCGGTGGCGTGGTGGACTATGTGGACACCAACCGGATCGTGATTCGTGTGAACGACAACGAGACGGTGGCCGGTGAAGTCGGCGTCGACATCTACAACCTGATCAAGTACCAGCGGTCCAACCAGAACACCAACATCCACCAGCGCCCGATCGTGCGCCGGGGTGACAAGGTGGCGGCCGAGGACATCATCGCCGACGGTGCCTCCACCGACATCGGCGAGCTGGCGCTCGGCCAGAACATGCTGGTCGCGTTCATGCCGTGGAACGGCTACAACTTCGAAGACTCGATCCTGATCTCCGAACGCGTGGTCGCGGAAGACCGCTACACCTCGATCCACATCGAGGAACTGGTGGTGATGGCGCGCGACACCAAGCTGGGCTCCGAAGAAATCACCCGCGACATCCCGAACCTGAGCGAGCAGCAACTGTCGCGTCTGGACGAATCCGGCATCGTGTACATCGGTGCCGAGGTGAACCCGGGCGACGTGCTGGTGGGCAAGGTCACGCCGAAGGGGGAGACCACGCTGACGCCGGAAGAGAAGCTGCTGCGGGCGATCTTCGGCGAGAAGGCGTCCGACGTGAAGGACACCTCGCTGCGCGTGGACCAGGGCACCAATGGCACGGTCATCGACGTGCAGGTGTTCACCCGTGAAGGCATCCAGCGCGACAAGCGCGCCCAGCAGATCATCGACGATGAGCTCAAGCGCTTCCGCCTGGACCTGAACGACCAGCTGCGCATCGTGGAGGCCGATGCCTTCGACCGGATCGAGAAGCTGCTGATCGGCAAGATCGCCAACGGCGGCCCGCAGAAGCTGGCCAAGGGCACCGCGATCGACAAGGCCTACCTGTCGGGCATCGAGAAGTTCCACTGGTTCGACATCCGCCCGGCGGACGACGAGATCGCCAACCAGCTGGAGAGCATCAAGAACTCGCTGGAGCAGACGCGCCACAGCTTCGACCTGGCTTTCGAAGAAAAGCGCAAGAAGCTCACGCAGGGCGACGAGCTGCCGGCCGGTGTGCTGAAGATGGTGAAGGTGTATCTCGCCGTCAAGCGCCGCCTGCAGCCTGGCGACAAGATGGCCGGCCGCCACGGCAACAAGGGCGTGGTGTCCAAGATCGTTCCGGTCGAGGACATGCCCTACATGGCCGACGGCACGCCGTGCGATATCGTGCTCAACCCGCTGGGCGTGCCTTCGCGCATGAACGTGGGCCAGGTGCTGGAAGTGCACCTGGGCTGGGCCGGCAAGGGCATCGGCCAGCGCATCGGCGACATGCTGCAGCAGGAGACCCGCGTGGCCGAGCTGCGCAAGTTCTTCGACGAGCTGTACAACAAGTCCGGTGGCAAGACCGAGCGCCTGGATGAGCTGAGCGACGACGACGTGGTGGAAATGGCGCAGAACCTGAGCAAGGGCGTGCCGTTCGCGACCCCGGTGTTCGACGGTGCTGCGGAAGAAGAAATCCGCGGCATGCTCAAGCTCGCCTATCCGGACGACATTGCTGCCAAGAAGGGCCTCACAGCCACCCGCACCCAGGCCACCCTGCACGACGGCCGCACCGGCGACGCTTTCGAGCGCCCGGTCACCGTGGGCTACATGCACGTGCTGAAGCTGCACCACCTGGTGGACGACAAGATGCACGCCCGCTCGACCGGCCCGTACTCGCTCGTCACCCAGCAGCCGCTGGGCGGCAAGGCGCAGTTCGGCGGCCAGCGCTTCGGTGAGATGGAAGTGTGGGCGCTGGAAGCCTATGGCGCCTCCTACATCCTGCAGGAGATGCTGACGGTCAAGTCCGACGACGTGAACGGCCGCACCAAGGTGTACGAAAGCATCGTCAAGGGTGAACACGCCATCGACGCCGGCATGCCCGAGTCGTTCAACGTGCTGGTCAAGGAAATTCGTTCGTTGGGCATCGACATCGAACTGGAAAGGAACTGACGTGCCAAAGCCGCGCCATGCGTCGTTGCTCGGTCGGTTGCGTAGCGCTGCTATGCGGCCCTCCCTCGCGCCTAGCCTGACGCGCCTTTGATCACGCCAGATTTCTTTCCAGTTACGCAATTGAAGGAGAAGCCATGAAAGGCTTGTTGGACCTTTTCAAGCAATTCACGCCCGATGAGCATTTCGATGCCATCAAGATCGGCCTGGCGTCCCCGGAGAAGATCCGGAGCTGGTCGTTCGGCGAGGTGAAGAAGCCCGAGACCATCAACTACCGGACCTTCAAGCCGGAACGCGATGGCCTGTTCTGCGCCAAGATCTTCGGCCCGATCAAGGACTACGAGTGCCTGTGCGGCAAGTACAAGCGCCTGAAGCACCGCGGCGTGATCTGCGAGAAGTGCGGCGTTGAAGTCACCCAGACCAAGGTGCGCCGCGAGCGCATGGGCCACATCGACCTGGCCGCGCCCTGTGCGCACATCTGGTTCCTGAAGAGCCTGCCGTCGCGCCTGGGCCTGGTGCTCGACATGACGCTGCGCGACATCGAGCGCGTGCTGTACTTCGAAGCGTATGTCGTGGTCGACCCCGGCATGACGCCGCTGAAGAAGTTCTCGATCATGAGCGAGGACGACTACGACGCCAAGCGCGCGGAATTCGGTGACGAGTTCGTGGCTTCGATGGGTGCCGAGGGCATCAAGAAGCTGCTCGAGGAAATGGACCTCGACACCGAGATCGAGAAGCTGCGCGGCGACATGACCGGCTCGGAGCTCAAGGTCAAGAAGAACTCCAAGCGCCTGAAGGTCATGGAGGCCTTCAAGAAGTCCGGCATCAAGCCGAACTGGATGGTGCTGGAAGTGCTGCCCGTGCTGCCGCCGGACCTGCGTCCGCTGGTGCCGCTGGATGGCGGCCGCTTCGCCACGTCCGACCTGAACGACCTGTACCGCCGCGTCATCAACCGTAACAACCGCCTCGCGCGGCTGCTGGAGCTGAAGGCACCGGAAATCATCGTCCGCAACGAGAAGCGGATGCTGCAGGAAGCTGTCGACTCGCTGCTGGACAACGGCCGCCGCGGCAAGGCCATGACGGGCGCCAACAAGCGCGCGCTCAAGTCCCTGGCCGACATGATCAAGGGCAAGAGCGGCCGCTTCCGCCAGAACCTGCTGGGCAAGCGCGTCGACTACTCCGGCCGTTCGGTCATCGTGGTGGGCCCGACGCTCAAGCTGCACCAGTGCGGCCTGCCCAAGCTGATGGCGCTGGAGCTCTTCAAGCCCTTCATCTTCTCGCGCCTGGAAGCCATGGGCATCGCGACGACGATCAAGGCGGCGAAGAAGGAAGTCGAATCCGGCACGCCGGTGGTGTGGGACATCCTTGAGGAAGTGATCAAGGAGCACCCGGTGCTGCTGAACCGCGCGCCGACGCTGCACCGCCTGGGCATCCAGGCGTTCGAGCCGGTGCTGATCGAAGGCAAGGCGATCCAGCTTCACCCGCTGGTCTGCGCAGCCTTCAACGCCGACTTCGACGGCGACCAGATGGCCGTGCACATCCCGCTGTCCATCGAGGCGCAGATGGAAGCCCGCGCGCTGATGCTGGCCTCCAACAACGTGCTGTTCCCGGCCAACGGCGAGCCGTCGATCGTGCCGTCGCAGGACGTGGTGCTGGGCCTGTACTACGCCACCCGCGAGCGCATCAACGGCCGTGGCGAGGGGATGATCTTCTCGGACATCCCGGAAGTGCAGCGTGCGCTCGACAACGAGCAGGTCGAGATCACCGCCAAGGTGACGGTGCGCCTGACCGAGTACGTCAAGAACAAGGACACCGGCGAGTTCACGCCCGAGACCAAGCTGGTGGACACCACCGTGGGCCGTGCGCTGCTCAGCGAGATCCTGCCCAAGGGCTTGCCCTTCAGCAACATCAACAAGGCGCTGAAGAAGAAGGAAATCTCCAAGCTCATCAACGTGAGCTTCCGCAAGTGCGGCCTGAAGGAGACCGTGGTGTTCGCCGACAAGCTGCTGCAAAGCGGCTTCCGGCTGGCCACCCGCGCCGGCATCTCGATCGCCATCGACGACATGCTGGTGCCCAAGGAGAAGCACGGCCTGATCGAGCGTGCCGAGAAGGAAGTCAAGGAGATCGAGCAGCAGTACGTCTCGGGCCTGGTGACCTCCGGCGAGCGCTACAACAAGGTGGTGGACATCTGGGGCAAGACCGGCGACGAGGTCGGCAAGGTCATGATGAGCCAGCTGTCCAAGCAGAAGGTGCTGGACCGCCACGGCAAGGAAGTGGACCAGGAGTCCTTCAACTCCATCTACATGATGGCCGACTCCGGTGCCCGTGGCTCCGCCGCGCAGATCCGCCAGCTGGCCGGCATGCGCGGCCTGATGGCCAAGCCGGACGGCTCCATCATCGAGACGCCGATCACGGCGAACTTCCGCGAAGGCCTGAACGTTCTGCAGTACTTCATCTCCACCCACGGCGCCCGTAAGGGCCTGGCGGACACGGCGCTGAAGACGGCGAACTCCGGCTACCTGACGCGCCGCCTGGTCGACGTGACGCAGGATCTGGTGGTCACCGAAGTCGATTGCGACACCCAGAACGGCATCGCGATGCGCGCGCTGGTCGAAGGCGGTGAAGTCATCGAATCGCTGCGCGACCGCATCCTGGGTCGTGTGGCGGCCATCGAGGTGGTGCACCCCGAGACGCAGCAGGCGCTGATCGCGGCCGGCGAAATGCTGGACGAAGATGCGCTGGACGTGATGGAAGCCGCCGGTGTCGACGAGGTGAAGGTCCGCACGCCGCTGACCTGCGCCACGCGATTCGGCCTGTGCGCACGCTGCTACGGCCGCGACCTGGGCCGTGGCGGCCTGGTGAACGTCGGTGAGGCGGTTGGCGTGATCGCCGCCCAGTCGATCGGCGAGCCCGGCACGCAGCTGACGATGCGCACGTTCCACATCGGTGGTGCGGCCTCGCGTGCAGCGGTGGCCTCGAGCGTGGATGCGAAGTCCGATGGTTTCATCGGCTTCAACCCCACGATGCGTTACGTGACCAACGGCAAGGGCGAGCTGGTGGTGATTTCCCGTTCCGGGGAAATCATCATCTCCGACCAGCATGGCCGCGAGCGCGAGCGCCACAAGGTGCCGTACGGCGCCACCTTGAACGTCAAGGCCGACCAGCAGATCAAGGCCGGCACCGTGCTGGCCAACTGGGACCCGCTG
Source organism: Ideonella sp. BN130291 (assembly GCF_036231905.1). Taxonomy (NCBI): domain Bacteria; kingdom Pseudomonadati; phylum Pseudomonadota; class Betaproteobacteria; order Burkholderiales; family Sphaerotilaceae; genus Ideonella; species Ideonella sp. BN130291. The sequence goes on along the minus strand of NZ_JAZARE010000006.1, from coordinate 227,042 downwards.
ACCCGCCCCATCATCACCGAGTTCGCCGGCAAGGCGCGCTTCGAGAACGTGGAAGAGGGTGTCACCGTCGCCAAGCAGGTGGACGAGGTCACCGGCCTGTCCACGCTGGTGGTGATCGATCCGAAGCGCCGTGGTGCGACCAAGATCGTGCGCCCGCAGGTCAAGCTGCTGGACGCCGGTGGCAACGAGGTGAAGATCCCCGGCACCGACCACTCGGTGACCATCGGCTTCCCGGTCGGCGCGCTGATCCAGATCCGCGACGGCCAGGACCTGGCGCCTGGTGAAGTGCTCGCCCGTATTCCGGTCGAAGGCCAGAAGACGCGTGACATCACCGGCGGTCTGCCCCGCGTGGCCGAGCTGTTCGAAGCCCGTTCGCCCAAGGATGTCGGCACCCTCGCCGAGATCACCGGCACGGTGTCCTTCGGCAAGGAGACCAAGGGCAAGGTGCGCCTGCAGATCACCGATCCGGACGGCAAGGTCTACGAAGAGCTGGTGCCCAAGGAAAAGAACATCCTGGTGCACGAGGGCCAGGTGGTCAACCGTGGCGAACTCATCGTCGACGGCGCGGCGGATCCGCAGGACATCCTGCGCCTGCTGGGTGTCGAGGAGCTGGCGCGCTACATCGTCGACGAGGTCCAGGACGTCTACCGCCTGCAGGGCGTGAAGATCAACGACAAGCACATCGAGGTGATCGTTCGCCAGATGCTGCGTCGCGTGCAGATCGCCAACCCGGGTGACAGCAACTACATCGCCGGCGAGCAGGTCGAGCGTTCGGAGCTGTTCGACACCAACGACCGCCTGCGCTCCGAAGGCAAGCTGGAAGCGACCTACACCGACGTGCTGCTGGGCATCACGAAGGCGTCCCTGTCGACCGACTCGTTCATCTCCGCGGCCTCCTTCCAGGAGACCACCCGCGTGCTGACCGAAGCGGCCATCATGGGCAAGCGCGACGAGCTGCGTGGCCTGAAGGAGAACGTCATCGTCGGCCGCCTGATTCCTGCCGGCACCGGCATGGCCTTCCACGATGCCCGCAAGGCGAAGGAAGAGATGGACGAGAGCGAACGCCGCGCCATCGCCATGCAGGAAGCCGAGGAACTGGCTGCCGTGCAGATGGCACAGGTGGACGCCAACAGCGACAGCGGCGCCGAGTAATCAGCGTCTCCACTGCGCACAAGGGGCGGCTTCGGTCGCCCCTTTTTCGTTTCTGATGCCCGGCTGTAACGGCCGCTGCCTATGATGGGCTGATGAAGATCGCCTTGATTGCCCACGACCACAAGAAGGACGACATGGTGGCGCTGGCGCGCGAGTTCGCCGGCTTCCTGGGCCGCTGCGAGCTGGTGGCCACCGGCACCACCGGCGGGCGGCTGCAGGCCGAGGCCGGGCTCGCGGTGGAGTGCCTGTTGAGCGGGCCGCTCGGTGGTGACCTGCAGATCGGCGCCCGGCTGTCGGTGGGCGGCGTGGACGCGGTCATCTTCCTGCGCGATCCCATGACGCCGCAGCCGCACGAACCGGACATCAATGCGCTGGTGCGGGCGTGCGACGTGCACAACGTGCCTTGCGCCACCAACCTGGCCAGCGCCCGGTGCCTGCTGCGGGAGTTCAGCCGGGGGACACCAGACTCCAGCGCTCCGGCGTGAGCACCTGCACGCCGTAGGCGCGCGCGCGGCGAGCCAGTTTCAGCACGGCGCGGTCGCGCGTCAGCAGCCAGCGCGCACGCATGCCGATGGCCAGGTCGATGAACTTCTGGTCGTCGGCGTCGCTGCAGCGCGGCAGGTTCAACGGCGCCAGCGGCGGATCCACCAGCAGCGCGTGGCGCGCCCAGGCGGTTTGCCAGCTCAAGGGATCCACGGTTCGGCCGCCCGGCAGGCCGCGCTGCAGCACGTGGGCCATTTCCGCGCGCATCGCTTCGGTGGCGACCCACTGGACCTCCCCTGCACCGATCGCCGCGATCACCGGGGCCAGTGCCGGATTGCCGAACACCAGCCAATCGAACACGACGTTGGTGTCCAGGACGAGGCGGGGCGCGCCATTGGTGACGCCGGCGCAGCCGTTCTCTGGAGAGTGCTCACTCACTTTATGTTCAGTATTCTGACAACCCGGTCGTTCTCCCGGGCTTGACTTGTGGACAACTTGCTGCTGAGGCGCCTGCTCCCTATAATGGAGGGCTTTTCGGCAGATTCTGCTGCGCTCTTTGTCGAGCGGCTCACCGGGTCAGGGCGTTTTTCTTGCGCCCTCCACATCCGGCTTCGGGCCCGTCTCCCCACTGGAGTGCTCGGCATCTGACGGAAATCGAGTGACTTCAAACGGGAACAAGTTCACCTATGCCAACCATCAACCAGCTCGTGCGTCACGGCCGCCAGGTCGAGACCACGAAGTCCAAATCGCCGGCGATGCAAAACTCGCCGCAGCGTCGCGGCGTTTGCACCCGCGTCTACACCACGACCCCCAAGAAACCGAACTCCGCGCTGCGTAAAGTGGCCAAGGTTCGCCTGACCAACGGGTTCGAGATCATTTCCTACATCGGCGGCGAAGGCCACAACCTGCAAGAGCACAGCGTCGTGCTGGTGCGCGGCGGCCGTGTGAAGGATCTGCCGGGTGTGCGCTACCACATCGTGCGCGGTTCGCTCGACCTGCAAGGCGTGAAAGACCGCAAGCAGTCGCGCTCCAAGTACGGCGCCAAGCGTCCGAAGAAGGCCTAAATCGTCAAGGTCATGTCACGTCCGGCTGCAAAGCTCGGAACGTGTGTTGCGGCAGCCCGTCAAACATGGCTTGCCGAGTAAGTGGAAGGCCCTGGTGGTCTTTCGCGGCAAGGGCAAAAGAGCCCGAGCCAACTGAAGCTGAAGAAGGAAGAGTCCCATGCCACGTCGTCGCGAAGTACCCAAGCGCGAGATCCTGCCCGATCCCAAGTTCGGCAACGTCGATCTGTCCAAGTTCATGAACGTTGTGATGGAGTCGGGCAAGAAGGCTGTCGCCGAGCGCATCATCTACGGCGCGCTCGAGCAAGTCGAGAAGAAGGCCAACCGTGATCCGCTCGAGGTGTTCCTCACCGCGCTGAACAACGTGAAGCCGATGGTCGAGGTGAAGTCCCGTCGCGTCGGCGGTGCGAACTACCAAGTTCCCGTGGAAGTTCGTCCCGTCCGCCGCGTGGCACTCGCCATGCGTTGGCTGAAGGAATCGGCGCGCAAGCGCGGTGAGAAGTCCATGGCCCAGCGCCTGGCCAACGAGCTGCTGGAGGCCGCGGAAGGCCGTGGCGGCGCGATGAAGAAGCGCGACGAAGTGCACCGCATGGCCGAAGCGAACAAGGCCTTCTCGCACTTCCGCTTCTAAGCCCCTGTCGTTAGCAGGCCGCCTGACACCCGGGTTCGTGTGAACCCGGCAGGCGGCCCCTGTATTTGGAGTCAATCATGTCCCGCAAGACCCCCATCGAGCGCTACCGCAATATCGGTATCTCCGCGCACATCGATGCCGGCAAGACCACCACGACCGAGCGCATCCTGTACTACACCGGTGTGAACCACAAGATCGGTGAAGTGCACGACGGTGCCGCAACGATGGACTGGATGGAGCAGGAGCAGGAGCGGGGCATCACCATCACCTCCGCTGCGACCACGTGCTTCTGGAAGGGGATGGAAATGAACTTCCCCGAGCACCGCATCAACATCATCGACACCCCCGGACACGTGGACTTCACCATCGAGGTGGAGCGTTCCATGCGCGTTCTCGACGGCGCCTGCATGGTGTATTGCGCCGTGGGTGGCGTGCAACCGCAGTCCGAAACTGTCTGGCGCCAGGCCAACAAGTACAAGGTGCCGCGCCTCGCATTCGTCAACAAGATGGACCGCACGGGCGCCAACTTCTTCAAGGTCTATGACCAGATGAAGACGCGCCTGAAGGCCAACCCGGTGCCGGTGGTGATCCCGATCGGCGCCGAAGAAAACTTCACCGGCGTCATCGACCTGATCAAGATGAAGGCCATCATCTGGGACGAGGCGTCCCAGGGGATGAAGTTCGAGTACCGCGACATCCCGTCGGACCTCCAGGCCGAAGCGGACAAGTGGCGCGAGAACATGATCGAGGCCGCCGCCGAAGCCAGCGAAGAGCTGATGAACAAGTACCTGGAATCGGGCGAGCTGACCGAGGCCGAGATCAAGCTCGGCCTGCGCACCCGCACGATCGCCACGGAAATCCAGCCGATGCTGTGCGGCACGGCCTTCAAGAACAAGGGCGTGCAGCGCATGCTCGACGCGGTGATCGAGTACATGCCCTCGCCGATCGACATCCCGCCGGTGCCGGGCACCGACGAGAACGAGCAGGCCGTCACCCGCAAGGCCGACGACAACGAAAAGTTCGCCGCGCTGGCGTTCAAGCTGATGACCGACCCGTATGTCGGCCAGCTGACCTTCGTGCGTGTCTATTCGGGCGTGTTGAAGTCCGGCGACTCGGTCTACAACCCGATCCGCGGCAAGAAGGAGCGCATCGGCCGGATCCTGCAGATGCACGCCAACCAGCGCGAGGAGATCAAGGAGATCCTGGCCGGTGACATCGCTGCCTGCGTGGGCCTGAAGGACGTGACCACCGGTGAGACGCTGTGCGACCCGGAACACGTGATCACGCTCGAGAAGATGGTCTTCCCCGAGCCGGTGATCTCGCAGGCCGTCGAGCCGAAGACCAAGGCCGACCAGGAGAAGATGGGCGTCGCGCTCGGCCGCCTGGCCGCCGAGGATCCGTCGTTCCGCTTGCGCACCGACGAGGAGTCCGGCCAGACCATCATTTCCGGCATGGGCGAGCTGCACCTGGAAATCATCGTCGACCGCATGAAGCGCGAGTTCGGCGTGGAAGCCAACGTGGGCAAGCCGCAGGTGGCCTACCGCGAAACCATCCGCAAGGCGGTGAGCGACGTCGAAGGCAAGTTCGTGCGCCAGTCCGGCGGCAAGGGCCAGTACGGCCACGTCGTGCTGAGCATCGAGCCGCAGGAGCCGGGCAAGGGCTTCGAGTTCGTCGACGCGATCAAGGGCGGCGTGGTGCCGCGCGAGTTCATCCCGGCGGTCAAGAAGGGCGTGGAAGACACGCTGCCCAACGGTGTGCTCGCGGGCTATCCGGTGGTGGACGTGAAGGTCACCCTGACCTTCGGTTCGTACCACGAGGTGGACTCGAACGAAAACGCGTTCAAGATGGCCGCGTCCATGGGTTTCAAGGACGGCTGCCGCAAGGCCAGCCCCGTGATCCTGGAGCCGATGATGGCGGTGGAAGTCGAGACGCCGGAAGACTACGCCGGCAACGTGATGGGCGACCTGTCGTCGCGTCGGGGCATGGTGCAGGGCATGGAAGACATGCCCGGCGGCGGCAAGGTCATCAAGGCCGAGGTTCCGCTGTCCGAGATGTTCGGCTACTCCACCACGCTGCGCTCGATGTCCCAGGGGCGTGCGACGTACACCATGGAGTTCAAGCACTACAGCGAAGCTCCAAAGAACGTCGCCGACGCGATCATTACGTCGCGCGGTAAAGCGTAATTTAGGAAGTACAGCGGGTGCGCCTCGCGGCGCATCCTTCTCTTGTAGCCGGTCTTCGGCGGGGCACCCTCTGCTGCCAGTGGCAGTCGGATCACCCCCTCGCAGCAGACCTTAAACCGAGCACTGGCACTGCTCTTTTTTGGAGATACGAAATGGCAAAAGGCAAATTTGAACGGACCAAGCCGCACGTGAACGTGGGCACGATTGGTCACGTGGACCATGGCAAGACGACGCTGACGGCGGCGATCACGACGGTGCTGTCGACCAAGTTCGGCGGCGAGGCCAAGGCCTACGACCAGATCGATGCGGCGCCGGAAGAAAAGGCGCGCGGCATCACGATCAACACCGCGCACGTCGAATACGAAACCGCCAACCGCCACTACGCGCACGTCGACTGCCCCGGGCACGCCGACTACGTGAAGAACATGATCACCGGTGCGGCCCAGATGGACGGCGCCATCCTGGTGGTGTCGGCCGCTGACGGCCCGATGCCGCAAACGCGCGAGCACATCCTGCTGGCCCGTCAGGTGGGCGTGCCCTACATCATCGTGTTCCTGAACAAGTGCGACATGGTCGACGACGCCGAGCTGCTCGAGCTCGTCGAAATGGAAGTGCGCGAACTGCTCAGCAAGTACGACTTCCCCGGTGACGACACCCCCATCGTGCACGGCTCGGCCAAGCTCGCCATGGAAGGCGACAAGGGCGAACTGGGCGAACAAGCCATCTTCAAGCTCGCCGACGCACTGGACAGCTACATCCCCACGCCTGAGCGTGCGGTCGATGGCGCCTTCCTGATGCCCGTGGAAGACGTGTTCTCCATCTCCGGCCGCGGCACCGTGGTGACCGGGCGCGTCGAGCGTGGCGTGGTCAAGGTCGGCGAAGAAATCGAAATCGTGGGCATCAAGGCCACGCAAAAGACCACCTGCACCGGCGTGGAAATGTTCCGCAAGCTGCTCGACCAAGGCCAGGCTGGCGACAACGTGGGCATCCTGCTGCGCGGCACCAAGCGTGAAGACGTCGAGCGCGGCCAGGTGCTGTGCAAGCCCGGCAGCGTCAAGCCGCACACCCACTTCACCGCCGAGATCTACGTGCTCAGCAAGGAAGAAGGCGGGCGCCACACCCCGTTCTTCAACAACTACCGTCCCCAGTTCTACTTCCGCACCACGGACGTGACCGGCGCGGTGGAGCTGCCCAAGGACAAGGAAATGGTGATGCCCGGCGACAACGTGGCCATCACCGTCAAGCTGATCGCCCCGATCGCGATGGAAGAAGGCCTGCGCTTCGCCATCCGTGAAGGCGGCCGCACCGTCGGCGCCGGCGTGGTGGCGAAGATCATCGAATGACATGGTGCCCCCGGGCGTCCCGCGCTGAACGCGCTTGACGCCCACCCCCCGAGGGGGTTTGGTCTTGGCTTGGGGCGGCCCGGCGCCAAGACCACCCTCCGGCCATCTGTCTCTCCGTTGCGGCCCTAGGGGCCACAACACTGCTCTTTAGGAGTCACCATGCAAAAGCAAAAGATCCGTATCCGCCTCAAGGCGTTCGACTACAAGCTGATCGACCAGTCGGCCCTCGAGATCGTGGACACCGCCAAGCGCACCGGCGCGATCGTGCGTGGCCCCGTGCCCCTGCCCACCCGCATGCAGCGTTTCGACATCCTGCGTTCGCCGCACGTCAACAAGACCTCGCGCGACCAGTTCGAGATCCGCACGCACCAGCGCCTGATGGACATCGTCGACCCGACCGACAAGACTGTGGACGCGCTGATGAAGCTCGATCTGCCGGCCGGCGTGGACGTCGAGATCAAGCTGCAGTAAAGCTTGTAGCAGGTGCGGTTATCGCATCTGCTACAATGCTCGGCTTTCCGCGACTCCCCTTCGGGGAGGGTCGCACATCAGTCAGCCTGGCCAATCGATGTCAGGCGTTCGAAACAAAGGCTCCGTTCGCGGGGCTGGAGAAAACCATGAGTCTTAGCAATCGTCTCGGATTGCTGGGCCGCAAGGTGGGCATGATGCGCATCTTCACGGACGATGGCGACGCCATTCCCGTGACCGTGCTCGACGTGTCCAACAACCGCGTCACCCAGATCAAGACCGAAGAGACCGACGGCTACAGCGCCATCCAGGTGGCGTTCGGTGCGCGCAAGGCTTCGCGCGTCACCAAGCCGGAAGCCGGCCACCTCGCAAAAGCGGGCGTCGAAGCCGGTGAAGTCCTGAAGGAATTCCGTGTCGACGCCAATGTGGCGGCCGAGTACAAGCCGGGCGCCACCGTGCCCGTGACCTTGTTCGCCGCCGGCCAGGTGGTGGACGTGCAAGGCACCTCCATCGGCAAGGGCTTCGCAGGCACCATCAAGCGCCACAACTTCAGCTCGCAGCGCGCGTCGCACGGCAACAGCCGTTCGCACAACGTGCCGGGCTCGATCTCCATGGCGCAGGATCCGGGCCGCGTGTTCCCGGGCAAGAAGATGACGGGCCACATGGGCGACGAAACCGTCACCACCCAGAACCTCGACATCGTCCGCGTGGACGAGGCCCGCCAGCTGCTGCTGGTCAAGGGCGCCGTGCCGGGCAGCAAGAACGGCCATGTGGTCGTGCGCCCCGCTGTCAAGGTCAAGGTCAAGAAGGGAGCCCAGTGATGCAACTCGAGCTCCTGAACGAACAAGGTCAGGCCACGTCCAAGGTGGACGCCCCTGACACCGTGTTCGCACGCGATTACAACGAAGCCCTGGTGCACCAGGTCGTGGTGGCCTACCAGGCCAATGCCCGCCAAGGCACCCGCGCCCAGAAGGACCGCCAGCAGGTCAAGCACAGCACGAAGAAGCCGTGGCGCCAGAAGGGCACCGGCCGCGCCCGTGCGGGCATGACCTCGTCGCCGCTGTGGCGCGGAGGCGGTCGGATCTTCCCGAACAGCCCGGACGAGAACTTCACCCAAAAGGTCAACAAGAAGATGTACCGCGCCGGCATGGCCGCCATCTTCTCGCAGCTGGCCCGTGAAGGCCGCCTGGCCGTGGTCGACTCGATCACCGTCGACGCCCCCAAGACCAAGCTGCTGGCCGCCAAGTTCAAGCAGATGGGCCTGGACTCGGTGATGGTCATTGCTGACCAGGTGGATGACAACCTGCTGCTGGCCTCGCGCAACCTGGCCAACGTGCTGGTGGTCGAGCCCCGTTACGCCGATCCGCTGTCGCTCGTCTTCTACAAGAAGGTGCTGGTGACCAAGGGCGCGATGGAGCAGCTCAAGGAGATGCTGGCATGACCGCAGCTCAGAAATTCGACGAAGGCCGTCTGGCCAAGGTGCTGGTTGCGCCCATCGTGTCCGAAAAGGCCACGAGCATCGGCGAGAAGAACAACCAGGTGCTGTTCAAGGTTCTGCGCGACGCGACCAAGCCCGAGATCAAGGCTGCCGTTGAACTGATGTTCAAGGTGGAAGTGGACTCGGTGCAGACCGTCAACCAGAAGGGCAAGGTCAAGCGCTTCGGCCGTTCCATCGGCCGCCGCGACCACGTCAAAAAGGCGTATGTGTCGCTGAAGCCGGGCCAGGAGCTCAACTTCTCCGGGGAGGCCGCTTAAATGGCTGTCGTCAAAGTCAAACCCACATCGCCCGGCCGCCGCGCCGTGGTGAAGGTGGTGCACAAGCACCTGCACAAGGGCGCTCCGGAAGCATCGCTGCTCGAGCCCCAGAAGCAGAATGCCGGCCGCAACAACAACGGCCACATCACGATGCGTCACAAGGGTGGTGGCCACAAGCACCACTACCGCGTCGTCGATTTCCTGCGCAACAAGGACGGCATTCCCGCGAAGGTCGAGCGCATCGAGTACGACCCGAACCGCACGGCCCACATCGCACTGGTGTGTTATGCCGACGGCGAGCGTCGCTACATCATCGCCCCGCGCGGCCTGGAAGTCGGCTCCACGATCATGAGCGGCGCCGAAGCGCCGATCAAGGCCGGCAACACGCTGCCCATCCGCAACATCCCGGTCGGCTCCACCGTGCATTGCGTCGAGATGCTGCCCAGCAAGGGCGCGCAGATCGCCCGCTCCGCCGGTACCTCCGTGGTGCTGATGGCGCGTGAAGGCACCTACGCCCAGCTGCGCTTGCGCTCTGGTGAAGTGCGCCGCATCCACATCGACTGCCGCGCGACCATCGGCGAAGTCAGCAACGAAGAGCACAGCCTGCGCCAGTACGGCAAGGCCGGTGCGATCCGCTGGAAGGGTATCCGCCCGACCGTGCGCGGCGTTGCGATGAACCCGGTGGACCACCCGCACGGTGGTGGCGAAGGCCGCACCGGTGAAGGCCAGGTGCCGGTGTCGCCGTGGAACACGATGACCAAGGGCTACCGCACTCGCAACAACAAGCGCACGCAGACGTTCATCGTCTCGCGTCGCAAGAAGTAAGGAAGGGGTAGCTCAATGACCCGTTCACTGAAAAAAGGTCCCTTCGTGGATCACCACCTGCTGGCCAAGGTCGAGAAGGCCACCGCCATCAAGGACAAGAAGCCGATCAAGACCTGGTCGCGCCGCTCGACGATCCTGCCGGAGTTCATCGGCCTGACGATCGCGGTGCACAACGGCAAGCAGCACGTGCCGGTGTATGTATCCGATCAGATGGTGGGCCACAAGCTGGGCGAGTTCGCGCTGACCCGCACCTTCAAGGGTCACCCGGCCGACAAGAAGGCCAAGAAGTAAGGATGACCACGATGGAAACCAAAGCAAGCGTGCGCGGTGTCCGCCTGTCGGCCGACAAGGGCCGTCTCGTGGCTGACCTGATCCGCGGCAAGAAGGTGGACCAGGCGCTGAACATCCTGGCGTTCACCCAGAAGAAGGCAGCCGGCATCGTCAAGAAGGCCCTGGAGTCCGCGATCGCGAACGCCGAGCACAACGACGGCGCCGACATCGACGAACTCAAGGTCACCTCGATCTATGTGGAGCAAGGCGCCACGTTGAAGCGGTTCTCTGCACGGGCCAAGGGCCGTGGCAACCGCATCAGCAAGCCCACCTGCCACATCTTCGTGACCGTCGGGAACTGAGGAAGACCATGGGACAAAAGATCCATCCGACCGGCTTCCGCCTGCCCGTCACCCGTGCCTGGGCGTCGCGCTGGTACGCGAACAACAAGAACTTCGCCACCATGCTGGCCGAAGATCTGGATGTTCGCGAGTACCTGAAGGCGCGCCTGAAGAACGCGGCCGTGTCGCGCATCCTGATCGAGCGCCCCGCCAAGAACGCCCGCATCACCATCTTCTCGGCACGTCCGGGTGTGGTGATCGGCAAGAAGGGCGAGGACATCGAGAACCTGAAGGCCGAGCTGACCCGCCGCCTGGGTGTGCCGGTGGCAGTGAACATCGAAGAGGTGCGCAAGCCCGAAGTCGATGCCCAGCTGATCGCCGACTCGATCACCCAGCAGCTGGAAAAGCGCATCATGTTCCGCCGTGCGATGAAGCGCGCGATGCAGAACGCGATGCGCCTGGGCGCCCAGGGCATCAAGATCATGAGCGCCGGCCGCCTGAACGGTATCGAAATCGCACGTACCGAGTGGTACCGCGAAGGCCGCGTGCCCCTTCACACCCTGAAGGCCGACATCGACTACGGCTTCTCCGAAGCGAAGACCACCTACGGCGTCATCGGCGTCAAGGTGTGGGTCTATCGCGGTGACCGCCTCGCCAATGGCGAAGCGCCGGTCATCAAGTCGGATGCCGCCGAAGAAGATCGTCGTCCGCGTCGCAATGCCCGTCCGGGCGCGCCTGGCGACCGCCGTGGCCCGCGCACCGGTGGCGACCGCGACCGTGGCGCACCGCGTCAAGGCGGCGCCCCGGCCGAAGGCAGCGACAAGCCCGCCGTGGGAGCCGCTGATGCGCCCAAGGCACCGGCCGCCAAGCGTGTCGTGCGCAAGGCGCCCGCGCCTGGCGACGCCAAAGGAGAATAAAACATGCTGCAACCAGCACGCCGCAAGTTCCGCAAGGAACAGAAGGGCCGCAACACCGGCATCGCCACCCGCGGCGCCAACGTGTCGTTCGGCGAATTTGGCCTCAAGGCGACCGAGCGCGGCCGTATCACGGCCCGCCAGATCGAAGCCGCCCGTCGTGCCATTTCGCGCCACATCAAGCGCGGTGGCCGCATCTTCATCCGCATCTTCCCCGACAAGCCGATTTCGCAGAAGCCGGCCGAAGTGCGCATGGGTAACGGCAAGGGCAACCCCGAGTACTACGTCGCCGAAATCCAGCCGGGCAAGGTGCTGTACGAACTCAACGGTGTGCCCGAAGCCCTGGCCCGCGAGGCGTTCACGCTGGCAGCTGCCAAGCTGCCCCTGCGCTGCACGTTCGTGGCCCGCCAGGTCGGAGCCTGAAGGAACACACCATGAGCAAAGCATCTGAACTGCGCGGCAAGGACGTTGCCGCACTCGAAAAGGAAGTGTCCGACCTGTTGAAGGCGCACTTCGGTCTGCGCATGCAGAAGGCCACCCAGCAGCTGGGCAATCACACCCAGCTGGGCCGGACGCGCCGCGACATCGCTCGCGCCAAGACCATCCTGGCCGAGAAGAAGCGCCAAGGAGCCGCCAAATGACGGAAGCTCAAACCAGCAAGCCGGAAAAGAATACCCGCACCCTGATCGGCAAGGTCGTCAGCGACAAGCGCGCCAAGACCATCACCGTTCTCGTGGAGCGCCGCACCAAGCACGAGCTGTACGGCAAGATCGTCGCCAAGTCGAGCAAGTACCACGCTCATGACGAAAACGGCGAGTACAAGATGGGCGACGTGGTCGAAATCGCCGAAAGCCGTCCGATCTCCAAGACGAAGTCCTGGGTCGTGACGCGCCTGGTGCAAAAGGCCGCAACCGTTTAAGTAGTGCCCGCTGCGGGGTCTTCGCGAGAAGCCTCTCAGGAACGGCCGGAACGCTGGGAGACTGGCGCCCGGCCGTTTTGCCATCCCTACAGGAGATACACCATGCTGAAAGTCGGAGACAAACTGCCCGCCGGCACCTTGCAGGAATTCATCGAAGTCGAGGGCAACGGCTGCTCGCTGGGGCCGAACAGCTTCGACGTGCAGAAGGAAGCGGCCGGCAAGACGATCGCGATCTTCGCGCTGCCGGGTGCCTTCACGCCCACCTGCTCGGCCCAGCACGTCCCCGGCTACGTGGCCAAGGCCGCTGAGCTGAAGGCCGCCGGCATCGACGAGGTGTGGTGCGTGTCGGTCAACGACGCCTTCGTGATGGGCGCCTGGGGGCGCGACCAGAAGACGGCCGGCAAGGTGCGCATGATGGCCGACGGCAGCGGCACCTGGACACAGGCCACCGGCCTGACGCTGGACCTCACCGGCAAAGGCATGGGTGTGCGTTCGCAGCGCTATTCCATGCTGGTCAAGGACGGCGTGGTGAAGACCCTGAACATCGAGGCGCCCGGCAAGTTCGAAGTGAGCGGTGCCGATATGATCCTCGCGCAGGCCAAGCAGGCGGCCTGAAGTTTTCAACGCGGGCCGCTTGACCTTGCCCGCGTTTCCCCTGTATCATCCAAAGCTTCGCCGGAAAAGGGCGGCCACGGTCATTCGGCCTGGTGCTTTTTCCGGATCCGCCCACACACGGGCCCAAGACTGACCGCTTTCGGCTCGCCGGCTGCGGGACAAGTTGGGGACAGAACATGATCCAAATGCAATCGCGGCTCGACGTCGCGGACAACACCGGCGCTAAGTCCGTCATGTGCATCAAGGTGCTCGGCGGTTCCAAGCGTCGTTACGCCGGCATTGGCGACATCATCAAGGTGAGCATCAAGGAAGCGGCGCCGCGTGGCCGTGTGAAGAAGGGCGAGGTCTACAGTGCCGTCGTCGTTCGCACTGCCAAGGGTGTGCGCCGCCAGGATGGCTCGCTCGTCAAGTTCGACGGCAACGCCGCCGTTCTGCTCAACGCCAAGCTGGAGCCGATCGGCACCCGCATCTTCGGGCCGGTCACGCGCGAGCTGCGCACCGAGCGCTTCATGAAGATCGTGTCGCTGGCGCCCGAGGTCCTCTGATCTCGCGCCCATCCGCTGGAAGGACATATTCATGAACAAAATTCGCAAGGGCGACCAGGTCATCGTGCTGACCGGCCGCGACAAGGGCAAGCGCGGGACCGTCACGGCCCGTGTGGACGAGGACCATGTGCTCGTCGAAGGCATCAACGTGGTCAAGAAGCACGTGAAGCCGAACCCGATGAAGGGCACGACCGGCGGTGTGGTCGACAAGACCATGCCGATCCACCAGTCCAACGTCGCCATCTTCAATGGCGCCAGCGGCAAGGCCGATCGCGTCGGCATCAAGCTCCTCGAAGACGGCAAGAAGGTTCGCGTCTTCAAGTCGAGCGGCGAAGAGATCAAGGCTTAAGAGGACTCCATGGCTAAGCAAAAAGCAGCCGAAACGGCGTCGCAAGCGGCCCCTCAGGCCCGCCTCCATGCGATCTACCGCGAGAAGATCGTGCCCGAGCTGGTGCAGAAGTTCGGCTACAAGTCCGTGATGGAAGTGCCGCGCATCACCAAGATCACGCTCAACATGGGTGTGAGCGAGGCGGTGTCGGACAAGAAGGTGATGGACCACGCCGTGGGCGACCTCACCAAGATCGCCGGCCAGAAGCCCGTGGTCACCAAGTCCAAGAAGGCCATCGCGGGCTTCAAGATCCGCGAGAACGTGCCCATCGGCACCATGGTGACGCTGCGCGGCACCCGCATGTACGAATTCCTGGACCGCTTCGTCACGATCGCGCTGCCGCGCGTGCGCGACTTCCGCGGCATCTCGGGCCGTTCGTTCGACGGGCGCGGCAACTACAACATCGGCGTCAAGGAACAGATCATCTTCCCCGAGATCGAGTACGACAAGGTGGATGCTCTGCGTGGTCTGAACATCAGCATCACGACGACCGCGAAGAACGACGACGAGTGCAAGGCGCTGCTGGCTGCCTTCCGCTTCCCGTTCAAGAACTGAGGTGCCCTGTGGCCAAAACGTCCCTCAAGCAACGTGAAGCCAAGCGCGAAGCGCTGGTCGCGAAGTACGCCAAGAAGTACGCCGAGCTGAAAAGCATCATCGACGACTTCAAGCGCTCGGAAGAAGAGCGCTACGCCGCTCGCCTGGAGCTGCAGAAGCTGCCCCGCAACGCGAACCCCACGCGCCTGCGCAACCGTTGCGGCCTGACCGGCCGTCCGCGTGGCACCTTCCGCAAGTTCGGTCTGGCGCGCAACAAGATCCGTGAACTGGCCTTCAAGGGCGACATCCCCGGTGTCGTCAAGGCCAGCTGGTAATCGGCACGAGGAGATTACGCAATGAGCATGAGTGATCCTATCGCCGATATGCTGACCCGCATCCGGAACGCGCAGATGGTCGAGAAGGCCAGCGTGACGATGCCGTCGTCCAAGCTGAAGGTGGCGATTGCCCAGGTCCTGAAGGACGAGGGCTACATCGACGACTTCGCCGTCAAGGGCGAGGCCAAGGCCGAGCTGGAAATCGGCCTGAAGTACTACGCCGGCCGTCCGGTGATCGAGCGCATCGAGCGCGTCAGCCGCCCCGGCCTGCGCATCTACAAGGGCCGCCACGACATCCCGCAGGTCATGAACGGCCTGGGTGTGGCGATCGTCACGACGCCCAAGGGCGTGATGACCGACCGCAAGGCACGTCAAGCCGGTATCGGCGGCGAAGTGCTCTGCTACGTCGCCTGATCGGAGAACAGCAAATGTCCCGCGTTGGAAAAATGCCGATCGCCGTCCCGCAAGGCGTGGACGTGTCGATCAACGCCGACCAGATCAGCGTGAAGGGGCCGCAAGGCACCCTGACCCGCGCGGTCAACGGTCTGGTGAATGTGAAGAATGATGCCGGCACGCTGACCTTCGTGCCGGCCAACGAGTCGACCGAGGCCGACGCGATGAGCGGCACCATGCGCGCCCTGGTGGCCAACATGGTGAACGGCGTCAGCAAGGGCTTCGAGCGCAAGCTCACCCTGGTGGGCGTGGGTTTCCGCGCTGCCGCTCAAGGCTCCAAGCTCAACCTGCAGATCGGTTTCTCGCATCCGGTCGTCAAGGACATGCCCGCTGGCATCACCGTCCAGACGCCGACCCAGACCGAGATCCTGATCAAGGGTGCCGACCGCCAGGTGGTGGGGCAGATCGCCGCTGAAGTGCGCGCCATCCGCCCGCCCGAGCCCTACAAGGGCAAGGGCATCCGCTACGCGGAAGAGCGCGTGGTCCTCAAAGAGACCAAGAAGAAGTAAGGAGTGGCAGCATGACGACCCTGAACAAGAAGGATCAGCGCATCCGCCGCTCGCGCCAGACGCGTGTCCGCATCGCCAAGCAGCGTGTGGCCCGCCTGACGGTGTTCCGCTCCAACCTGCACATCTACGCCAGCGTCGTGTCCGACGACGGTACCCGCGTGCTGGCCAGTGCCTCCACGGCCGAGAAGGAAGTGCGCGAACAGCTGGGCGCCGGCAAGGGTGGCAACGCCGCCGCTGCCGCGGTCATCGGCAAGCGCATCGCCGAGAAGGCCAAGGCTGCCGGCATCGAGAAGGTCGCGTTCGACCGTGCAGGCTTCGCATACCACGGCCGCGTCAAGGCGCTGGCCGAGGCCGCTCGCGAAGCGGGCCTGCAGTTCTGATCGCAAAGGATTAAGCAATGGCAAAGTTTCAACCTCGCGCTCAGACCGAAGGCAACGACGACGGCCTGAAGGAAAAGATGATCGCGGTCAACCGCGTGACGAAGGTCGTGAAGGGTGGCCGCACCCTGAGCTTCGCCGCGCTGACCGTGGTCGGTGACGGCGATGGCCGCATCGGCATGGGCAAGGGCAAGGCCAAGGAAGTGCCGGTCGCGGTGCAGAAGGCCATGGAAGCGGCCCGCCGCAACATGGTGAAGGTGCAGCTGAAGAACGGCACCATCCACCACAACGTGCGCGGCGAGCACGGTGCTGCCAAGGTGCTGATGGCACCGGCCAAGCAGGGTGACGGCATCATCGCTGGCGGCCCGATGCGCGCCGTGTTCGAAGTGATGGGCGTGACCGACATCGTGGCCAAGAGCCTCGGGTCGACCAACCCGTACAACATGGTGCGTGCCACGCTGAACGCGCTGAAGAAGTCGACCACGGCGGCTGAAGTCGCTGCCAAGCGCGGCAAGTCGGTCGAAGAGATCCTCGGCTAAAGGGGCCAACCATGGCAGACGCAAAGAAAACCGTGAAGGTCAAGCTGGTCCGCAGCCCGATCGGCACGAAGGAATCCCACCGTGCCACGGTCAAGGGCCTGGGCCTGCGCAAGCTGAACAGCGTGTCCGAACTCGAGGACACGCCGGCAGTGCGCGGCATGATCAACAAGATCGCCTACCTCGTGCAGGTGCTTTGAGCACCTGACCCAAGGAAAGAACATGGAACTCAACACCATCAAGCCGGGTGCCGGCTCCAAGCATGCCAAGCGCCGTGTCGGCCGCGGCATCGGCTCGGGCCTGGGCAAGACGGCCGGTCGTGGCCACAAGGGCCAGAAGTCCCGTGCCGGCGGCTACCACAAGGTGGGCTTCGAAGGCGGCCAGATGCCGCTGCAGCGTCGCCTGCCCAAGCGCGGCTTCAAGTCGGCTTCGCTGAAGTTCAACGCCGAAGTCACCCTGGGCGACCTGCAGGCGCTGGGCGCCGACGAGGTGGACCTGCTCACCCTGAAGCGAGCCGGCCTGGTCGGCGAGATCGCCAAGGTGGTGAAGGTCATCAAGTCGGGCGAGCTGAGCAAGAAGGTCGTGCTCAAGGGCATCGGTGCCACCGCTGGCGCCAAGGCTGCCATCGAAGCCGCTGGCGGCTCGATCGCCGCTTAAGGCGCAGAAGGCACACGCACTCGTGGCAACCAACGCGAATCAGCTGGCCAAGAGCGGCAAGTTCGGCGACCTGCGTCGCCGGCTTGTGTTCTTGCTGTTGGCGCTCGTGGTCTACCGCATCGGCGCGCACATTCCGGTGCCGGGCATCAACCCCGACCAGCTGGCGGCTCTTTTCAAGGGGCAGCAAGGCGGCATCCTGAACCTGTTCAACATGTTCTCCGGTGGCGCGCTGTCGCGCTTCGCGGTGTTCGCGTTGGGCATCACGCCGTACATCTCGGCCTCGA
The DNA here is from genome assembly GCF_036231905.1 of Ideonella sp. BN130291. Taxonomy (NCBI): domain Bacteria; kingdom Pseudomonadati; phylum Pseudomonadota; class Betaproteobacteria; order Burkholderiales; family Sphaerotilaceae; genus Ideonella; species Ideonella sp. BN130291. The sequence goes on along the minus strand of NZ_JAZARE010000006.1, from coordinate 209,464 downwards.
TCATCATGCAGCTCATGAGCTACGTGGTGCCGAGCCTGGAAGCGCTGAAGAAGGAAGGCGAATCGGGCCGCCGCAAGATCACGCAGTACACGCGTTACGGCACGCTCGGCCTGGCGATCTTTCAGGCGCTCAGCATCGCGCTGGCCCTGGAGGGGCAGCAGGGGCTGGTGATGAACCCCGGTTTCGGTTTCCGCATGACGGCGACCGTGAGCCTGGTGGCCGGCACCATGTTCCTGATGTGGTTGGGTGAGCAGATCACCGAGCGCGGGCTGGGCAACGGCATCTCGATCCTGATCTTCGGTGGCATCGCGGCCGGCCTGCCGAACGCCATTGGCGGCCTGCTGGAGCTGGTGAGCACCGGGGCGATGAGCATCATCGCTGCACTGTTCATCGTGTCGCTGGTGGTGTTTGTCACCTTTGCGGTCGTGTTCGTGGAGCGCGGGCAGCGCAAGATCCTGGTGAACTATGCCAAGCGCCAGGTGGGCAACAAGGTCTATGGTGGCCAGTCGTCGCACCTGCCGCTGAAGCTCAACATGTCGGGCGTGATCCCGCCGATCTTCGCGTCGTCGATCATCCTGCTGCCGGCCACCATCGTGGGCTGGTTTGCCACCGGCGAAGGCATGCGCTGGCTGAAGGACATCTCCTCGGCGCTGTCGCCGGGGCAGCCGATCTACGTGCTGCTGTACGCCGCGATGATCGTGTTCTTCTGCTTCTTCTACACGGCGCTGGTGTTCAACAGCCGTGAGACGGCGGACAACCTGAAGAAGAGCGGTGCCTTCATCCCGGGCATCCGCCCCGGTGAGCAGACGGCACGCCACATCGACAAGATCCTGTCCCGGCTGACCCTGGCGGGCGCTGCGTACATCACGGCGGTGTGCCTGCTGCCGGAGTTCCTGGTGCTGAAGTACAACGTGCCGTTCTACTTCGGCGGCACCTCGCTGTTGATCATCGTGGTGGTGACCATGGACTTCTGGGCTCAGGTGCAGTCGTACGTGATGAGCCAGCAGTACGAGTCGCTGTTGAAGAAGGCGAACTTCAAGGCCAGCTGAGATGTCGAAGGACGACGCCATCCAGATGCAGGGCGAGATTCTGGAGAATCTGCCCAACGCCACCTTCCGGGTCAAACTGGAAAACGGCCATGTGGTGCTCGGACACATTTCCGGGAAGATGCGCATGCACTACATCCGCATCCTGCCGGGCGACAAGGTTACCGTCGAGTTGACACCCTACGATTTGAGTCGCGCTCGCATCGTGTTCCGCGCGAAGTGAACGCATAAGGAGAAGAGCATGAAAGTTTCGGCATCGGTTAAGCAAATGTGCCGCAATTGCAAGATCATCCGCCGCAAGGGCGTGGTGCGCGTGATCTGCACTGACCCGCGCCACAAGCAGCGCCAGGGTTGATGATCACCCGCTAGAAGCGAACTGAAGGACACCCCATGGCACGTATTGCTGGTATCAATATTCCGCCGCACAAGCATGCCGAGATCGGCCTGACGTCGATCTATGGCATCGGTCGCACGACCGCGCAGAAGATCTGCGAAAGCTGCGGCATTCCGTTCGACCGGAAGATCAAGGACCTGACCGACACCGATCTGGAGAAGATCCGTGAAGAGGTCGGCCGCATGACGATCGAGGGTGACCTGCGTCGCGAGATGTCGATCAACATCAAGCGCCTGATGGACCTCGGTTGCTACCGTGGCCTGCGCCACCGCCGCGGCCTGCCGGTGCGCGGCCAGCGCACCCGCACCAATGCCCGCACCCGCAAGGGTCCGCGCAAGTCCGGCGCCATGGTCAAGAAGTGATTCGCGCGGCTAGACTGAACTGAAAGAAGGCTCCAATGGCTAAGGCACCTCAAAACACCGCCGCGCGCCGCGTCAGCAAGAAGATCCGCAAGAACATTGCGGACGGCATTGCGCACGTGCACGCGTCGTTCAACAACACCATCATCACGATCACCGACCGCCAGGGCGGCGCGCTGTCGTGGGCATCGAGCGGTGGCCAGGGCTTCAAGGGCTCGCGCAAGTCGACCCCGTTCGCGGCCCAGGTCGCGGCCGAAGTGGCCGGCCGTGCGGCGCAGGAACAAGGCATCAAGAACCTGGACGTGCGGATCAAGGGCCCGGGCCCCGGCCGCGAGTCCTCGGTGCGCGCCCTGGCTTCGCTGGGCATCCGCATCAACTCGATCTCCGACGTGACGCCGGTGCCGCACAACGGCTGCCGCCCGCAGAAGCGTCGTCGCATCTAAGGCCTTGCGGCCGACAGCGCCTTTGGCGCTTGTTTTACAATTGAGAGTTCGATCGCCGGCGGGTGCTGCAAGGCACCATCGCCGGCGACTCCGTTGAAGCCCACCGCCTGAGCGTCGTTCCGAACAACATCCGCCAGGCTCGCGCGAAACACACGTCGCGTCAGATTGAACAAGGACACATCAAGTGGCACGTTATCTCGGCCCCAAGGCCAAACTTTCCCGCCGTGAAGGCACCGACCTCTACCTGAAGAGCGCCCGCCGCGCCATCAGCGACAAGGCCAAGTTCGACAGCAAGCCCGGCCAGCATGGCCGCACCTCCGGCTCGCGCACCAGCGACTTCGGCCTGCAGCTGCGTGAAAAGCAGAAGGTCAAGCGCATGTACGGCGTGCTGGAGCGCCAGTTCCGCCGCTACTTCGCCGAAGCCGAGCGCCGCAAGGGCAACACCGGCGCCACGCTGCTGGCACTGCTCGAGTCGCGCCTGGACAACGTGGTGTACCGCATGGGCTTCGGCTCCACCCGCGCCGAAGCGCGCCAGCTGGTGTCGCACAAGGGCATCACGGTGAACGGTGAAGTGGTGAACATCGCTTCCTACATGGTCAAGCCGGGCGACGTGGTCGCCGTGCGTGAAAAGGCCAAGAAGCAGCTGCGCGTGACTGAAGCCGTGAAGCTGGCCGAGTCGATCGGCATGCCGGCCTGGGTGCAGGTGGACGCCGCCAAGCTCGAAGGCACGTTCAAGAAGGTGCCGGACCGCGACGAGTTCGGCGCCGAGATCAACGAATCGCTGATCGTGGAACTCTACTCGCGCTGATCCGGCGCGGGTGCCCGCGCCGCCGTCGTGGCGCGCGGGCGTTTCATCTCTTTGCCGCTGCATGCCGGGCGCAGCGGCGATCCGCTTCAAGCCCGGCGCGTCCATCAGCCTTATCGGTGTAACGAGCCGAGGGTATTGACAGGAACAAGACTCAATGCAAACCAATCTGCTGAAACCCAAAGCCATCAATGTGGAGCCGCTGGGCGGCCACCGTGCCAAGGTGACGCTCGAGCCGTTCGAGCGCGGCTACGGCCACACGCTGGGCAACGCGCTGCGGCGCGTGCTGCTGTCGTCGATGGTGGGTTACGCGCCGACGGAAGTCACGATCGCGGGGGTGCTGCACGAGTACTCCACGGTCGACGGCGTTCAGGAAGATGTGGTCCACATCATGCTGAACCTGAAGGGCGTGGTCTTCCGCCTGCACAACCGCGACGAAGTGACGCTGGTGCTGCGCAAGGAAGGTGAAGGCCCGGTCACCGCCGGCGACATCCAGACGCCGCACGACGTGGAAATCATCAACCCCGACCACGTGATCGCCCACCTGGCCCAAGGCGGCAAGCTGGACATGCAGATCAAGGTGGAAAAAGGCCGCGGCTATGTGCCGGGCAACCTGCGCCGCTATGGCGACGAGCCCACCAAGAGCATCGGGCGCATCGTGCTGGACGCCTCGTTCTCGCCGGTCAGCCGCGTGAGCTACACGGTGGAAAGCGCCCGTGTGGAGCAGCGCACCGACCTGGACAAGCTGGTGATGGAGATCGTGACCAACGGTGCGATCAGCCCGGAAGAAGCGATCCGCGCCTCGGCCAAGATCCTGGTCGAGCAGCTGGCGGTGTTCGCCCAGCTGGAAGGCAGCGAGATCGCCGCCTTCGACCAGCCTGCACAGCGCAGCGCCCAGTTCGACCCCATCCTGCTGCGTCCGGTGGACGAGCTGGAGCTCACCGTGCGTTCGGCCAACTGCCTGAAGGCCGAAAACATCTACTACATCGGCGACCTGATCCAGCGCACCGAGACCGAGCTGCTCAAGACCCCGAACCTGGGCCGCAAGTCGCTCAACGAGATCAAGGAAGTGCTGGCCTCGCGTGGCCTCACGCTGGGCGCCCGCCTCGAGAACTGGCCGCCCCAGGGTCTGGACAAGCGTTAAGTTGAAAGAACGAGGGTTGTCTAGGCAACCCGGTGCACCCGGCAGTACCTGATACGGCTGCCGGTATCTACAAACGAAAGGAACAAGCACCATGCGTCACCGTCAAGGACTCCGCAAACTGAACCGCACCAGCTCGCACCGCCTCGCGATGCTGCGCAACATGTGCGTGTCGCTGCTGCAGCACGAAGCGATCAAGACCACCGTGCCCAAGGCCAAGGAACTGCGCCGCGTCGTCGAGCCGCTGATCACCCTGGCCAAGGAGCCCACGCTGGCCAACCGCCGCCTGGCATTCGACCGCCTGCGCGACCGCGATGTGGTCACCAAGCTGTTCAGCGAACTGGGCCCGCGCTACCAGGCCCGTCCGGGCGGCTACACCCGCATCCTGAAGATGGGTTTCCGCGTCGGCGACAACGCGCCCATGGCTTTTGTCGAGCTCGTCGACCGCCCGGAAGTGGCCGAGGCCGCCACCGAAGGCGGCGCCGAATAAGCGCTCACGCTCCGCAGATCAAGGGCCGGTTTTTACCGGCCCTTTTTCCTTTTTGCCCCCGATTTGCGCTACGGGTTCACCGCCACTGACAGCGCATTCGCAGCGGGCTACATTCCCGGCCGCGGGAAGACGTCGCTGCAGAGGGCCCGCAGAAGCCCTCACATCGGTTGTCGCTCATCATTCGACGGAGGTTGATGTGATCGACGAGCGTTGTGCGCAAGACGCCTGGCTGCGTGGCCTGAGCGATGCGTGGAAACAGCATGGCCTGGACGCGGAAGCCCTGTTCCGCCAAGCCGGCCTGGACGTGGGCTCCAGCCATCTGCTGGAGCCGGCCCTGCTGTCCGACAAGCTCAGCCTGTTATGGGAGCTCGCGGTGCAGGCCACTGGCGACCCCTATGTCGGCATCAAGACCGCGCCCAAGCAGCCGCTCGGCTCGCTGGGGCTGATTGCGCACCTGATCCTGGCCTGCCCCACCATGCTGCAGGCGCTGGAGCGCCTGTGCCAGTACGTGGGCTTCGTGCTGCCCACCGCCACGGCCCGGGTGGACGCCTTGCCCGATCGTGTGCGCCTGGTGCTGCACCTGTCACCGGGCGAGCGGCCAGTGCCGCCGCAGCGCTACGACTTCGTGGCCGGCCTGGTGCTGCGGCTGATCGAATGGATGATTGGCCGCCCGGTGGCGCCACGCGTGATCTTCCATCCCCTGGCGGCGCCCGGCGACCCGGGGCCGTATCTCGAGGCGTTCCGCTCGCCGGTGCGCTTTGAGCAGCCCATCTGCGCCATGGACTTCGACCCGGCCGACCTGGATGTGCCGCTGCCCACAGCCAACCCGCTGGTGGCCGACTGGTGCGGCCGGCTCGCGGCCGACCTGGAGCAGACGCGGCGCGGCCAGCTGCGGGTGCGTGTGAAGAAGGTGCTGGTGGAGCTGCTGCCCAAGGGCGACCCGCGCCGCGACGAAGTGGCCTCGGCCCTGCGCATGAGCGAACGCACATTGCAGCGGCGCCTGTCTGAAGAAGGCACGCACTTCCAGGAGCTGGTGGACGCCACCCGGCGCGAGCTGGCTCAGCAGTTCCTGTCGGCCGGGCGCTTGTCGCCCAAGGAGATGAGCTTCGAGCTGGGCTTTGCCGACCCGAGCAACTTCTATCGTGCCTGCAAGCGCTGGTTCGGCCAGTCGCCGAAAGAGCTGCGCCAGATGTCCTGACTGCGCTTGCAGCGCCTCAGCTGGCGCTGCCGGGCAGCTGCGCCGTCGCACCAGGCAATGCCGCTGCGGCTTCGGGCGCAGCCCGCGCGCCCTCCGTCGGCGCGGACTTCACCGCATAGCGCTCCAGCCCGGGCAGGTGGATGCGGGCCACGTAATGGGCCCAGTCGAAACACAGCGGATCCACTTCAAAGCGCTGCCGGTCCGCTGGCTCGAAACGCTGCGCCAGCGCCAGCAGTTCCCGGTTGTCGAACACGTAACGCGGCGAGGTGTAGAAGGAGAACACCGTGGCCAGTTCGCGCGTGGTGTTGATCGCATCGTAGAAGGCCAGCCGTTGCGCCGGCAGGCCGAACGCGCGCGCCACGCGATGCGCCAAGCCCGCGAATGCCACGGCAATGCCCAGGCCGGCGAGGAACAGCGGGCGTGGCACGGTGCGAAACGGCTTGTCCAGCGGGCGGCGGATCAGGCGCGGATATGCGGCCGCGTTGCTGCGCATCTCGGTCTGGCACAGGCGCACGTACTCGCCCACCCGCACCGGATTGCGTGCACCGCTGGCGGCCTGGTAGATGCGGCAGGCGCCCGGGTGCTGCAGCGCCTCCGCGGTGGCGAGCACGATGCTGTTGGCCACCAAATCCACCGGGATGATGTCGGCCACGCCGGCCGGGCGCGCCGGAAAGAGGCGCGTCTTGCCGCGCGCATACGCGAGCACGATCGCGTCGCCCACCTTCATGCCTTCGATCCAGCCGGGCTGCGGCTCGTGGCAGGCGCTTTCCACGATGGCCGGGCGCACGATGCTCAGCGTGCCGCCCCGCATCTCGTGGCGGGCCACCTGTTCGCCCAGCCACTTGGTGAAGGTGTAGGTGTCGTTCCAGCCCAGGCGCCTGGCCTGGCGGATGCCCAGGTCCACGAGCGCGCGCTCCTGTGCGGGGCCGGCCGGTACACGCTGCTTCAGCTGCGCGACCTGCTGCTGCAACTGCGCGAGCAGCCCCTGCACATCGGAGCTGCCATCGGGCTGTGCGGCCAGGCGGGTGCGAACTCCGGGCGCCAGCGTCTCCGCGATCAGGCCGCGCCGATGGCCGTTGACATAGCAGGTGGAGACCTGCACCAGCGGAATGCCGCCCGCCGCGCGGGCCAGCTCCGCCAGGTGCCGCACGCTGAAGGTATTGATCGCGAGCGCCTGGTCCAGCGCCTCGCGGAAGTTCACGCTGGCGGCGATGTTCACGATGACATCGACCTCGCTGGCCAGCCGCGCGAAGGCCTCGGCCTCCAGGCCCAGTTGCGGCTCGGTGAGCGAGCCGTCCACCACCTGCAGCTGTTCGTCCACGAAGCGCTGCAGTCGCGCGGCGGCTGTGCAACGCAGGTGATCGAACACGCTGGAGGACAGCACCTCGGCGCGCAAGCGTTGCAGCGCGTCAGCGTGCTGCCGGCTGCCGCGCAGCACGAGCACCATGCGCGCAATGCCGGGCACGTCACGCACCAGCTTTTCCAGCACCACCTTGCCGATGAAACCAGTGGTGCCGGTGATCAGCACCCGCTTGCCTGCCAGGGCGGTGGCCACCGACCAGTTCATGGCTGCGCGCTGAGGCTGGCGCTGCCGGTCAGTGCGCTGCGCATGTCGACCGGCGCAGCGGCACGGGCCCAACGCAGGCTGGTGCCGGCCGCGCTGCGCTTCCAGGCGCGGACCGACACGGTGTACACCGCCGTGCCGCCCAGCGCGGCTGCGTTGCTGCCGGCCGGCACGTCGACATCGAGCGAGCCACCGCCGGCCAGCAGGGCCGACACATCGCGCACCGCGACCACCCCGCCCACGTCGGCGATCACCAGTTGCGCGGCATCGAACACGCCTGCAGGGGAGGCCCCGAGGGTGACGTGCAGGATGCCACTTTGCAGCCCGGCCCGGGCCATCGGATCGGGCGGCGTGATGGCGGTCGACGCACCGGCCGGCAGGTCGACCACTTTCCAGGCGCTGGTGTCCTGGTAGGCCGTGCCCAGGCTGGCCACGCTGAAGCGGTTGCTGCCTTCGGCCGGCGCCACATCGGCAAAGCTGAGCGGCGCCGCGCTCGAATAGGTCGCCACGCGCAACGGCCCGCTGGGCAGCGGCTCCGCATGGACGAGCAGGCCGGTGAAGGGGTCGAGGTTGGCGCTGCTGATCTCCAGCGGCAGCTCGCCCGCGCCCGGGAGTGTCTGCGCGAACACGATCTGCACACCGGGCTGCGACAGCGGCGGGCTCACCGCGGCGAAGGCGTCGCCCTCGGCCCGGACCACCGGCACCATGGGCACCGGATGCTTCGGATCGGCCGGGTTGCCACCCAGCTGGGTGGGCGTGGCATGCAGCAGGTCGGCCGGCGCGGCGGGTACCGCGCGCACCACCATGGTTTGCATGTTGCGGCCCCGGATGACCACATCCACCATCGCGTTCTCGGGCAGCGGGTAGAGCGCGAAGACCGCGTAGTCCTGGCCCACCGTCACCGGGGCGGAGCGCTCCACGCGCTTGAAGCGGCCGTCCGGCGACGGCAGCAGCGCACTCGCCACCACGTCGTGGACGCAGCCGGCGGCGCGCACGCCCGGCGCACAGAACGCGCTCTTGTCCATCAGGCCGACGATCGCGGCAGTGGCATCCAGGCGCAAGGGGCGCAGGTCCGGCCGCAGCAGGAAACGGTCGTTGCCATCGTCGCCCGCCAGGCGCACCAGGTTGTGCTGCAGGTCCAGCTGCAGCGTGATCTCGTTGTTGGACTGCGCCTCCACATGCAGCGGCCCGGCCACGCGCAGCCCCAGGCCGAGCTGCGCCAGCTCCAGCGGCTGGTGCAACACCGCGCCCGCGCTGTCGGTGGCATCCACCTGTGCGTTGTAGAGCAGGTTCAGCTGCCGGGCGCCCTCGGTGAGCTGACCGTCCGGCGCCGCGATGAACAGGCGCATCTGGCCGTAGTCGCCAGCCGGCAGCACCTGGCCGATCAGGAAGGAGGCCACCAAGCCATTGGTCAGTGCCGCCAGGTCCACGGTGACCGGCGTGTCCAGCCGCACCACCTGCCAGCTGCTGTCGGACGCCGACCAGGGCTGGTCGGCACTGGCATGCAGCGCCACCGCGGTGACGGTGACCCACACATGGTCCACGCCGCTGGGGGCACCGCCGGAAAAGCTGAGGGAGACGCTGCCCTGGGCGGCATCGGGCGGTGGCGCGGTGTCGCTGGAACCGCCACCGCCGCCGCCACAGGCCGCCAGCGCCAGCAGCGCAGCGAGTGACCAGGCCTTCATCGTGCTGATGATGCGGGGGCTCATGGTGCGCAGGCCTTTCCATCCAGCCCGATGGGCGAGGGCCAGAAGCTGTCGTCTTCCGCCAGGGGCGCCGGCAGCGTCGCCGGGGACGCACAGGCCGCGCTGCGCAACTGCTCGAAACACGCGCGCACAGAGGCCGCGGCGGCGGCGCAGTCAGGCATCAGGCGCTGGTCCACCAGGAAGCCGATGCGCAGCTCGCCGGCGTACGACACGATGGACACGCCCACGCCCACCGTCATGCCTTGCGGCACGCACAGCATCAGCTCGTCCATGCGCCGGCCGGCAACGCTGCGCCCTTCCGCCGGGCCGATCACGTTGGTGACGATGACGGTGCAGCGGCGCGAAAAGATGCCCAGCAGCGCGGTCTGCAAGGCTGCGGGCAGCCGGCCGGCCACCCGCACCAGCGCCAGCGCGAGCTGGCCCTGGAAGCCGCGCTTGAGCGCCTGCATGCCGTCGCGCACCGCATGCAGGCGCTGCAGCGGATCGGCCAGGTGCACCGGCAGCTCCAGGCCGACCAGGCCGAAGCGGTTGCCCAGCAGGTGGGCTTCGTCGTGCGGGCGCATGTTCATCGGGATCACGGTGCGCAGCGGCGCGCCGATGTGGGCGGCGCCGCGGGCCTGCAGGTGGCGGCGCAGCACGTCGGAGATCACCGCGAGCATCACGTCGTTCACGGTCGCTCCTTGCCGGTGCGCGAGGTCGCGCGCCATCGCCAGCGACAGCGGCTGCGACCAGGCCACCGCCTTGTCCATGCCCGGCCGGCCCTTGAGGCGGCTGGGCCGGTCGCGCCGCATGAACAGCATGTGGGCGGCATCCGCCAGCACACGGGGTGCGCGGCGCAGCAGCAACCGCAGGCTCAGGTCATCGCGCTCGGCGGCCCGTGCGGGCGCCACCGGCTGTTCACCTTCGGCGATGTCGGTCATGCCGCTGATCAGGTTCATCAGCGAGATGCCGTCGGCCAGGCAGTGGTGCACCCGCATCACCAGCGCGCTGTGGCCGCCTACGCCGTGCACCAGCGTCGCCTGCCACAAGGGCCGGTCCGCCGGCAGCGGATGGCTGGCGCGGCTGGACATCCAGCTCTTCAGGTCGGCGGCGCTGGAGCCCGGCGGCAGCCACAGTTCGTCGAGGTGGCGCGCGATGCTGAACTGCGGGTCCAGCACCCAGTGCGCGCGCCACCATCCCCGCACGATGCGGTGGGTGAACTGGTGGTGCGGCAGCAGGCGCGCACGCAGCTTGGCGATCACCGCGGCGAGCGGCACTTCGCCATCGAAGCAGAATGCCAGGTGGATCACCACCAGGTTCTGCGCGGTGTCCATGCGCAGCCACGCATGGTCTGCGGCAGACAGCGGCCGGGCCGCGGGCGGGGGGGGGGTCACGGCGTCCTCCTTCGCGCTGGCGCTTCGGTGTGGCGCCGGTCAGCGTGCGATGCTGGCCGCGCGCAGCTTGCTGCCCACGGCCTGCGTCATCGCTTGCAGCTTGGGGTCCACGGCGGCGCGGCTGTCGGCGGCGATCTTCTCGCCGTAGGCCCGTTCCAGCTGCGGCACCAGCGACTCGAACTTCTTCTTCACCGGCGACTCCAGCATCGCGATCAGCTGCTTGAGTTCCTCCTCGGTGAAGTTCTGCGCCAGCAGCGGCCCGAGCACCGGCTCCTTCAGGCGCACCGCGTTGTCGCGCACGATGGGCGTCACCTCGTCGATGAACTTCTGCACGTCGGGCGCCATCTCCTTGAGCGTGCTGTCCTGCTTGGCCGCCGGCACGCGGCCCTGCAGCGCGATGCGCGCCTGCTGCACCGCCTCGGCGGCGGGGCGCTGCGCCATCGCCACCGCAGCGTCTTCCACATGCCACAGCGCGAGCGCCCGCTGCACCAGCTTCTGCTTGTCGGCCGACGGCGCCTGCTGGGCCGAAGCCGCGCTGGCGAAGGACATGGAACCGGCAGCCAGCAGGGCGGCCAGGGCGGTACGGCGGAACATCGTGGACTTCATTTGGCGGGCGTTCAGAAAGGGTGGGTCAGCTGGATGCCGAAATAGCGGATGCGGATGCCACCGGACACGTCCAGGCCGGCGTAGGGGTTGTAGATGACGTTGAAGAAGTTGCTGCAGTTGAGGTTGCAGCTGGTCTCGGCCGGCAGGTTGAAGGTGGCGCTGGCGTAGCTGGCGGCCACGTCGATGCGGGTGCCTTCCTTGAGCTGGTAGCCCAGGCCCAGGCTCTTGACGGTGATGTCGGGCAGCGGCGCGATCAGGTCCATCTTGTTGGTGGGGATGGAACTCTTGCGCGGCTCATAGCCGGCCCGCACGACGATCTTGTCGGTGAGCTGCACCTGCAAGCCGGCGCTGTAGTCCACCGTGTTCTTGTAGCCGCGCGGAATGACCAGCTTGCTCGGGTCGGTCTGGCCGAACAGGCGCGCCATCATCAGCAGGTTGATCTGCTTGTCGAACTGGAAGGTCAGCTTGTCCCAGCGCTTCCAGTTGGTCCACCCGGCGTCCAGGTTCAGTTGCACCCGCTCCAGCGGCTTGAGCTTCACGCCCACCTGCACATGCTCGGGGAAGGGCAGCACCATGGTGACGTTGCCGGTCTGGTACGGCGGTATCGAGGTCGGCATGCCGAACATCGAGGCCACGATCGGGCCCAGCAGGCTGTGGTACATGCCCTGCACGAACTTGTCCAGGTCGGGCTCGGCCTGGAAGGTGTAGCGCCCGGTGAGCACCGTCTTGGAGCCCGACTGGTAGGTGGCGCCCACGGCAGCCCAGGGCGTGGGCTCCCACAGCACACCGAGGTTCAAGGTGGGATCGGCCGGCGCCGTGAGCTCGAACTGCATCGAGCCGATCTTGTTGAAGGGCCGCAGACGGCCGCCGCCTTGATGGTCGCCACACAGGCCGAAGCCGAACTCGTCCAGCGGGTTGCTGTCGTCGCCGCACCAGGCGTCCTGCAGCTGGCCGATGATGCCCAGCAGCTTGTTGGGCATGCGCATGTCGGTGTCCAGCGCAAAACCCTGGTGCGCGATCGGCACCGCGACGCCGAAGCTCAGCGTGTCGCTCCACTTGTAGCCCACCGAGGGCGACAGGTACACCAGGCGTTGGATGGCCACCTTCTTGCCGTCGAAGCGGGCCGGGTCGTCCTTGTCCAGCGTGCGGTCCAGGCCCACGGCCTGCGTCACGTAGGCGCCGGTGGCAAAGGTCCAGGGAGAACCTTCCTTGTGGAACGACAGCCCAAGCCCGGCGGCCGCAGCGGCGGGCAGCCGGCCCTTGACCATGCCGATGACGGGCAGGATGAGGGTCTGGCGCACACGGCCGGTGGAGGTGCCGTTGAGCGGGTCTTCCTGCCAGCCGCCGATGTCGAATCCCTTCGGCTGGCGGAAGCTCGCGTAGGGCTTGATGGAGGCGCCGAACACGCTGTCCTGGCGCACCTCGCCCTTCAGCCGCGTGAGGCCGGCGGGGTTGAAGTGGATGGACGCCACGCCGGGCGGATCGGCCGTGACCGCGTTGCCCATGGACATCGCGATCGGGTTGACGCCGATGTTCTCGGTGAGCGAGGCGCTGGCGTTGCCGGCACACAAAGCGGCGAGCGCTCCGATCGCCATGCTGACCACACCGCGGCGGGCGCGCAGGCGCGCTGCGCAGGAGAGGGACCGCATCACGAAGCCTGCCTCAGAAGTGCAGCGGCACGTTCACGCCGAAGCTGAAGTCCGGTGTGTCGCTGGTCAGGCCGATGCCGACATTGAAGTTGGCGGTGGTCTGCGGCGAGACACGCACACCCAGGCCCAGGTTGAGCGTGGAGGCCGTCTGGGTGGTGGTCTTGCGATGCGTGGTGTTGCCGGTGCCACCCACGCCGTTGTCCACCAGCGTGAGGGTGCTGCGGCCGGACACCATCTCCTGGAACGACATGCTGGTGGAGATGTTGTAGGACAGCGCGTACGCAAAACCGACACCGAAGCCGAAGGCCGGGCCGGGTTTCACTTCGGTGAGCGTCAGGCCGTTGCGCACTTGGCTCAGGTGCTTGGCCGGTGCGCCCAACGTGACGTTGAACGAACCGAACAGCGCCACCGGGTCCACGATCTTGGACGCGTTCAGGCCCAACGACAGCGAGGTGTAGCCCGAGCCGGTGCCCAGGCCCTGGCCGTCGATGGTCTTGAACGGGCTGCGGCCGGTGGGCAGGCGCAAGGTGGCGGTGGTGGTCAGCGCGGGGATGTCGCGGCTGAGGGCAAAGGGCTGGAAGCGCGCGCCCAGCGAGATGTCGCCGAACGCATTGCTCAGGCCGGAGAAACTTTCGGACTGCGAGTAGCGGCTCACGAACGGCACCGTCACATTGGCGGTGAGGTTGTTCATCACGCCGTAGTCGGCCGACACCGTGTTGGTGAACGTGTGGCCGCGGGTGTTGGTGAGTGCGAAGTTGCTGATCTCGCCGCTGTCGCTGAAGCTGACGTCGATGGTCTGCTGGCCGATGTACGAATAGCTGAGGTCGTAGGTCGCTGCGATCTGGCCCTTGCGGATCAGCGAGTACTGCTTGTCGGTGGCGGTGAGCGTCTCCTTCAGCAGCTTGGCCTGGTCGACGTCGCCTTCCTTCTTGCTCAAGGCTTCACGCGCGGCTTCGGCGCTGGTGGGTTGCGCCGGTGCCACCACGGTGGCCGGGGCTGGCGTGGGCGCAGACGCCGCTGCGGGCGCCGCTGCAGGCGCCGAGGCGGCAGCCGACGGCGGGGTGGCACCCTGGGCGCCGGCGGTGCCGGCAAACAGCACGAGGGCCGACGCAGTGGAGAAGGTCTTGAACAGCGGAGTCATTGCTTTCGCAGGGTGAAGATGCCCAGGCCCGACTGCACTGCACGCTGCAGCGCCTCGGACCGGTCCAGTTGGGGAAGCACGGCTTCTTGCCGCACGAGGTCGCCGTCCACCACGCCGAGTTCACGGTCCGTGAGTGACAGGCGGGCGAGCGTGGTGGGTTGGTCCTTCGGCGGGTACAGCATGAACAGGGTGTTGCGGTCCCACAGCTTGGCGAACTCCTCGCTGGAGAACACCAGGTGGCCGGCCGACGGATCGGCGATGAACACCTTGCCGTCGCGCAGGCCGCGGAACACCACGAAGTGCTTGAAGCCGGCGTAGTCGATCGGCACGATGGCCGGCTGCTGCAGCTTGGCCAGGTCGTTCAGGTCGGCGCGAAAGCCCGCCGCGTCACCGCCCAGCGTGGCGACATATCGCTTCATGTCCAGCAGCGAAAAGCCACGCCGCGCGATGATCTTTTCGCGCTCGCCATGCTCCAGCATGCCTTCCATCGCCTGCTGCTCGGTGACCGGGATGCCGAGGTAGTTGTTGATCACGGTCACCAGCGCGGCCGAGCCGCAGCTGTAGTCGTAGGCCTGGCGCACGATGTTGCGGTACTTGAACTCGGAGTACGGTTCGATGCGCGCGTCTTCCGGCGCCACGCCGCCGCCCACCAGCACCATCGGCAGGGCGTACTGGTCGGCGGGCTGCGGCTTGGCCGGATGGTGTTCGTTGGCGCCGGCGCCGCCGATCATGGCGGCCACGACACCGAGCAGGATGGTCCACATGCTTGAAAGTCCTCTGGATGGCTGCGGCGGCGCTTCAGGGCGCGGCCCACAGGTAGACGTGGCCGGTCAGGTTGGCAGTGCCGTTGATCAGCAGCTGCCCGTAGCTGGTGGCCGGCGTGATGGGCGTCTGCGGGTCGGCCTGGGCGCCGAGGGCCCGGAAGCCGAAGTCCTTGAAGCCCACCCACGCGGGCAGCCCCACGTCGATGAAGGTGCCCAGGCCATCGGGCCGGCGCCCGATGTCCAGCGTGAGGCCGAACAGGTCGGCCGTGCCGCCCACGCCCTGCAACACTGCAAACGTGGTGCGGCCATCGACCTTGAAGCCCAGGTTCAGCGAGGTGTCGAGTTCCAGGTGCAGGAACAGGCTGACGCCGTCCTGGCCATGCACCTCGGCGAGAGCGTCGTCGTCCAGCGCCTCGGGCGCAGCCACCGCACGCAAGGTGCAGCACAGCAAGGCCAGGAGCAGGGCAACCGCATGCATGGTGAGCTCACAAGCCGGGGCGCAGCTTGACGTCCAGGTACTGGATCTGCATCGTGCCGATCCGGCTGGAGCCCAGGTCCATCTGCCCGCCCGGCAGCATGTCGCTCTTGAAGCTGGTGTTGTCGATCACCAGGCTGCCGATCGGCGCACCCGCGGTCGTGGTGGGCCAGCCGATGCCCACGTGCAGGCTGGACTTGCCGTCGGCATCGGTCACCGCGTTGATGATGCCGGGCTGCAGGCTGGCGTCGGCCAGCGCCCAGGGCGTGCCGAGCGGCGTGCCGTCTTCCGCCGCGGCGCCCAGCCGGATGCCATGCAGCTGCAGCTGCTCGGTGGCGTCGGCGCGGCCACGCGGGCGCAGCAGCACGTCGCCGATGTCGAGGTTGAGTGCCAGGCCGAAGGCGATGCCGTCCACGCCGGCTGTGGCGGGCGTGGTGAGCGTGAGTTGGCCCGCGCGTGACACCAGGTCATTGATGACCAGCGCGCCACCGTCGTGGGTGATGCCGTCGGCCTGCACCCGCCAGTCGGCCGCGAACTGCCACTTCAGCAGGCCGTTGGCGTTGAGCGGCTCGGACAGCTGCATCGCATCGGCAAGGCCGGGGCGGCCCACCAGCTTGAACGTGTAGGGGTCGCTGAAGGTGGCGTCCGGATCGTCCGAGCGCGACAGCGCCAGGTTGGACAGCGACAGCGAGGCACCGTTCGGGCTGGTGTAGGTGAGGGACAGCGGGCCCGCGAGCGAGAAGTTGACGAGGTTGAACGCGATGCCGTTGCTGCCGCGCACGTCGGCCAGCTCGGTCTCGTCCAGCGCCTGCATGTCGGCGGCCTGCGCGCACACCGCAACGCCGCCGATCGACACGGCGAACATCGCGCGCAGCGCAGCGCGGCCGAAAGCCGACATCACGGTCGTTCCCACATCAACCTCCGGGCGGCTTCGGCAGGTTGGGCGGTGGTGGCTGGTTGATGCGATTGGCGGTAAGCCGGTCGCGCCAATTGAGCCAGAACCCTTCGAGCGCCTTGTCGGACGCGCCCGCACCGTTGACGGTGGGGTACTGCACCGCTTCGCGCAGCAGCGAGATGAAGAAGTCGCGGCTGGCGCCATTCGCGTCGCCCGCGGTGATGCCGCCGATCTGCGACAGCGCCAGGCTGCACGCGGAGGCGCCGCAAGTGGTGCCGTCCCAGCGCTTGCCGCCCAGCGGATCCAGGCGGGAATCGATCGCGCCGCCCGCGGCATTGATGAGCAGCGAGCCGCTCACGCTGTTCATCTGGATGCCCACGTCGCCTTGGATGCTGCCGAAGCCCAGGCGCATGCCCACCACTTCGCGCTTGCTCGCGTCGCCCACGTTCTTGTAGACGAACTCCAGGTACGGGTCGGTGATGTTCACCACGCGTTGCGCTTCGGTGCCGTCGCTGCGGCCGAAGCGCAACGCGCCCAGGTCGATGTCGGCGCCGGTGCCGTTGCGGGCGCTGTAGCTGTACTCGCCAAGGCGCACGTTGGTGAAGTTGGCATTGAACTGGACGTCGGCGCCCAGTGTGATGCGGGAGAAGTCGTAGCCGTTCAGGCTGGTGTTCGTCAGCTGCAGCAGGGCCTGGCCCCACACGTCGGACAGCTGTGTTTCGTCCATCGGCCGGCCCTGCGCGCAGGCGCTGCCAGCCGCACCCAGCAAGGCGGTGCTCAGGCAGAGGGCGAATGCGAGGCGGCACAACATGGTGCGATGGCGGGTGTCTGGATCGTCAGATGGAAAGGCCTCGTGGTGATGAAGCCACGAGGCCTCCGCACGATGCGCTGCAAAGGCCCCGCGAAGGGCCCTCGCAGCCAGTCGGCTTAGTGGCCGTACATCCAGACCTTGGTGCCTTGCAGGTCGAGGTTCTTGATCTCGAACGAGCCGAAGGACGCACCGCCGTGGCCGGTGGTCACGGAAGCGACCGTGATGGTCGGGGTGGCCGGGCGAGCGGTCACGCCACCCACGTTCGGGAAGGCGAACTGCACCACGTCGCCGCCGGTGAAGCCGGTGGCAGCAGCGGTGGCAGTCAGCACCGCGCCGATGTCGGCGGGAGCGGTCACGCCATGCGAAGCCAGGGCAGCGGAAGCAGCCGACTGGAACTCGGCGCCGCTCAGCACGTCGATCGTGTTGACGATCATGCCGGTGATGCCGATGTTGTTGAACGACACGGTGTTGCCGCTGTCACCGTAGGTGAACGAACCGATGTTGATGTTCAGGTCGGCAACGATGGACACGCCGTCCTGGCCGCTGACCTGGCTCAGTTCTTCGTCCTGGATCGAGGTCATGGCCGATGCCGACAGGGCGGCTGCGGACAGGGCGGCCGCGACGGCGCAAAGCTTGAACAGTTTCATGCTGATCTCCGAAAAGGTTTGTGTTGAATTGGCTTGAAAGCACTCGCGCGCTGCGTGGTAGCCCTACCCTTGCGAGTTGTGCCCTCTTGAGAGTCGCACCGGGCGGTAGCCCAGTGATCCGGTGAAGCCTTCGTCAGCGGCGCGTTGCGATGATCGTCAGCTCCATCACACGCTGCACTGACTCGCGCGGCCAAGCTCATGGCCCGACACGCCCTGCGATCGCGGGGCGGGAACCTACCTAGTGAACGAGGGTCGCGCAGCGCTGCGCCAGCGTGTGGCGGCACGCTGGCAAACGATGGATGAGAAGCGCTTGCGCAGGCTCAGTGCAGCAGCGACAGCACCTCGATCTGATCGAGGTAGGACGGCGGCAGGCTGACGCCGCTGATGTCGTGCACCAGGCGTGCCTGCGCACGCGTGGACACCAGTTGGCAGGGATCGTTGGTGAGCGCGACCAGCACCTCGCGCGACACATGCGCGTTGCACACCACACGCAAGCGGATGAGCTCGCTCTTGTCATGGGCCAGGCCCATCATCAGGTCGTCACGCACCCGGCTGTTGCTGGCCAGCGCGGCCCGCACCTGGATGCCGGGATGCGCCGCGAGGTGTTCGACGATCTCATCGGGCAGGTGGCGATTCACGGCCACCCACACCGCTGCATAAGGATGCTGGGTCAACACATCGAGCCACACCTCGCGCGAAGCGCTCACCGACACGAGCAGCTCGCGCGGCGTGTGCGGGTCGGCCAGCAGGCGCGCGAAGTCCTCGGCGCAGTGGATGGCGTGCACGTCGGACATGGCGCGGTGCCCGGCGGTCAGGTCGAACAGCGCATGGTGCTCGGCGAGCGGCCGAACCAGCGCTTGCACGCCCGATAGAAATTGCTCGGGTCCGAGAAGCCGAGCGCGAAGGTGATCTCGGTGGGGCTGAAGTCGCCGTGCGCGAAGTAGCGCTCGGCCGCGGCGCGCCGCACTTCGTCCACCAGTTCCGCAAAGCTGGTGCCTTCTTCGGTGAGGCGGCGCTGCAGCGTGCGTTCGCTCATGCACAAGGTGGAGGCCACCGTCTCGCGCCGCGGGTCGCCCTTGGACAGGTGCTTCAGCAGCACCTGGCGCACCCGCGTGCTCACGCTGCCGCCTTGCTGCTCCGCGATCTGCGCGGCGATGCGCTCGCACAGGTCCGATACGGTGGGGTCGGCGGTGGGGATCGGCATCGCGAGTTCGCTCACCGGCAACTCGAACATGCAGCTGGGTGCGTTGAAGATCACCGGGCAGCCGAACACCTCGCGCCAGCGCTCGGGGTTGGCGGGCTCTGGCCCGGGGTGATGGAACACCAGCGGCTTGACGGTGCGGCCGGTCACCCAGTGCAGGCCGTGCACACAGGTCACGCCAAGGAAGTCATAACGCTGCGGTGCCACCGGGCGCCGGCCCGGGGAGATCTGCAACGTGATCTGGCACCGGTCGCCTTCGAACTTGAGGTCCACCGCCGCGGTGGGCGAGGCCAGGTGCGTGAAGCGCGCGATGCTCTGCAAGGCGCTGCGCACGTCGGATGCAGCCAGCACCACATGCGAGAGAACGCCCAGCGAGGCCAGCGGATGCGTGGGCTGCGTGAGGCCGATCGCGGGGTTGCCGGTCTTGGCGACGGCCAACTCCCAGGCGCGGCTGAAGGCATCGGTCAGCTCGCCGAGGTCGGACACGTCGATGTCGCCCACGTCGATACCGGCTTCGGCGAACAGCGCATCCGCGTCCAACCCGTGCTGCGCGAAGACGTCCTTCATCGCCTTGCACCAACCGACATCCGACATCAGCATGGGTTTCATGGTGGCCTTTCGTTGTTTCCGGCGAACCGGACGACCCGAAATTCGAGGTGGAAACCAAAAAAACGAACGCCCGTTCGCTTTTGCCGCGGAAAGATACGCCTTGAGGCCGGCGCGCCCCAACTGGGGTCAACCCGTACTTTGATGGTGCAAGACCAAGAACGAGGGGGCCGCGACGCCGGGTAAACCATGCCCTGCAAGGTGCGGCTCGCGCGTGCTTCAGGGTTTTAGGGGTGTGCGTCCAGGCCCAGGCGTGCCAGGCGCTCCACGCGAGCCGACGGCCCGCCGATTCCTGCCGCGCCGGCCGCGCATTCATGCCTTCCAGGACGTCCGCTGCAACAAACCATGGCCTATGCTGCAATCGCGGGTGCACCCGAAGTCACGCTGCCCAGTGCTGGCATGCGTGTGCGCCTGGAACCTTGGTCCGTTTCCCTGGTCTTGTTCGCATGAGTTCATCTGTCCTGCGTCTGGTGTTGCTGCTGGTGTCGCTGTGGAGCGCCTGGCGACCCGCCTTCGCCGACGACTTCCTCGAGCCGGAAAAAGCCTTCCAGATCGCGGTGCGTGCGGCGGACGAGCGCACGGTGGAAGTGAGCTATCGCATCGCACCCGGCTACTACATGTACCGGGAGCAGTTCAAGTTCAGCGCGGACGCCGCCACACTGGGTGAGCCGGCCTTCCCGCGCGGCAAGGTGAAGTTCGACGAGACCTTCCAGAAGAACGTCGAGACCTTTCGCGATGAAGTGCGTGTGCGTGTGCCGGTCGCCCAGGCGGGTGCCAGTTTCCGGCTCACCGCCATCGGCCAGGGCTGTGCCGACCAGGGCCTGTGTTACCCGCCGATGCCCAGCGTGGCCGATGTGAGGCTTGCGGGTTTTGGTGGTGATGGCAGCGCCCGTGTGCTGGCCACCGGGGATGCGGTAGCCAACCTCGCCGCAGTGCAGAGCTCCACGCCAGTGGTCGGTGCTGCGCCGCGCAGCACGCCGCCCACCGCACCTTCCACCGACGACAGCATGCTCGACCGTGCGCTGCAGGGCGGCGGTTTCTGGACCGTGCTGTTCGTGTTTTTCGGCGCCGGTGTATTGCTGTCGCTCACGCCCTGCGTGCTGCCGATGTTGCCCATCCTCTCGTCCATCATCGCCGGCGGCACCTGCCCGGATGCGAAGCGCGGGCGTGGCCTGATGCTGGCCGGCAGTTATTCGCTCGGCATGGCGCTGGTGTACACGCTGTTCGGCATCGCGGCCGGCCTGGCCGGCGAGGGCCTGGCCGCGGCGCTGCAGACGCCCGCCGTGCTGGGCGGTTTTGCGCTGCTGCTGGTGCTGCTGTCGCTGTCGATGTTCGGTGTGTACGAACTGCGCCTGCCTTCGGCGATCACGTGCCGCCTCGCGAATGCGTCGCACCGGGTGCAGGGCGGCCGCATGGCCGGCGTGTTCGTCATGGGCGGCTTGTCGGCCTTGATCGTCAGCCCCTGCGTGGCCGCGCCCCTGGCCGGCGCACTGGTGTACCTGAGCCAGACACGCGACGTGCTGCTGGGGGGCGCTGCCTTGTTCGCGCTGGCGCTGGGCATGAGCGTGCCGCTGCTGCTGGTGGGTGCCTCCGCGGGTGCGCTGTTGCCCAAGGCCGGCCCGTGGATGGAAGGCATCAAGCAGTTCTTCGGCTTGCTGCTGCTGGCCGTGGCCATCTGGATGATCCAGCCGCTGCTGCCCGCGGCGCTGACACTGGCCGCCTGGGGCGTACTGCTGGCGCTGGCGTCGGCGCTGTTGCGGCCGTTCTCACGCCAGCATCGTGGCCGCTTCACGGTGGCTGTGGCCGCCAAGCGCGTGCTGGGCGTGCTGGCCGGTGTGTTTGCGCTGCTGCAGTTCGTGGGCGCGGCCAGCGGCGGCAGCAATCCGCTGCAACCGCTGGCGCACCTGGTGCCGGGGCAGGGCGGCGCCGCGTCCGCACTGCCCTTCCAGGCGGTGCACAGCGTGGCCGAGCTCGATGCCGCCGTGGCGGCCGCCGGCCGGCCGGTGATGCTGGACTTCTATGCCGACTGGTGCGTCTCCTGCAAGGAGATGGAGCGTTTCACCTTCACCGATGCACACGTGCAGCGCCAGCTTGCCGGGGCCCTGCTGCTGAAGGCCGACGTCACCCACAACACCGCCGAGGACCGCGAGCTGCTGCGCCGCTTCAAGTTGTTCGGCCCGCCGGGCACCATCTTCTTCGACGCGCAGGGCCGGGAGATGCGCAACCTGCGCGTGGTGGGCTTCCAGAACGCCGAGCGCTTCAGCCAGACGCTGCGCGCGGCCGGGCTCTGAAGCGGGCGTTCCAAGCCCGCGGCTGCAAGCGCCCACTCGCAGGTTGGGATTTTCTGCTATAGTCCTTTTTTCAGTCGCGGGGTGGAGCAGTCTGGTAGCTCGTTGGGCTCATAACCCAAAGGTCGTAGGTTCAAATCCTGCCCCCGCAACCAGCATTCAGACAAACAGGCCCCGTCCGGGGCCTGTTTTCTTTTGTGCGCAGCTCCAGCGCATGCAAGGGTTTCCTCGCGGCTTAGAATTTTCGGCTTCGCCCGCATCTCGCGGGTTTGCCTTTCGAGGATTCCACACGTGTTCATTTCCGAAGCTTTTGCGCAAACCGCGCCGGCCGCAGCGTCCGGCGGCGAATCCAGCCTGCTGGGCATGCTGCCCCTGGTGCTGATGTTCGTGGTGCTGTACTTCGTGATGATCCGGCCGCAGATGAAGCGGCAGAAGGAACACAAGGCCATGATCGAGGCGCTGGCCAAGGGCGACGAGATCGTCACCTCCGGCGGCCTGCTGGGCCGCGTCACCAAGCTGGGTGACAGCTTCGTGAACCTTGAAGTGGCCAACGGCGTCGAGCTGCAGGTGCAGCGTTCCGCGGTGGTGCAGGTGCTGCCCAAGGGCACCCTGAAGTAAGTCCAACCAGGCCGGCCGCCGCGGCGGCCGCCTCACTGCCCGCCGCAGCGTCTTGGCTGCGCAAGGAAGGCATCATGAACCGGTATCCCTGGTGGAAGTACGCGATCATCGGCATCGCGCTGCTGATCGGCCTGCTCTACACCATTCCCAACTTCTTTGGCGAGGCGCCTGCGGTGCAGGTGTCCAGCGGCAAGGCCACGCTCAAGCTGGACGCCAGCATCGTGTCGCGGGTGGAGCAGGTGCTGCAGCAGGCGGGCCTGAAGGCCGACCTGGTGCAGTTCGAGCTCAATTCGGTGAAGGCCCGTTTTGCCGACACCGATACCCAGCTCAAGGCCAAGGACGCGCTCAACCACGCGCTCAATCCCGACGCCAACGACCCGAGCTACATCGTCGCGCTGAACCTGATGGCGCGCACGCCCACCTGGATGGCCAAGCTGAAGGCGCTGCCGATGGCGCGCGGCCTGGACCTGCGCGGCGGCGTGCACTTCCTGATGCAGGTGGACATGAAGGCGGCGCTCACCAAGAAGGCCGAGGCCGTGGTGGGCGACGCACGCACCTTGCTGCGCGACAAGAACGTGCGCCACGCGGGCATCTCGCGCGACGGCGACACGGTGAACGTGCGCTTTCGCGACCACGCGGTGCTGCAGCAGGCGCAGGCCGTGCTGGCCGACCAGCTGCCGGATTGGCAGTGGACCGAGTCGGCCGAAGGCTCCGACTTCAAGCTCACCGGTGCGCTCAAGCCGCAGGCCGCACGCGCCGTGCAGGAGGCTGCGCTCAAGCAGAACATCACCACCTTGCACAACCGGGTCAACGAACTCGGCACCACCGAGCCGGTGATCCAGCAGCAGGGCCTGGACCGCGTGGTGGTGCAGCTGCCCGGCGTGCAGGACACCGCACGCGCCAAGGACATCATCGGCCGCACCGCCACGCTGGAGATCCGCATGGTGGACGGTAGCGCCGAAGCCGCCGCGGCCGCGGTGGGCAGCGGGCCAGTGCCCTTCGGCACGGAGCGCTTCCTGGAGCGCGAGGGCCAGCCGCTGATCGTGAAGAAAGAGGTCATCCTCACTGGCGAGAACCTCACCGACGCCCAGCCCGGCTTCGACAGCCAGACCCAAGAGCCCACCGTCAACCTGACGCTGGACGCCCGTGGTGCGCGCGTCTTCCGCGACGTGACGCGGGAGAACGTCGGCAAGCGCATGGCGATCCTGCTGTTCGAGAAGGGCAAGGGCGAGGTGGTGACGGCGCCGGTGATCCGCAGCGAGATCGGCGGCGGCCGGGTGCAGATCTCCGGCCGTATGACCACGCAGGAAGCCAACGACCAGGCGCTGCTGCTGCGCGCGGGCTCGCTGGCCGCGCCGATGGAGATCATCGAGGAGCGCACCATCGGCCCCAGCCTGGGCGCCGAGAACATCGCCAAGGGCTTCGACAGCGTGCTCTACGGCTTTGCCGCGATCACGCTGTTCATGTGCGCCTACTACCTGCTGTTCGGGTTGTTCTCCACGCTGGCGCTGGCGTTCAACCTGCTGCTGCTGGTGGCGGTGCTGTCCATGCTGCAGGCCACGCTCACGCTGCCCGGCATCGCGGCCATCGCGCTGACGCTGGGCATGGCGATCGACGCCAACGTGCTGATCAACGAACGGGTGCGCGAGGAGCTGCGCAACGGCTCGTCGCCGCAGACGGCGATCAACGCCGGCTACGAACGCGCCTTCGCCACCATCCTGGACTCCAACGTCACCACCCTGATCGCCGGCATCGCGCTGCTGATCTTCGGCTCCGGCCCGGTGCGCGGCTTTGCGGTGGTGCACGTGCTGGGCATCACCACGTCGATGTTCTCGGCGGTGGTGTTCTCGCGCGGCCTGGTGAACCTGTGGTACGGCCGCCAGAAGAAGCTGAAGTCCGTGGCCATCGGCCAGGTGTGGAAGCCGGCCGCCGAGCCGGCGGGCAAGGCCTGAAAGCCTGACGGAGCAAACACATGGAATTTTTCCGGATCCGGAGCGACATCCCGTTCATGCGCCATGCGCTGGTGCTGAACATCGTGTCGCTGGTCACCTTCCTGGCCGCGGTGTTCTTCCTGGTCACCAAGGGCCTGCACCTGTCGGTGGAGTTCACCGGCGGCACGCTCACCGAAGTGCAGTACGCGCAGGCGCCCGACCTGGAGAAGGCGCGCCACGCGGTGGACGCGCTCGGCCTGGGCGAATCGCAGGTGCAGAACTTCGGCACCTCGCGCGACGTGCTGGTGCGCCTGCCGGTGCGCAAGGGCGTCAACCCCACCGAGGTGGCCGGCCGGGTGTTCGCCGAGCTCTGCCGCTCCGAAGGTGGCACGGTGAGCACCGAGCAGTTCACCAGCGCCAAGGGCGAAGCGATCAGCCGGCCGGCCTGCAAGACGGCCGCGGGCGCCGTGCCGCTCACCTTCAGCCGCAGCGAGGCGGTGGGCCCGAGCGTCGGCGCCGAGCTCGCCCGCGACGGCGCGCTGGCCCTGCTGGTCACCGTGATCGGCATCATGGCTTACCTGGCGATGCGCTTCGAGTGGAAGTTCGCGGTGGCAGCCATCATCGCCAACCTGCACGACGTGGTGATCATCCTCGGCTTCTTCGCCTTCTTCCAATGGGAGTTCTCGCTCACGGTGCTGGCTGCGGTGCTGGCCGTGCTGGGTTATTCGGTGAACGAATCGGTCGTCATCTTCGACCGGATCCGCGAGGCCTTCCGCAAGTACCGCAAGATGACGACCGTGCAGGTGATCGACCACGCCATCACCAGCACCATCAGCCGCACCATCATCACCCACGGCTGCACCCAGATGATGGTGGTCTCCATGCTGGTGTTCGGCGGCCCCACGCTGCACGGCTTTGCGATCGCGCTGACCATCGGCATCCTGTTCGGCATCTACTCCTCGGTGTTCGTGGCCGCCGCCATCGCGATGTGGCTGGGCGTGAAGCGGGAGGACCTGGTCAAGGCTGGCGAGCGCAAGGCCGCCGATCCGAACGACCCCAACGCCGGGGCCGTGGTGTAGAGTTGGTGCACTCCGTCTGAAGGGCGCCGACCCCTGAGCTTCATGGCGACCAGCGCCGCCTCCTTGACCCTGGCCACACAAGCACGCCGTCTCCATACGGAAGAGCTGGTCAAGGGCATGGGCGGCGTGGTGCGGCACCTGGCCGAAGCCGCGCGTGAACTGCGCGGCAAGCCGGCCGAACACGCGGTGGCCCAGCGCCGCCGCGACGTGGCAGAGGAAATCCAGCGCTCCATCGCCGCCTGGCAGCATGCCGTCGTGCAGGGCCTTCAGCGGGCGCTCAACCATGGGCTCTCGGCTGCCAAGCCGTCGGACCTGCCGCCGCCGGGCCGCCAGGTGCTGGGCGACCTGTCATTGGTGGACGACGACACCATCGAGCGCGAGATCCTCAGTTCGCGCCTGTCCCTGGCCATCATGGACCGCGCCTCCTGGGAGTTCTCCGACCTGCGCTCGCGCATCTCGGTGCTGGAGCGGCGCGAGGAGCTGGACCCGCAGGACATGCTGCGTGCCCACGTGATGTCGCGCATCGTCATCGACGCCTGGCGTGCCGCCGGCCTGTCGCTGGACGCCTGGCGCGAGCTGCAGGCGACGCTGCAGGAAGAGCTGTCGCTGCTGGTCGAAGAGGCCTATCACGAGACCAATCGCTGGCTGATGTCCCAGGGCGTGCTGCCCGAGGTGGACCTGCGCCCGATGATCCGGCGCACGCGCGAGAGCGGCGCTACGCCCTCGGGCCAGGGCGGCCTGGGCGACGCCACCCGCTTTGGCGGCCAGCCCACCGGCACCTTTGCCTCGCGCTGGACCGGCACCGGCCAGGACCCGGCGGCCACTGCAGTGCAGGAAGAAACCCGGTTGATGACCCGCTCGCCGGGGTTCGGCCGCATGCCCGACCATGCCGAGGCCGTGCTGGGCCGGCTCAACCGCCTCATTGGGCGCCAGCTGCCCGCGTTTGCCGACACCGCGGCGCGCGCACAACCCGCCTCGCCGGCCTTGCGCGCCGCGATCGCGCAGGTCGAAACCAGCATGCGGCAGCAGCTGCGCGACACCGGCCCGATCACCGAGCAGATCACCACGCCGGCGCTGCTGCAGCAGCTGGACCAGCGCAAGCGGGCGCTCAAGCAGGCGGCCGAAACCCCGATCGAACGCGCGACCATCGAGATCGTCGCGCTGCTGTTCCAGAGCATCCTCACCGAGGAGCGCATTCCCGCCACGGTGCGGGTGTGGTTCGCGCGCCTGCAGATGCCGGTGTTGCGTGTGGCGATCGGCGAACCCGACTTCTTTGCCACCGTGGACCACCCGGCGCGGCGGCTGATCGACCGCATGGGCGCCTGCGTGATGGGCTTCGACGCGTCGGCCCGCGCGGTGGGGGATGCGCTCGAGAAGGAGATCAAGCGCGTGGTGCAGGTGGTGGAGGCCTACCCCGACACCGGGCGCCGCGTGTTCCAGACCGTGCTCACCGAGTTCGAGCGTTTCCTGGAGCACTACTTCCGCAACGAGAACGAAGCCACCCGCAAGGGCGTGTCGCTTGCGCAGCAGGTGGAGCAGCGCGAAACGCTGGCCATCCAGTACACGATCGAGCTGCGCAAGATGCTCGAGGGCGTGCCGGTGCAGGAGGGCGTGCGCCAGTTCCTGTTCCAGGTGTGGGCCGACGTGCTGGCGATGGCGGCGGTGAAGTCGGGGCCGCAGTCCGAGGACACCAAGGCGATGAAACGCGCGGCGACGGACCTCATCTGGTCAGCGGGCGCCAAGGTGTCGCGGGAGGAGCGTGCCGAGGTGATTCGCCGCCTGCCGCCGCTGCTGAAGACCTTGCGCGAAGGCATGGCGTCGGCTGGTCTGGCGCAGGACAAGCAGGACGAGCAGATCCATGCGCTCAACAACGCACTGGCGGCGGCGTTCACCGCCAAGTCGGCCGTCATTCCATCGGACCGGCTGGAAGAGCTGATGGAACGCCTGGAAACCCTGGAAGAGCTGCTGCCCGACGCCGAGATGCAGATCGACGAGTCGCTGGTGCTGGACCTGTCCGGCCACGAAAGCTCGGAGCTGGAGGTGGTGGCCGAAGGTGGCTCCATGCCCACGCCTGCGATGCTCGCGTGGGCGCGCGAGCTGCAGGTCGGTTCCTGGTACATGCTGGACTACCGCGGCCGCAACGAGGCGGTGCAGCTGGCATGGCAAGGCCTGCGCAAGCAGCTGTCGCTGTTTGTCACTGCCCAAGGCCGCTGCGTGCTGTTCCAACAGCAGCGCTTGGCGGCGTTCCTGCAGGCCGGCCTGCTGCTGCCGGCGCAGGACGAGGCACTCACCGTGCGCGCCACGCGCACGGCACTGGCCAAACTGGATGTGGATCCCGCGCGCCTGCTGAACTGACCAGACCGAACCTCACACAACGGTCCTGCCGAGGCAACCCGGCCCCCTTGGGGACAGGCCGCGCAGCGGCCAGGGGCGGTGATGGCGGAGGGGCGGAACACGGACGGGTTGCCCGGCCGTGTTTCGAGCCCCCACGGGGGCCGCCGCCAGGCGGCGGGGGCCAACAATCAATCAATGGATCAGTCGGTCCTCGACGTCGACGAAAAGTTCGTCCAGGATCAGCGCATCGGGCTCCTCGCCCAGGCTCCAGAACACCATCAGCACGATGATCTTCAGGTCTTCCAGCTCCAGCGGGCCGGAGGAGATGGCGGTGGCACGGTCGATCACCACCTCACGCATGGGCGGCGGCAACACGCCGGCAGACTCGAGGAAGCTGATGAAGCCGATGGACTCTTCGCCCAGCAGCTCCTGCTCGCCCACGGAGTAGACGCGCATGCTGAGCGGGCCCTGCTGGCCGTCGTAGGACTCGGCTGCGCTGGCCAGGCCATCGAGCCAGCTCAGCGCCTCCTGGATCTCGTCGGATTCGAACCCCACGGCGGACAGCTTGCGCGTCAGCTGGTCGTGGTCCGGACAGGCGTCCGGCCGCCAGTAGTTTTCGTACAGGTAGACGAGCACGTCAAACATGCGACCCACTATACCTGAGGGTTCTTGTGCCCGGCGGTGCAAAAGGCCCGCTTTCGGCAGGGCAGGCCGGCGGCGGATCAGCCGGCGAAACGGCGCTGGAAGAGGGCACCCGGCAGGCGCGCCACCTGGCCGTTCAGCTCCAGCTCCAGCAGCCGCACGTTGAGGGTGGCCGCCGGTATGCCGGTGCGCGCGATCAGGGTGTCCAGGGTGGCCGGGTCGTGGCCCATTGCTTCGAGCACGGGGTCCGCCTCGTGCTGCGGGGTGTCCCGCCCGCCGGCATCGGGCGCCGCCGGGGCAGGCGCGGTGAAGCGCAGCTCTTCCAGCACGTCCTCGCCACTCTCCACCAGTTTTGCGCCCTGCTTGAGCAGCGCATGGCAGCCGCGTGATTGCGGCTGGTGGATGGAGCCGGGGATGGCAAACACCTCGCGGCCCATCTCGGCCGCCAGGCGGGCGGTGATCAGCGAACCGGACTGGACGGCAGCCTCCACCACGAGCGTGCCCAGCGACAGCCCCGCGATGATGCGGTTGCGCATCGGGAAGTTCTGCGCCAGCGGGTGCGTGCCGAGCGGGAATTCGCTCACCAGCAAGCCTTCCGCGGCGATGCGGTGGGCCAGCTGGCGATGGCGCTGGGGGTACACGCGATCCAGGCCCGTGCCGACCACCGCCACCGTGCTGCCGGGGCCAGTGAGGCCGCCTTCATGGGCCGCACCGTCGATGCCGGCAGCCAGCCCGGACACCACGCACAGCCCTGCCCGGCTCAGATGGGCGCTGAAGGCTCGCGCGTTCTCCAGGCCTTGCGGGCTGGCGTTGCGGCTACCGACCACGGCGACGCTGGGCGCCTGCAGCAGCTCGGCGCGCCCTTGCAGGAACAGCAGCAGCGGTGGGTCCGCCGTTTCCAGCAAGGCTTGCGGGTAGCCGGGGTCACCCAGGGTGATGATGCTGCGCCCGCCGCCCAGGGCGAGCCATGCGTCGACGGCGGCGCACTGCGTGCGCAGGTCGTCCGGCTCCCGCGCCAGGGCATCGGCAGCCGCACCCACCACGCCGCGCTGATCCGCCGGCGGCGCTTCGAAAACGGCCTCGGGGCTGCCGAAGGCGGCGAGCAGCCGGCGCGCATTGGTGCGGCCCAGGCCATCGGACAGCAGCAGCCGCAGCCAGGCGGCCAGTTCACTGGCGGCGAGCATCGCCGTCAACACCCGCGCCCTGGATCAGGGCTGGGTGAAGCGGTCGCCAGCCTTCACCGGCTCCTGCACCGTCAGGATCAGCGCGTAGGACACGCGCTCGAACACACGGAACACGAACAGCATGCCGTGGCGCTCGTCGGGCAGCTTCATCGCAGTGCGCGAGCCGTCGGTGCGGTCCACCGCATCGGCGCCATTGCGCCACAGGGCCAGCACGTGGCCACGTTCCACCCCATCGCGCGCGCCGCGGTTCAGCGCCACGATCTGGTTCTGGCCCGCGTTCAGCGCGTCGCCATAGATGGAGATGATGCGCCCGGACATCGGCGCGCCGGGGGCATGCGGAGCGTAGGTGCTGAAGTCGCGCGGCGGCACGGGCGCCAGGCGGTCGCCCACGCCGACTTCCTCGCGGATGCTGCTCAGCACGAAGGTGTCCGGGACCACGCGGGTCTTGCCACCATCGGCTTCATCGGTGGTGCCGCCGGCACGCACGAAGTCGGCGGTGCCGACAAACGGCGCTTCGTAGCCGAGGATCTCGCGTGTGGTGGGGTCCAGCAGCGGCTTGGCGGTGCGGAACACGCGGAACTCGCGCTGGCCGTTGAGTTCACCACGCACATAGGCGGTGTCCCCACGCGACAGCATCACACGGCCTTCCTGCGCGGCGACGATGCGCGGTGCGGCGGCCAGCTCGTCGGTGTCGAACACCACCGCGTCGTTCAGGAAGGGCTGGATCAGGTGCAGCGGCACGCCCGAGATCGGGTTGCTTTCGTTCAGGTCGCTGCGGATGCGAGGCGACAGTTTCACCGTGCCGGTGGTGCCGCCGCTGCCGTCCGCCAGGCGCAGGCGGGCCCGGCCATCGACCTTTTCCAGCACCAGCACCTGGCCCGGGTAGATCAGGTGCGGATTGCGGATCTGGTCCAGGTTCATGCCCCACAGCTCGGGCCAGCGCCACGGGCTCTTGAGGAACAGCCTGGAGATGTCCCACAGCGTGTCGCCGGACTTGACGGTGTGCGAATCGGGCGCATTGGGCGCCAGTTCGGACAGCGGCACGCCGGCCTGGGCCACCTGTTGCGCGGTGGCGCGCTGTTGGGGGGTGACGGGGTAATTGCCGGCCGCGACGGCCGGTTGTGCGGCCAGGGCCCACATCAGCACCGAGGCGCTGCCCGCGGCCACGGCGTGGACTGCACGAACACGGGAAGGCGGGCGTCGCATCATCAAAGGGGGTCTCCCGGGCGTTGTAAGAGCCGCGAGCTTGAAACTCGGCGCGGCGGGCAAAATCTCGCCCTGTATGGTTTCTGAAGCGCTGCCGAAATTGCCCTCGGCAGTTCGGCGAAAATGCTCATACGGTTTCGCAGATTCTGCCCCTAAACCCTTGATATCGCAACGAAACTTGGGCGCAGGCGCGATTTATGCGAAGCCTTTCACGCAGGTGCGCGTTCTCACGCGCCCACAATGTTTCAGCACGTTTCCCGACCCGCTCGCGCAGCATCACCATGGCCCTTCTTCACATCCTGCGATACCCCGATCCGCGGCTTCACACGGTGGCCAAACCGGTCGGCGAAGTGACCGAGCGCATCCGCCAACTGGTGGACGACATGCTCGAGACCATGTACGCGGCCGATGGCGTGGGCCTGGCCGCCACGCAGGTGGACGTGCATGAGCGCGTGATCGTGATGGACACCTCCGAGGCGCGTGACGAGCCGCGGGTGCTGATCAACCCCGAGCTGCTGGAGCGCAGTGAAGAGATGATGCTGGGCGACGAAGGCTGCCTGTCGGTGCCACAGATCTACGACAAGGTGCCGCGCCACGCGCGGGTGCGGGTGCGTGCCATCGGCCGCGACGGCCAGCCGTATGAATTCGACGCCGAGGGCTTGACGGCCGTGTGCGTGCAGCACGAGATGGACCACCTGGTGGGCAAGGTGTTCGTGGAGTACCTCAGCCCGCTTAAACGCGACCGCATCAAGTCCAAGATGCTGAAGAAGGCGCGCGAAGAACAGCCGGCGCGGCGCGCCTGATGCGCGTCGGGTTTGCCGGTACGCCGGAGTTTGCGGCGGTCGCGCTGCAGCGCCTGCTGGAGGCCCGGTTTTCCGTTCCCCTGGTATTGACCCAGCCTGACCGGCCCGCCGGCCGCGGCATGAAGCTGCAGCCCTCGCCGGTGAAGCAACTGGCGCAGGCCCACACCATCCCGGTGCTGCAGCCGCGCAGCCTGCGCCTGGACGGCAAGTACCCCGACGACGCGGCAGCCGCCGGCCGGCAACTGGTGGAGGCACGGCTGGACGTGCTGGTCGTGGCCGCCTACGGGCTGATCCTGCCGCAGTGGGTGCTGGACCTGCCGCGCCTGGGCTGCCTCAACATCCATGCGTCGCTGCTGCCACGCTGGCGCGGTGCGGCGCCTATCCACCGTGCGATCGAAGCCGGTGACACGCGCACCGGCATCACCATCATGCAGATGGATGCCGGCCTGGACACCGGCGACATGTTGCTGGTCGAGCCGCTCGAGATCGCCGCCGATGACACCACCGGCACCCTGCACGACCGGCTGGCGGCCCTGGGCGGGCGCCTGATCGTCGAAGCGCTGGAAGCCGCGGCCTGCGGCGGCCTCCCGCGCAGGCCCCAGCCCCTGGAGGGCGTGAGCTACGCGCACAAGATCGACAAGAGCGAAGCGGCCATCGACTGGTCGCTGCCCGCCGCGGTGATCGAACGCCGCGTGCGCGCGTTCGATCCATTTCCCGGCGCGAGCTTCCAGCTGGGCGGCGATGCGATCAAGCTCTGGCGTGCCGCGCTGCGCGCCGACGCGGGTGGCGAGCCCGGCACCCTGGTGCACGCTGACGCCCAGCGCCTGACGGTGGCCTGCGGCGAGGGCAGCCTGGACCTGCTGGAACTGCAGCGCCCCGGAGGCCGCCGACAGCCGGTGCAGGCGTTCGTGCACGGCCGGCCGCTGGCCTCTGGGCAGCGCCTGGCCGATTGAACTCCGGCCGCCCGGCCGCATCTATGCTGCTCTGGAGGGCAGACTGCATGTTCAATCTGATGAAGACCGCCGTGCTGATGGCGGCGATCACCGCGCTGTTCATGGCGATCGGTGCGCTCATCGGCGGCAAGGCCGGGATGATGTTCGCGCTGTTGCTGGCGCTGGGGATGAACGTCTTCAGCTACTGGTTTTCCGACCAGCTGGTGCTGCGCATGTACAACGCGCAGGAGGTGGACGAAACCTCGGCGCCGCAGTTCTACCGCATGGTGCGCGAGCTGGCACAACGGGCGCAGCTGCCGATGCCGCGCGTGTACCTGATCCAGGAAGACGCGCCCAACGCCTTTGCCACCGGCCGCAATCCGGAGCATGCGGCCGTGGCCGCCACCACCGGCATCCTGCGGGTGCTGAGCGAGCGCGAACTGCGCGGTGTGATGGCGCATGAGCTCGCGCACGTGCGCCATCGCGACATCCTCATCTCCACCATCAGCGCCACCATGGCGGGTGCGATCGGCATGCTGGCCAACTTCGCGATGATCTTCGGTGGTCGCGACGAAGAAGGCCGGCCGGCGAATCCGATCGTGGGCCTGCTGGTCGCCATCCTGGCGCCCATCGCCGCCAGCCTGATCCAGATGGCGATCAGTCGGGCGCGCGAGTTCGAGGCCGACCGCGGCGGCGCCGAGATCTCCGGCGACCCGCAGGCGTTGGCGGCCGCGCTGCAGAAGATCCAGCGGTATGCCCAGGGCATTCCGCTGGAAGCAGCCGAGCGCAACCCGGCCACCGCGCAGATGATGATCATGAACCCGCTGTCGGGTGGCGGGCTCAAGGGCCTGTTCTCCACCCATCCGTCCACCGAGGAACGGGTGGAACGGCTGCTGGAGATGGCGGCGCGCGGCGTCAGATAGCGCACGGCCGGCGGCGCCACAAGCGTTGCGCCGCCCAAGGGCCGCCCTCAAGCGGCGCCGCCCCTGGCCGATATGCAGTGCATGTTGCGCTCCTTTCTCTTCGTCGGTGTCGCTGCGGCATTGCTCGCTGGCTGCGACATGCTGGGCATCGAGTCCAGCACCGCCGTGGCCGCCCAGCGCGAGGCCGAGGGCAAGGCCATCGGTGGCGCCTGCCGCCACGCCGGCCGGGCGATCGAGGACTGCTACGCGCTCAACCGCAAGGCCGACAAGGCCGCGGTGTTTGCCGGCTGGCGGGAAATGAACGACTACATGCGCGAGAACAAGATCGAGGCGGTGTCGCCCCAGCTGACCGCGCCCACCGAGGTAGCGCGCAGCGCGCCTGCCGAAGCGCCGGTGGAAGACCCGGCGCCGAAAAAGCCCGCCAAGGGCGAAAAGGCCGACGCCAAGAAGCACGACTCCTGAGAAGGACTCCGCTCGGACCGACGCAGCAACCGTCTGTCCGCCTCGCGCGGCGGTGCGTCGCACGCGAGCTGACGCCCGGGCATGGCGCCGCCATGCTGCGGCCCTCGACATCAGAGGAGCACGCATGACCGCCCCCACTTCCTTGTTTTCCCGCCTGTGCCATGCCGGTACCGGCCTGCTGCTGGCCGCCGCAGCCACCCTGCCTGCCCACGCCCTGGAGATCAACGTGGGCGGCGGCGCCCGCGTGGTCGGTTCCGGCAAGCCGGCCAGTGAAACCCGGCCCTTGAGCGACTTCCAGGCCATCACCGCCAGGGGGCCGGTGCGGCTGGTGGTGCGCCAGGCCAGCCGCGAGGCGGTGGAAGTGCGCGCCGACGACAACCTGCTGCCGCTGATCGAGACCACCGTGGAAAGCGGCAGCCACGGGCGCACGCTGATGGTGGGCGTGAAGAAGGGCCAGAACATCCGCACCCACAGCGACATGGTGGTGACCGTGGACGTGGTGCAGCTGAAAGCCATCGCTTCGGCGGGCTCGGGCGACGTGCGGGTGGAGGCACTGAAGACACCCTCGCTCGCGCTGAACCTGGCCGGCTCCGCCGATGCCAGCCTGGCTTCCCTGCAGGCCGACGACCTGACCGTGAGCATCTCCGGCAGCGGCGACATCAGCGCCGCCGGCAGCGCCAGCCGGGTGAAGGTGAGCATCGCCGGCAGCGGCGACGTGCGCATGGCAGGCCTGAAGGCCGACGACGTGACGGTGGGCATTGCCGGCAGCGGCGATGCCGACGTCACCGCCAACAAGACGCTGAGCGTTTCCATCGCCGGCTCGGGCGACGTGATCTATCACGGCGACGCCCAGCTCAAGACCTCGATCGCCGGCAGCGGCAGCGTCAGCCGCCGCTGAACGAGCGCCGGTAACCCCGCGCCAGCGCCACCGGGTGCCGCGCGGGACAATCCGGCAGATGACCGAACTGTCTCCGGCGCCGGCGCAAGCCGTCTGGCGCCATCCGGAATTCCGCCGCGGCGCCCAGGAGATGGTGGCCACCGCCATGGGCATCGCGGCCTGGGGCCTGGTGACCGGCGTGGCGATGACCAAGAGCGGCCTGGGCGTGCCACTCGCGGTGGCCATGTCGCTGCTGGTGTTTGCCGGCAGCTCCCAGCTCGCCTCCCTGCCGCTGATCGCCAGCGGCGCGCCGATCTGGGTGGTGTGGGCCACCGCCTTCTGCGTGAACCTGCGTTTCATCATCTTCAGCGCGCAATGGCGGCCGTATTTCGGCCACTTTCCGCGCGCCAAACGGGTGGCGTTGAGCTACTTCACTGCCGACCTCAACTACGTGATCTTCATGCGGCGCTTTCCGCGCCCGCAGCCGTCGCCGGAGCAGGTGCCGTACTTCCTGGGTGGCGTGGCGGTGAACTGGCTGGCGTGGCAGGTGCCCTCGATGATCGGCATCTTCGCGGCGGACTCGATCCCCACGGAGTGGGGCATCGGCTTCGCCGGCACGGTGGCGCTGCTGGGGCTCATCTACTCGATGCTGTCCGACAAGGCCACCTGGATCTCCGCCGCGGTGGCCGGCTGTGCCGCGGTGGCGGCCTACGGGCTGCCATTGAAGCTGAACATCCTGGTGGCGGTGGCCGCCTCGGTGGCGATCGGGCTGGTGCTGGACCACAGCGCCCGCACGCCGCGGCCGGTGGAGGACAGGACATGAGCTTTGTCGAAGCCTTCGTCACCATCCTCGGCATGGCGGCGGTGACGGTCGTCACCCGCGCCTTCTTCCTGTTCCCCGATAAGGAAGTTCCATTGCCCCGCTGGCTGAAGCAGGCGCTGCGTTATGCGCCGCTGGCCGCCATGGCGGCGATCGTGGTGCCGGAGGTCGTGATGACCCAGGGCCACCTGATCCACACGTTCAAGGACGCGCGCCTGTATGCCGCGGCCGCCGCAACCGCCTATTTCTTCTGGCGCCGCGGCATCCTGGGCACCATCGTCACCGGTACCGCGGTGATGCTGGCGCTGCGGCTGGGCCTGGGCTGGTGACTCCCTAGAATCCGGGGTCCACCCAACCGCAGACCCACAGCCCCATGAACGTCATCCGTTTTACCGACCTGGTCGCCCAAGGCAAGGTGGCCGGGCAGCGCGTGTTCATCCGCGCCGACCTCAACGTGCCGCAGGACGACAGCGGCACGATCACCGAGGACACCCGCATCCGCGCCTCCATCCCCTGCATCGAGCTGGCGCTGAAGGCGGGCGCGGCGGTGATGGTCACCTCCCACCTCGGCCGCCCCACCGAGGGCGAGTTCAAGCCCGCCGACTCGCTGCAGCCGGTGGCCGACCGCCTGGGCGAGCTGATGGGCCGCCACGTGGCGCTGAAGTCCAACTGGGTCGACGGCGTGGACGTGAAGCCCGGCGAGCTGGTGCTGCTGGAAAACTGCCGCCTCAACAAGGGCGAGAAGAAGAACAACGAGGAACTGGCCAAGAAGATGGCGGCGCTGTGCGACATCTTCGTGCATGACGCCTTCGGCACCGCCCACCGCGCGGAAGCCTCCACCTACGGCATCGCGCAGTTCGCCAAGGTGGCCTGCGCCGGCCCGCTGCTGGCCGCCGAGATCGATGCGATCACCAAGGCGCTGGCCCATCCCAAGCGGCCGCTGGTGGCCATCGTGGCCGGCTCCAAGGTGAGCACCAAGCTCACCATCCTG
This sequence comes from Ideonella sp. BN130291, assembly GCF_036231905.1. NCBI lineage: Bacteria > Pseudomonadati > Pseudomonadota > Betaproteobacteria > Burkholderiales > Sphaerotilaceae > Ideonella > Ideonella sp. BN130291. The sequence continues at coordinate 173,060 of NZ_JAZARE010000006.1, read as the reverse complement.
CAAAGCCTGGCGCGCAACGTGGACGGCCTGATCGTCGGCGGCGGCATCGCCAACACCTTCATGCTGGCCGCCGGGCTGCCGGTGGGCAAGTCGCTGGTGGAAGCCGACCTGCTGAACGAGGCCAAGGCGGTGATCGAGGCGATGAAGGTGCGCGGCGCGGAAGTGCCCATCCCCGAGGACGTGGTGGTGGCCAAGGAGTTCAAGGCCGACGCGCCCGCCACGGTGAAGGCCGCGGCCGACGTGCAGCCGGACGACATGATCCTGGACATCGGCCCCAAGACGGCGGCCAAGCTGGCCGACAAGCTCAAGGCCTCAGGCACCATCGTGTGGAACGGCCCGGTGGGCGTGTTCGAGTTCGACGCCTTCGCCAAGGGCACGGAGACCATCGCCCGGGCGATTGCCGGCAGCGACGCCTTCAGCATCGCCGGCGGGGGCGACACCCTGGCCGCGATTGCCAAATATGGCATCGAGCAGGACGTGGGCTACATCTCCACCGGGGGCGGCGCCTTCCTGGAGGTGCTGGAAGGCAAGACCCTGCCGGCCTTCGAGATCCTGACCAAGCGCGCGGCCGGTTAAAGCTTCATAACCCGTTCGATAGGGGCCCATGCCTAAGCGGCATGGGCCTGCGCCATCTACGTACTGCCAAGCGCCGCTTGCGGCTGTAACCTCGCTGTCCCCGCGATTTTGAGGAATTCAGCCATGGCCCAGCCGCTGTCCCCGGCCGAACAGGCGTTGCGTGACGCCGCCTTCGAGTACCACCAGAAGCCGGCGCGCGGCAAGATCGCGGTGCACCCGATCAAGCCGCTGTCCAACCAGCGCGACCTGTCGCTGGCGTATTCCCCGGGCGTGGCGTATCCCTGCCTGGCGATCGAGCAGGACCCGAACCTCGCCGCCGAGTACACCTCGCGCGGCAACCTGGTGGGTGTGATCACCAACGGCACCGCGGTGCTGGGCCTGGGCGACATCGGCCCGCTGGCCGCCAAGCCGGTGATGGAAGGCAAGGGGTGCCTGTTCAAGAAGTTCGCCGGCATCGACGTGTTCGACATCGAGCTCGCCGAGAAGGACCCGGACAAGCTCATCGAGATCATTGCGGCCCTGGAGCCCACGCTGGGCGGGGTCAACCTGGAGGACATCAAGGCGCCCGAGTGCTTCTACATCGAGAAGGCGCTCAAGGCGCGCATGAAGATCCCGGTCTTCCACGACGACCAGCACGGCACCGCCATCATCTCCGGCGCCGCCCTGCTCAACGGGCTGGAGCTGGTGGGCAAGCCGATCGACCGCATCAAGCTCGTCGCTTCGGGTGCCGGTGCGGCCGCCATCGCCTGCCTGGACATCATGGTCGGCCTGGGCGTGAAGCGCGAGCACATCTTCGTGGTGGACTCCAAGGGCGTGATCCAGCATGAGCGTGCCGACGCGCAAAGCGGCAAGCTGGACGAAAGCAAGCAGCGCTACTGCCAGAAGACCACCGCGCGCACGCTGGCCGACGTGATGCACGGCGCCGACGTGTTCCTCGGCTGCTCCACCGCCGGCGTGCTGACGCCCGAGATGGTGGCCACCATGGGTTCGCGGCCCATCATCCTGGCGCTGGCCAACCCGGAGCCGGAGATCCGGCCTGAGCTGGCCAAGCAGGCGAAGCCCGATTGCATCGTCGCCACCGGCCGGTCGGACTATCCGAACCAGGTCAACAACGTGCTGTGCTTCCCCTACATCTTCCGCGGCGCGCTGGACTGCGGTGCCACCCGCATCACCGAGGAGATGAAGCTGGCCTGCGTGCGCGAGATCGCGGCGCTGGCCAAGGCGGAGACCAGCGACGAAGTGGCGGCGGCCTACGCCGGCCAGGAGCTCATCTTCGGGCCGGACTACATCATCCCCAAACCCTTCGACTCGCGCCTGATCCTGCGCATCGCACCCGCGGTGGCCAAGGCCGCGGAGGAGAGCGGCGTGGCCACCCGGCCGATTGCCGACCTGGACGCCTACCGCCAGTCCCTGCACCGCTTCGTCTACCAGACCGGCATGGTGATGCGGCCGATCTTCGCCGCCGCCAAGGCCAAGCCCGGCCGGGTGGTCTATGCCGAAGGCGAGGACGAGCGGGTGCTGCGTGCGGTGCAGGTGGTGCTGGACGAAGGCCTGGCCAAACCCATCCTGGTGGGCCGCCCGTCGGTGATGCAGATGCGCATCGAGCGCGCCGGCCTGCGCCTGAAGATGGACCGCGACTTCGAAGCGGTGAACCCGGACGACGACCCGCGTTTCCGCGAATGCTGGGAGGCCTACCACCAGCTGATGGGCCGCGAGGGTGTGACGCCGGAGATGGCCAAGGCGGCCATGCGGCGCTCCAACACGCTCATCTCCACCATGCTGCTCAAGCGCGGCGACGCCGATGCGATGCTGTGCGGCCTGGTGGGCCGCTTCGAGCACCACCTGGAGCACATCGGCAACGTGATCGGCGTGAAGCCGGGGGCCCATGGCCTGGCCGCCATGAACGCGCTGCTGCTGGAGTCGCGCACCCTGTTCCTCACCGACACCTTCGTCAACGAGCAGCCCAGCGCCGAAGCGCTGGCGCAGATCGCCCTGATGGCGGCCGAGGAAGTGCAGCGTTTCGGCCTGCCGCCCAAGGTGGCCTTCCTGTCGCACTCGATGTTCGGCTCGTCCACCCGCGAGTCGGCCCGGCGCATGCGGGCGGCGGCACAGCTGTTCAAGCAGATGGCCCCCGGCATCGAATGCGACGGCGAACTGCACGGCGACGCTGCCTTGTCGCAGGAGGTGCGCGACCGCTTCCTGCCCGAGAGCAGCCTCACCGGCGAGGCCAACCTGCTGGTGATGCCCAACCTGGATGCGGCCAACATCCTGTTCAACGTGCTCAAGATGACGGGCGGCCACGGCGTCACCGTGGGGCCGGTGCTGCTGGGCACGGCGCAGCCGGCGCACATCCTCACGCCGTCCGCCACGGTGCGGCGGGTGGTGAACATGACGGCCCTGGCGGTGGCCGACGCGGCGGAGCAACGCTGAGCCTGCGCTTGTTCCTTGCTGGTAACTTCTGACGGCCGATGAGGCATCATCGGCCGCAATAATCACAAGTTGCCTTTGCTGCCGGAGTCCGCCCCCATGCCACGCCAGACCAAGATCGTTGCCACGCTCGGCCCCGCCTCCTCCTCGCCGGAGGTGCTGGAACAGATCATCCGGGCCGGCGTCGACGTGGTGCGGCTGAATTTCTCGCACGGCAAGGCGCAGGACCACATCGACCGCGCCACCTTGGTGCGCGAGGTGGCCGCCAAGGTCGGCAAGTCGGTGGCCATCATGGCCGACCTGCAGGGCCCGAAGATCCGGGTCGGCAAGTTCGAGGAAGGCAAGGTCCAGCTCCAGAACGGCGAACGCTTCATCCTGGACGCCGCCATGAAGGAGCTGGGCAACATCGAGCGGGTGAGCCTGGACTACAAGGAACTGCCGCGCGACGTGAAGCCAGGCGACACGCTCCTGCTCAACGACGGCCTGATCGTGCTGACGGTGGAGTTCATCAAGGGCGAGCAGGTGCACACCACGGTGAAGATCGGCGGCGAGCTGTCCAACAACAAGGGCATCAACAAGGCGGGCGGCGGCCTCACCGCCCCGGCGCTGACCGCCAAGGACATGGAAGACATCAAGACCGCGATGAGCTTCCAGTGCGAATACCTGGCGGTGAGCTTCCCCAAGAACGCCACCGACATGGAGATGGCGCGCCAGCTGGCCAACGTGGCCGGCGAGCCGTATCGCCACAAGCCCGGCATGATCGCCAAGATCGAGCGCAGCGAGGCGATCCCCGTGCTGGACCAGATCCTCAAGGCCAGCGACGGCATCATGGTGGCGCGCGGCGACCTGGCGGTGGAGGTGGGCAACGCCGCGGTGCCGGCGCTGCAGAAGCGCATGATCAAGATGGCACGCGAGATGGACAAGGTGGTGATCACCGCCACCCAGATGATGGAGTCCATGATCGTCAACCCGGTGCCCACCCGCGCCGAGGTGAGCGACGTGGCCAACGCGGTGCTGGACGGCACCGACGCGGTGATGCTCAGCGCCGAAACCGCCGCCGGCAAGTACCCGGTGGAAACGGTGGAAGCGATGGCCGCGATCGCCGAGGCCGCCGAGCGCGCCGAGGACGTGGCGCTGGACGCCGACTTCACCAACAAGCGCTTCGGCCGGATCGACCAGTCGATCGCCATGGGGGCGCTGTTCACCGCGCACCACCTGGGCTGCAAGGCGATCATGGCGCTGACCGAAAGCGGCTCCACCGCGCTGTGGATGAGCCGCCACCGCGTGCACGTGCCGATCTACGGCCTCACCTCGCAGACGGTGAGCGAGCGCCGCATGGCACTGTTCCGCAACGTCACGCCGCTGCCGATGCCCACCTTCCAGGACCGGGACCAGGCGCTGGCGGCTGCGGAATCACTGCTGGTGGAGCGGGGTGTGCTGAAGCCCGGTGATACCTACGCCATCACCTGCGGCGAGCCGATGGGCTACCCCGGCGGCACCAACATGCTCAAAGTCTGCCGGGTCGGCTGAGGTTCAGGCCGTGCCGGCGTGCACGGCGTTGACCAGGGCGGCGACGCGGCCGCTCATGTTCGTCGGCACGATCTGCACGCCCGGGTGACTTTGAGCGAACACGCGGAAGAGCTCGTCGGCGAAACCGTGGCCGATGTCGTGCACCCCGTCGAAATCCACCTCGGCGCGGCGGAACTGCTGCAGCCGGGCCACCACGCGGCGCGCCTGGGCGCGTGAATCGAGCGCGATGTTGCTGCCGGCCAGCAGGCGCAGCGACACGCTGGTGCGGTCGAAGGCCACGCCGCTGCCGTCGCAGCTCCAGGCGTCCAGCACCGAGTCCAGCGTGCGCCGGGTGTCCAGCGCAATCGCCAGGTAGATCGAGGTGCCCTGGCGCGGCAGCGGCCGGCCGCTGCGCCAGCCCGGGCCGTCCCAGCCGCGGCGCTGGAAGGCCGAGCCGTTGGCGTGCAGGTCGAACACGTCGGCCAGCTGCGAAGTGAAGAACAGCCCGCGGCCGGTGTGGCGGTCGGGCGCGCTGGTCAGCTTGCCTTTGCTGAGCTCCAGCATCGCGTGCATCGGATCGTCGATGTCGAACGATTCGCGCACCCGGTCGAACAGGCCGCGTCCGTCGTCGGACACCAGCAGCTGCACCTGGGTGGGCGTCTGCCGCACCGACATCGTGACCGCCGTGCCCTCGCTGTGGTCGATGGCGTTGTTCAGCAGCTCCTGGAAGGCGTGCTGCAGCATGCGGCCCACGGCGGGCGTGAGCGCGAAGTTGGGCGCGAAGTCGCGTGACCAGGGCAGGTCTTCCGACAACCCGGCCAGCGGATAGCGCTTGACCACCTGGCGCAGCAGGCCGGGTGCGTACACCGGGCGCTGGCGGCTGCCGCTGCGCTGCAGCCATTGCATGGCCACCAACCGGCGCAGCGCCTTCAGCGCCGAAGCGCGGCTGGCGCCAGTGCGCTCCATCACCAGGCTGGCCAGGTCATCCGGCCGCTGCAGCGCAGCGGCGGTGATCCACGAGGTCATGGCGGTCAGGTTGAGGCGTTGCATCGCTGGCAGGGGGAGCGGTCCTCATGCCAGTGTCTGCGCCGCGCCGGCCGGCCCAAACGTGGAATAACCGGCCCTTTGCGGGCCAGTTGAAGCCGCCGCCGTCAGCGCGGCGCGGGGGCCGCCTTGCAGCTGGCGGGCAGCGCGGCCGGGCGCAGGCCCTCGCCGGCCTGGCAGGCCCAGTGCACTTTGCCCTGGGCGTCCAGCTGCGGCACCATCGCCAGCTCACCCAGTGCGGTGGTCACCGTCAGCACCATGTGCTTTTCGTCCAGGCTCAGCGCGCTGCCGTCGGCCAGGCGGTCGGCGAGGCCCGCTTCGTCCAGCGACTGGGGTGCGCGGTGCTGGCTGTCGTAGAAGCGGGCGAGCGTCTCGCGGGCGCCGCTGCCCTGGTTCCAGGCCGCCTGCACCTTGGCGCGCTGGGTGTAGTCCTGGTAGGCGGGCAGCGCTACGGCGGCCAGCACGCCGATGATCGCCACCACGATCAGCGGGCCAGCAGCCGAGCCCATGCGCCCGCCATAGGGCACGAACAGCGCCAGCAGGTAGGCGAACGGGCTGCGGCCGGGCATGCGGGCGTCCGGCTTGATCACCCGCGCCACCCGCTTGGTCAGCCACGGGTAACCGCCCACCAGCTCATGGAAGGCGGCCCAGAAGCCGTTGTTCTCCTGCGCCTGGCGGGCGTAGTGGCGCAGGTCCACGGTCTGCCAGCGCCGGCTGCCGGCGGCCAGCACCGCCAGCGCGCGGGCGGCGGATTCCGGGCTCTCGCAGCAGGCGAGGCCGTGGCGGTCGCAGGTGCTCTCTTTGGCGCGCGAATAGGCGGCGCCGAGCAGGGGTAGCCACAGCACCGGCCAGCGCCAGATCTGCCCGGTCATGTGCTTCATGCGGATGTGGCCCAGCTCATGGCCGATGTAGAAGTTGAGGCCGTCGGGCAGCGGCTCCAGCGCGTCCACCACGTCCGACAGCAGCACCACGAAATGGCGCCCGAGAAAACGGGCGGCAAACGCGTTGAGCAGCCCGTTGCCCTGCAGCACATAGGCCTCGGGCGGGGTGTCGATTTTGAGCTTTTCGCAGCAGGCGAGGAAGCGCTCATGCAGGTCGGGCAACTGCTGCGGCGACAGCTGCACCGCGGTGTTGCGGATGTAGGCGATGAGTGCCGACTGCGCGAACAGGTAGGCGATGAAACCCATCAGCAGGTACAGCAGCACGATGCCGACGGTGCCCACGGCGATGAGCAGCCACAGGATGCTGCCCACCACCAGGGTGATGGTGCCGAGTGTGCGCTCGCGCGGATAGACCAGGGTGTCCATGATTTCCCTCCAGGGTTGCCCCGCTGTTGTGTGATGTGCAGGGTGGTGGCAAACGCCGTCCACCGGTTCGCGGGGTGGCGGCAGTGTAGGAGCTGCCGGCCCGGCCGGCCAGCAGGGTGATCGTTAGAATCCCTTGAGTTACGGCGCGGTTACGGCGCACAGTCGGCCGAGGGCACCTGTCTTGCTTCTCCGCCGGCGACACCCCCAAGCGCTGCCCACGCGCCGCCAAAGTTTTTTCACTTCTGGAGACCGTCATGCCACTCGTCTCGATGCGCCAGCTGCTCGACCATGCCGCCGAAAACGGCTATGGCATCCCGGCGTTCAACGTCAACAACCTGGAGCAGGTGCAAGCCGTGATGTCGGCCGCCGCCGAGGTGGGCGCCCCGGTGATCCTGCAGGCCAGCGCCGGTGCCCGCAAATACGCCGGCGAGCCCTTCATCAAGCACCTGATCCTGGCGGCCCTGGAGGCCTACCCCACCGTGCCGCTGGTGATGCACCAGGACCACGGCCAGAGCCCGGACGTCTGCAAGGGCGCCATCGACCTGGGCTTCACCTCGGTGATGATGGACGGCTCGCTGGAAGCCGACGGCAAGACCATCGCCAGCTACGAGTACAACGTCGATGTCACCAAGAAGGTGGTGGACATGGCGCACAAGCTGGGCGTCACGGTCGAGGGTGAACTCGGCTGCCTGGGCTCGCTGGAAACCATGCGCGGCGACAAGGAAGACGGCCACGGCACCGACGCCACCATGACGCGCGAGCAGCTGCTCACCGACCCCGAACAGGCGGCCGACTTCGTGAAGAAGACCCAGCTGGACGCACTGGCCATCGCCATCGGCACCAGCCACGGCGCCTACAAGTTCAGCCGCAAGCCCACCGGCGACATCCTCGCGATCGACCGCATCAAGGAGATCCACCGCCGCATTCCCAACACCCACCTCGTGATGCACGGCAGCTCCAGCGTGCCGCAGGACCTGCTGGCCGAGATCCGCAAGTACGGCGGCAACATGAAGGAAACCTACGGCGTGCCGGTGGAGGAGATCCAGGAGGCCATCAAGCACGGTGTGCGCAAGATCAACATCGACACTGACATCCGCCTGGCGATGACCGCCGCGGTGCGCAAGCTCTTTGCCGAAAGCCCCGACAAGTTCGACATGCGCGAGTGGATGAAGCCCGCGCGCGAGGCCGCCAAGGCGATCTGCAAGCAGCGCTACATGGAATTCGGCTGCGAGGGCCAGGCGCCCAAGATCAAGGCCCGCGCGCTGACCGACGTGGCCAAGGCCTATGCCAGCGGCGAGCTGGCCCAGGTGGTGCAATAAGCCAGCACACCGGCCGGCCGATGGGCCGGCCTTGCGACGGGCGCCGAAAGGCGCCCGTTGTCATTGGGCCGCCGATAATCGCGCGCCGACCGGCGAGAGAGGGAGCCTTCCGTTGAGCGACACGTCGCACCATCACGATGCCGCCACTGCGTGCCGCAACTGCGGCAGCGAACTGGCCCTGCAGGCACCCGCGCCGCGCTACTGCGGGCAGTGCGGCCAGGAGACTGCGCTGCACCCGCCCACGCTGGGCGAGTTCCTGCATGAATTCGTCGGCCATTACATCGCGCTGGAAGGCGCACTGTGGCGCACGCTGACGCTGCTGATCACGCGGCCCGGCCAGCTCACGCTCGAATACTTTGCCGGCCGGCGCCGGCGCTACGTGCTGCCGCTGCGGCTGTACCTCACCTGCAGTTTCCTGTTCTTCCTGATCATCAAGCTGATGCCGGGTGCACCGCCGCCGCCCGGCAGCCATGGCCTGCTCAACCCGAAGCAGGCCATCGAGCAGGAGGGCGTGGTGGAGGACGACGCCGGGGACCTCGCCGAATGCCTCAAGCCCGGCGCGCGCTGCGGCCGGCTGGAGACCTCGATTGCGAGCGCCGCCCAGCGCTGGAAGCAGGACCCACGCGCCAGCGAGCACTTCCTGTCCCGCTTCACATCGATGGTGCCCTACGCGGTGTTCCTGATGTTGCCGGTGTTCGCAGCCATCGTGATGCTGGCCTACCGCAGCCGGCGCATGCGTTATGGCGAGCACGTGGTATTCGCCCTGCACATGCATGCGTTCTGGTTCCTGGCGCTGCTGGCGTTGTGGCTGCTGCCCGATGCGGCCACCTTCTGGGGCGTGCTGGGTGTGGTGGGCTATGGCGTGTGGGCCCTGCGCACGGTGTACGACGGGCGCTGGAAGATGACGGTGCTGCGCGGCGTGTTCATCAGCGCGCTGTACCTGTTCCTCCTCATGGTCGCAACCACCGGATTGGTGGCGGGGCTCTTTCTCTGGGGCTGAGGGCCGCACCTACAATTCGCGCTGAATTCGAGAGGCCCTCCGTGACCGCTGCGCTGCTCCAGAGCTCCCTGCATTCCCTTCCCTTGCTGGCCCGCGGCAAGGTGCGCGACAACTACGCGGTGGGCGAGGACCGCATCCTGATGGTCGCCAGCGACCGCCTCTCCGCCTTTGACGTGGTGATGGGCGAGCCGATTCCCGGCAAGGGTGCGCTGCTCACGCAGATGGCGCTGTTCTGGTTCGACAAGCTCAAGGGCATCGTGCCCAATCACCTGACCGGCGAGGCGCCGGAAAGCGTGGTGGCGCCCGACGAGGTGGCGCAGGTGCGCGAGCGCTCCATGCTGGTCAAGCGCCTGAAGCCGCTGCCGGTGGAGGCTGTGGTGCGCGGTTACCTGGCCGGCTCCGGTTGGGCCGAATACCAGGCCAGCCGCTCGGTGTGTGGCGTGGCGCTGCCCGAGGGCCTGAAGAATGCCGGCAAGCTGGCACAGCCGATCTTCACGCCCGCCACCAAGGCGGCGGTGGGTGAACACGACGAGAACGTGAGCTTCGAGCAGATCGCCCAGGCCATCGGGCTGGAGCTGGCGGTTCAGGTGCGCGACGTCTCGATACGGCTGTACCGCGCGGCGGCCGACTTCGCGCTCAGCAAGGGCATCATCATCGCGGACACCAAGTTCGAATTCGGCCTGGACGCCGACGGCACGCTCACGCTGATGGACGAGGTGCTCACGCCCGACTCCTCGCGCTTCTGGCCGGTGGAGGGTTACCAGGCCGCCTTCGAGGCCGGCCGCAACCCGCCCAGCTACGACAAGCAGTTCGTGCGCGACTGGCTTGAGCAGGCGCAGGTGAACGGCCAGCCCTGGAACAAGACGGCGCCCGCGCCCGCTCTGCCGGCGGACGTGGTGGAGAAGACGGCCGCGAAGTACCGGGAAGCGCTGCAGCGCCTGACCGCGTGAGCCCGCGATGGCTTCCCGCCTGCTCGCCAAGCTTGACGCCGCAATTGCCCGCACGCGCGATCCCGTGCAGCTGGCCTGCCTGCGCGCCGAGCGCGCCGGCTTCCTCGGCCGCCATGGCAAGGTGGAGCTGGCGCAGACGCAGCTGAAGGAGATCCAGCGCCAGTTTGCCGACCAGCCCCATGTCGCCGTGAGCGGCTGGCTGGCGCTGGCCGAAGGCCAGATCGAACACGGCAGCCGCTTGAGCCATGCGGCGCATGACCGCTTCCAGCGCGCCCGCGCGCTCAGCGCCGCGGCGCAGATGCGGCCCCTGCAGGCGCTGAGTGCCGCCTGGCTGGCCCACACCGAGTACGTGCGCTGCCAGCGTGAGCGCATGGCCGAGCTGTGCGCCGAGGCCTTGCGCCTGGCGGCGCCGGACCACCATGCCGCCCGCTGGCGCGTCAACCTCACCGTGGCCTGTGGCTACCACTTCGCGGGCCTGATGGACCAGGCCCAGCCGTGGTACACGGCCGCGCGCACCCATGCGATGGCCGACGGCGACGATGCGGCGATCAGTGCGCTGATCTACAACCAGGCCTCGCTGCGCGGCACGCAGGCGCGCTGGGCGGCCGCGTTCGACCGCCATTGCGAGCGCCGCGCCGTGGGCGCCGTGATCAGCGCCGAATCGTCCGGCCAGTTCGATGCAGTGAGCGGCGTGCAATCCCTCAGCTGGCTGGGCCCGCTGCTGCGCGCGCAGTTGCTGGTGCTCGAAGGCCGCCATGCCGAGGCGCTGGCGCTGTTCGACGAGTGCTGGCCGCGGAGCGAGCCGCACTTCCGCGCCCGCATGGAATCCGTGGTGCTGGCCGATCGGGCCTGGTGCCTGCTTCAGCTGGACCGCCACGCCGAGGGCCGGGTGGACGCAGATCAGGCCTTGCAGGGCCTGCAGGCGCCATGCGACACCGACGACCGGGCCATGGCCCAGGCCCGGCTGGCGCAGGTGTTCCAGCAGCTTGGCGATGAGGCGACCGCTGCGTCGCTCACCGAGGCGGCCCAGCGCGATTGCGAGACCCACCGGCAGGACCAGCGCCGCCAGGCCGCCCTGTTGGACGCGGCGCTCGACGGCATCACGCCGGCCTGATGCGCGCCGGCATGGCGCGTCAGAACAGCGCCATGCTGAGCTTGCGCCGATACTGGTCCACCACCGGGTCGGCGGGCGCCACGGCGGCCTTGCCGGTGAGCTCCAGCGTGCCCTTGGCTTCGGCCGCTGCGCTCGGCTTGGGTGCCGGCTTGGTCATCAGCTCCAGGATGCTCACGTAGGTCTTGCGCGCGAGCTCGTCGTTCCAGGCCTTGTCGCGCATGATGATCTCGAGCAGCTCATCCATGGCCTGGGTGAAGCGGCCGGCGGCGAGGTGGGTCTGCGCCAGTTCGAAGCGTGCGTCGAAGTCGCGCCGGTTTGCCGCGATGGCGGCAGCCAGGTCGGCTTCGCTGCGCGCGCTGCCGGCTTTTTCGGCAGCCTGCAGCCAGTGGCCCAGCGCCGCGATGCGCTGGTCCAGCATGGCCTTGCTGGCCACCGGCTCCCAGGCCTGGCGGGCCTGCTCGACGCGGCCCTGCTCCAGCAGCAGCTTGACGTAGTCGCAGCGCACGGCGTCGTTGGCCGGGTCGATGGCCACCGCCTGCTGCAGCCGGTCGAGTGCGCTGCCGGTGTCGCCCTGGGCCGCCAGGTCGGCGGCCTCTTCCGTCTGCTCCTCGGCCTCGAGCTCTTCCGGGCTGGGGACGTGCTTGTCGAGGAACTGGCGGATCTGCCCTTCGGGCAGGGCGCCGACGAAACCATCCACCGGCTGGCCCTGGTCGAACAGCACGCAGAACGGGATGCTGCGCACGCCGAAGGCCTGGCTCAGCTGGCCGGCGATCTCGGGCTGCTCATCGCTGTTGAGCTTGGCCAGCTTGAAGCGGCCGGCGTACTCCACCTCCAGCTTCTCCAGGATGGGGCTGAGCGCCTTGCACGGCCCGCACCAGGGGGCCCAGATGTCCAGCAGCACCGGTTGGCGCAGCGAGTCCTGGATCAGGTCGGCTTCGAAGTTTTGGAGGGTGATGTCGATCATGGGAAGGACGTGGGAGCACGCCGCCTACAATTCAAGGTTTTCTCAAGCCCCGGAGCGAGCCTTGACGAGCGCCCCTCCCGTGGTCGGCGTGGTGATGGGGTCCAGCAGCGACTGGGACACCCTGCGGCACGCGGCCCAGATTCTCGCCGAGTTCGGCATCCCCCATGAAGCGCGTGTTGTCTCCGCGCACCGCATGCCCGACGACATGTTCGCCTATGCCGAAGGCGCGGCTGCGCGGGGCTTGCAGGCCATCATCGCCGGTGCCGGCGGCGCCGCCCACCTGCCCGGCATGCTGGCCGCCAAGACCACCGTGCCGGTGCTCGGCGTGCCGGTGGCCAGCCGCCACCTGCAGGGCGTGGATTCGCTGCATTCGATCGTGCAGATGCCGAAGGGGATTCCGGTGGCCACCTTTGCGATCGGCACCGCGGGCGCGGCCAACGCGGCGCTGTTCGCGGTGGCCATGCTCGCCAATTCCGACGCCAGCTTGCGTGCCCGGCTGGAGGCCTACCGCGCCCGCCAGACCGAGGCGGCACGCGCGATGACACAAGAGCTCAAATGACAACCCCCATCCTGCCAGGTGCCACGCTGGGTGTGCTGGGTGGCGGCCAGCTCGGTCGCATGTTCGTGCACGCGGCCCAGGCCCTGGGTTATGCCACCGCGGTGCTGGACGCCGATGCCGACAGTCCGGCCGGCACGGTGTCCCACCACCATGTGCGCACCGGCTACCTGGACGCTGACGGCCTGCGTGAGCTGGCCGCCCGCAGCGCCGCCGTGACCACCGAGTTCGAGAACGTGCCGGCCGAAGCCCTGGCCACGCTGGCGGGCCAGCGGCCGGTGGCGCCGTCGGCCGCGGCGGTGGCCGTGTGCCAGGACAGGGCGGCCGAGAAGGCGCAGTTCGTGCGCTGCGGCGTGCCGTGCGCGCCCCATGCGCTGATCCAGACGCAGGCGCAGCTGGATGCTGTGGGCGATGAGCTGCTGCCCGGCATCCTGAAAACCGCGCGCATGGGCTACGACGGCAAGGGCCAGGTGCGGGTGCGCGACCGCGCCGAGCTCGCGCAGGCCTGGGGCGAGCTGAAGCAGGCGCCTTGCGTGCTGGAGAAGATGCTGCCCCTGGCGCTCGAACTCAGCGTGGTGGTCGCGCGCAGCCGGGATGGTGAAGTGGTGCACCTGCCGGTACAGCAGAACCTGCACCGCGACGGCATCCTGGCGGTCACCCAGGTGCCGGCCCCGGACGCGAGCGAAGCGCAGCGGCAGCAGGCCGTGGCGTGCGCCGAGCGCATCGCCGCGTCGCTCGACTACGTGGGCGTGCTGTGCGTGGAGTTCTTCGTGTTGGCCGACGGCACGCTGGTCGCCAACGAGATGGCGCCGCGGCCGCACAACTCGGGCCACTACAGCATCGATGCCTGCGACGTGTCGCAGTTCGAGCTGCAGGTGCGCGCGATGACCGGCCTGCCGCTGGTGGCGCCGCGGCTGCACTCGCCGGCCGTGATGCTCAACCTGCTGGGCGACCTGTGGTTCGATGCCGGCGGCACCGAGCGCACGCCCGCCTGGGCGCAGGTGCTGGCCGTGCCCGGTGTGCACCTCCACCTGTACGGCAAGGCCCAGGCGCGCCGCGGCCGCAAGATGGGCCACCTCACGGTGACCGCCGCCACGGCGCAGGCCGCACGCGACATTGCGTTGCAGGTGGCCCGCATACTCGGCCTGCCGGCCTTCTGACGCCGCATGCCGCTGCATCCAGGCACCGAGCCGGCTGCGATCGCAGCTGCGGCGGACCAGCTGGTCGCTGGCGGCCTGGTGGCGTTTCCCACTGAAACCGTCTATGGGCTGGGTGCGCGGGCCGATGACGACGCAGCGGTGGCCGGCATCTTTGCCGCCAAGGGCCGGCCGGCCGACCACCCGCTCATCGTGCACCTGGCCGATGCGGCGCAGGCGGGCCAGTTCGCCGCCGAGCTGTCGCCGCTGGCGCAGCGCCTGATGCAGGCCTTCTGGCCCGGGCCCCTGACCATCATCGTGCCGCGCCGGCCCGAGCGTGCCAGCGCGGCGGCCGGCGGCCAGGCCAGCGTGGGCCTGCGCTGCCCGGCGCATCCCGTGGCCCACGCCCTGCTGCAGGCGGCGGCGCAGCGCGGGGTGAAAGGCGTGGCCGCGCCCAGCGCCAACCGCTTCGGGCGCGTGAGCCCCACCACCGCCCAGCATGTGGCCGACGAGTTCGGGCCGGCGCTGATGGTGCTGGACGGCGGCGCCTGTGCGGTGGGCATCGAGTCCAGCATCGTGGACTGCACCCGTGGCCATGCGGTGCTGCTGCGTCCGGGCGTGCTGACCCGCGCGCAGATCGAGGCGGTGCTTGGCGAGCCCCTGCACGACCGCGATGCGCAGGCGCCGCGTGCGTCCGGCACGCTGGAGGCGCACTACGCGCCCAACGCCCGTGTTCGCCTCATGGCCGGCGCCGAGCTGGCCGATGCCCTCGATGCCCTGGCTGGTGAGAACGGGGCCGTTCACACGCTGGCGGTATATTCCCGCACGGTGCGCCCGAGCGGGCCCACCGGCACCGTGATGCACCGCTGGATGCCGCACAGCGCGGCGCAGGCGGCGCAGGAGTTGTTCTCGGTGCTGCGCGACTTCGATGACCGGGGTGCGCAGCTCATCTGGGTGGAGCAGCCGCCCGACACGCCCGATTGGGACGGCGTGCGCGACCGGCTGCAGCGGGCGGCGGCCGCGTGATCGGCCCGGCCCATCCATCCGGCAATCTGGAGGTTCGATGAAGTTCTCAGGTATTTCCGCGCGCGCTGCGTTGCGCTGCTTCGCAGGAGCGGCCGCTGCGGCGTTGCTGGCCCTGGCTGGTTGTGGCGGCGGCGATCAGATCGATCCCTTCCGGCCCAACCGCATCCTCGCGTTCGGCGACGAGGCCAGCGTGATCGTGCCCAACGGCACCTCGCAGGGCCTCAAGTACACGATCAATTCGTTCGCTGCGCCGGCCAGTTCCGCGGAGAACCCCAATCCGCCAGCCGTGGCGGTGTGCACCAGCAACCCGCTGTGGATCCAGAGCGTGGCCTCGGCCTTCGGCCTGGTGTTCGACGAGTGCAAGGGCAGTGCCGCGACGTCCAGCGGCAAGATCCTGGCCACCGTCAGCGCCAAGTCGACCGACATCGCCACCCAGATCGACAACTTCCTCGCCACCAGCAACGGCGGCTTTACCGACAAGGACGTCGTCACCCTGATGGCGGGCCAGAACGACGTGCTCGAACAGTACGCGCTGTACCCGGCGACGCCCGAAGCGACCATCATGGACAACCTGCGCGTGCGGGCCAAGGCGCTGGCGGAGCAAGCCAACCGCATTGCCGTGGCCGGCCCGGCGGTCATCGTGGTCCGTATCCCGGACGTCGGCCTCACCCCGTTTGCGCGCGCCCAGGAGACGGCCAACCCCGGCCGTGCCGCGCTGCTGTCGCGCATGACCCTGGAGTTCAATACGGCCTTGCAGCTGAACCTGATCAACGACGGTCACCTGATCGGCCTGGTGTTCGGCGACACCGCGATCCAGAACCTGACCAACTTTTCCACGGGACTGAACGTCACCGCGGCGGCCTGCACCGCACCGGCCACGGCCGACCTGCTGGGCTGCACCACCGCCAACCTGGCGACGGGTATCAGCTCGACGTCGCACCTGTGGGCCGGCAGCACCATGCTGAGCCCGGTGGGGCAGTCGTCCATCGGCTCGCTGGCCGCCAATCGCGCCATCAGCAACCCGTTCTGACGGCGCTGGCCGCTGCCTTGCAAAAGCCGCCTCCGAGGCGGCTTTTTTCATCGCCGAGCCGGTGGTTAGAGGCGCCGCCCCAAGCCGGGTTTCCCCGGCTCGGAGCCATGGAAACCTGCCCGTATAGTGACTTCAACAAAAGCGAACGCTCGTTCGCTTTTTGTCTTCTGCTGCTTGGCAAAGGGGTTGTTTCGATGAACAGGATTCATGCAGGCGTGCTGACCGTCGTGGTCAGCGCCATGTTGGCGGCGTGCGGTGGCGGCGGCGACGATCCGCCCCCGCCGCGCGGCACCATCATCACAGCACAGCTGGCCGGCCAGGCCACCACCGCGCAGATCAATGCGGGCACCACCGCCTCCGGCATCCAGGCCCTCACCGGCCCGGCGGCGTGCGACGTGGACATTCGCTACGTGCTCTACATGACGCGCGATCCGGCCGGCGCACCGGCCACTGCGTCGGCCGCGGTGTTCGTGCCCTCGGGCAGCGCGCCGCAATGCAGCGGTGAGCGCCCCGTGGTGCTGTATGCCCACGGCACCACCACCGCGAAGTCTTACAACATCGCCGACATCTCCCGCAGCACCACCACCGGCGCCTTCAACAACGCCGGCGGGGCGGAAGGCTCGCTCGTGGTCGCGATGTACGCGGCCCAAGGCTTCGTGGTCGTGGCCCCCAACTACCTGGGCTACGACAAATCGTCGCTGGAATGGCACCCCTACCTGAATGCCGAGGCACAGGCGGTGGACATGGTGGACGGCCTGCGTGCCGCCAAGGCCCATCTGGCCGCCACCACCGGCACCAAGCCCTCCAGCAAGCTCTTCGTCACCGGCTACTCGCAGGGCGGACACGTTGCGATGGCGACGCACCGGGCCCTGGAGCGCGACTATTCGGGCGAGTTCACCGTGACCGCGTCCGCCGGCATGTCGGGCCCGTACAACCTGGTGACCATGGCCGACGTGGTGACCGGCCCGGGCCCGATCAACGCAGGCGCGACCATCTTCACGCCGCTGTTGCTCACCAGCTACCAGAAGTCCTACCACAACGTGTACGCGACGGCCGCGGACGCCTACCAGGCCCCCTTCGCCGCCACCGCGGAAACGCTGTTCCCCACCGACACTCCGCTGGACCAGCTGATCGCCGCAGGCAAGCTCCCCGCTGATCCGACCTTCACCAAGCTGTTTGGTACCGGTGGCCTGCTGACCGACACCTTCCGCGCCGGGTATTCGACCTCCGGTTACCGCAAGGATTCGGTCACCAACACGCTGGCCGGCTTCGACAACACCACGCCGATCGTCTGGAAGCCGCAACATCCGGTCGCACTCTGTGGCGGCTTCAACGACCCCACCGTGTTCTACCAGGTGAACACCACCGCCGCGGTGAGCGCGTTCGCCACGCAGGGCGTCACGCCGGTTGCGGCCTTCGACCTCGAAAACCGCGCCACCTTGCCGGCCGGCGCCGCGGGAGACCAGATCTACGGCGGCTTCCAGCAGGCCAAGGCCGCGGCCGGCTCCAACGCCACCGCGCAGTACCACGGCACGCTGGTGCCGCCGTTCTGCAATGCGCTTGTGCGCAGCGTCTTCTCCGCGCTGTGATCCGCCACCGCAGCCAAGGAATCAACATCCCATGAAAAACCTTCTTTCGGCCGCCGCGGCGGCGCTGCTGTCGCTCGGCGCTGCGGGCGCCTCGGCGCAGTCGAACACCGTCTACGTGGGCGGCGCCTACATCGACGTGCACAGCCGGGCACCGGCGCTGTCCGGCGGCCAGGCGTTGCCTGCGCCCGGCGCCCAGATCGAGGTGGACGACGCCTCCACCGTCGGCTTTGGCTACACGTACCGCTTCACGCCAGCCTGGAGCGTGGAGGCCGCGCTGGGCATCCCGCCGCGCCACAAGACCTATGGCCGCGGCTTCATCGAGCCCTTTGGCCAGATCTCGTCGGTGAAGCAGGTGGCGCCCACGGTGCTCGTGAACTACCACTTCAGCCCGATGGCCAAGGTCGAGCCCTTCGTGGGTGTGGGCATCAACTACACCCATTTCACCGGTGCCCGCAGCACGGCATCGGGTGAAGCGGCCAGCGGCGGCCCGACCAAGATCGAGCTGTCGGACTCCTGGGGCCTGGCCGCCCACGTGGGTGCCAGTTATGCGATCGACAAGGCCTGGTCCATCGTGGGCACCATCGCCTATGCCGATGTCAAGAGCGACCTGAAGGCCACCACGACCACCGCCTCTGGCGACGTGGTGCGCACCACCCACATCAAGTTCAACCCGGTGGCCTACACCCTCTGCGTGGGCTACAGCTTCTGACGTTGGCCGCGCAGGCCAGGGCCGTCGCCGCCTGCGGGCGCGACGGCTTTTTTGTTGCCGGCGCTGACCTTCATCACCAGGATGCTGGTCGCCAGCACCAGGCTCACCGCATTGGCCACGATGATCGGCCAGGCGTCCAGCAACACGCCGTAGGCCAGCCACAGGGCGATGCCGCAGGTGAAGCAGGCATACATGCCCAGCGAGATGCCGCTGACGTCGCGGGTGCGGAAGGTGAGCCAGGCCTGTGGCACGAAGGCGGTGGTGGTGAGCAGGGCGGCCAGGGTGCCGAGCCAGTCGGCGATCGTGAGCTGTACAGCGAACAAGGGCATCAGTCGTCGTAGGTCCATTGCACCACGGCATCCAGCGCGCCGCGCGCCGCCTGGGCATGGGGATGGTTGATCAGCGCCACCAGCAGGTAGCGCTTGCCGCTGGCGGCGAGCACGTAGCCGGCCACGCCCGCCACGTCACGCAGGGAACCGGTCTTCAGGTGCGCGCGGCCCGCGGGCAGGCCGGCCGCGTTGCGCAAGGTGCCGTCCAGGCCGCTCACCGGCAGCGAGCTCATCAGTTCCGGCATCGCAGGCCCGGCATAGGCCTGCTGCAGCAGCCGCGCCAGCAGGGCGGCCGACACCCGCGTGTCGCGCGACAGGCCGCTGCCGTTGTCGATCACGGTGGCGCTCGCCGCCGCCTCGCCAAAGCGCTGGGCGATCCAGCGCTGCAGCGCCTGGCGTGCCGTGTCCGGCGAGCCGCGCCCGGCCTGCACCGCGCCCAGGGTGAGGAAGAGCTGCTGCGCCATCACGTTGTTGCTGAACTTGTTGATGTCGCGCACCACGTCGGCCAGCGGCGGCGACTCCACCACCAGGCTGGGCGGGCTGTCCACCGGCGCGCTGCCCTCGCGCACACTGCCGCGCAGCCGGCCGCCGCTGTCGCGCCACAGCGCCTCCAGCAGGCGCGCGTTGTAGCGCCCGGGCTCCGCATGCGCCACCGGCCACTGGCGCTCGCCGCAGCCGGCGGCATAACGGCCCTCGAAGCGCGCATGCACCGGGTCGGCGAAGTTCGCCTTGAGCTGAGCGCGCCAGTCGGTGCAGGGCCCGTCGTCCAGCGGCACGGCGGCGTCCACGATCACCTGCGCCAGCGCCGGCTCCACGCTGATGCGCGCCACGCCGTGCGCCGGATCGGGCGTGAAGGTGTAGCGCACCGACTTGTAGTTCAGCAGCAGGGCGTCGGCGCGCACGTTGTAGGGCCTCAGCGGCTCGCCATCAAAGGCGCCCGGCTCCATGTCCGCCTCGGTGAACAGGCTGCGGTCCAGCACGATGTCGCCGTCGATCTCCTGGAGGCCCTGCTGGCGCAGGCGCTGCATCAGCAGCCACAGCCGCTCGACCACCAGCTTCGGGTCGCCGCTGCCGCGGATCACCAGCGAGCCGTGCAGCACGCCGTTGTCCAGGCGGCCCTGCAGCCACAGGGGGGTCTGCCAGGTGTAGGCCGGGCCCAGCAGGTCCAGCGCGGCGGCGGTCGTCACCAGCTTGAACAGCGACGCCGGGTTCATCGGCTGGCTGGCGTTGAACACCAGCCTTGGCGGCGGCAGGGAGCGCCCGGCGGCCACCTCCTGCACCACCACGGCCAGCGCGTCGCGTGGCACCTCGGCGCGCTTGAGCGCCTGGGCCACCTCGCGCGGCAGGGGCTGGGCGGAGGCGGCCGAAACGAAGGCCGGCACGAGCAGCAGGACCAGCGTGCGCAAGAGCGACCGGAGCATGGCGGCATGATCGCACGGCTACACTGGCCGGCATGCCGCGCGGGCCTCCCGCGCCGCGCCAGCCGGTCGCAACGCGACATGTCCTGGCGCGCCTCTCGCCGCTGTGTCAACGCCTCCCGTGAGCGCCTCTTCCAACGCCCTGCTCGCCATCGACAGCTCCACCGAGCGCCTGTGCCTCGCGCTGCAGTTTGGTGGTGGTGAGCACTGGGTGGATCAAACCGGTGGCGCGCAGGCCTCGGCCCAGCTGCTGCCGCAGCTGCTGGGGCTGCTGGCGCAGGCGGGCACCCGCCTCGCGGACCTGGATGCGATCGCGTTCGCGTGCGGGCCCGGGGCCTTCACCGGCCTGCGCACCGCCTGCGCGGTGGCCCAGGGCCTGGCCTTCGGTGCGGCCAGGCCGGTGCTGGCGCTGGACAGCCTGCTGATCGTGGCGGAGGACGCGCGGGTGGCCGCCGGCGCGCCGCCCGTCTTTGATCTGTGGGTGGTGATGGACGCCCGCATGGACGAGGTGTATGCCGGCCGTTATGCCTGGAGCGACGGCCGCTGGACGGTGCACGATGCGCCGGCGCTGTACGACCTGCCGACCTTGCATGCGCGCTGGCACGGCGCGCCACCGGCCGCGCTGGCGGGCTCGGCGCTGCAGGCCTTCGGCGAGCGCCTGCAGGTGGGCGCCGCCGCGCAATACCCGGTGCAGCAGCAGCGTGCCGCTGCGCTGCTGCGGGTGGCGCAGCAGGCGTGGCAGCGGGGCGACACGCTGGACGCGGCCGATGCGCTGCCGCTGTACCTGCGCGACAAGGTGGCGCTGACCACGGCGGAGCGGGCGGCCGCCAAGGCGGGGGAGGCGGCCGGATGAGCGCCGCCTGGCAATCCACAGCCCCCCGCGTGGTGCCGATGACCGGCGCGCGTGTCGAGGCGGTGGCCGCCATCGAGGCCAGTGCGTATGCGTTCCCGTGGAGCCGCGGCAACTTCGTGGATTCCCTGGCCGCGGGCTACCTGGCCGAGGTGATGCTCGGGCCGGCCGGCGAGGTGGTTGCCTACCAGGTGGCGATGCAGGGTGTGGACGAGATGCACCTGCTGAACCTCACCGTCGCGCCCACGCATTGGGGCCGGGGCCTGGGCCGTCATCTGCTGGACCGGCTGGTGCTCCATGCGCGCGGCGTGCCGGCCAGTGCGGTGTGGCTGGAGGTCCGGCAGAGCAACACCCGCGCTCGCCGCATCTATGAACGTTATGGCTTCGTGCAGGTGGGCGTGCGGCGCGGTTATTACCCGGGGCCGCAGGGCAGCCGGGAAGATGCGGTGGTGATGAGCCTGCACATCACGCAGCCGCCGGAGGCACCCGATGGGCTGGTCTGAACGCCAGCGCCTGATGCTGGCCGAGATGGGGCTCTCGGTCTGGGTGCCGGACGCGACCGAAGAGATGGCGGTCGTGGCCGATGCGCCCCGGCCAACGCCGGCCCCTGGGCCTGCGCCCGCGCGGGCGGCCCCGGTGGCCACCGGGGCGCCGCGTGACCCACAGAGCGCAACGCCTGCCGTGCCGGTGGATCATCCCGCGAGCACAGCCACTTCGCCGGTCGCCGCGCTGGACTGGCCCGCCTTGCGCGAGGCGGTGGCCGCCTGCCGCGCCTGCGGCCTGTGCGAGGGCCGCCGCAACACGGTGTTCGGCGTGGGCAACGAGCGTGCGCACCTCATGGTGGTGGGCGAGGCGCCCGGGGAGCAGGAAGACCGCAAGGGCGAACCCTTTGTCGGCCCGGCCGGCCAGCTGCTGGACAGCATGCTGCGGGCGCTGAACCTCACCCGCGACCCCGGCCCGCCCGAGCGCCAGGTGTTCATCGCCAACACGCTGAAGTGCCGGCCGCCCGGCAACCGCAATCCCGAGCCGGAGGAGTTGGCGCGCTGCGAGCCCTTCCTGCAGCGCCAGCTGGCCCTGGTGCAGCCCAGGGTCATCCTGGCGATGGGCCGTTTTGCGGTGCAGGCGCTGCTGCGCAGCGGTGAGCCGATCGGCCGCCTGCGCGGCCGGGTGCATCAGTACCAGGGCGTGCCGCTGGTGGTGACCTACCACCCCGCCTACCTGCTGCGCAACCTGCCCGACAAGGCCAAGGCGTGGGAGGACCTGTGCCTTGCGGCACAAATCCTCTCCGATTGAGCCCCCGGCCGCCTGGCGGCCACCCCCCGAGGGGGTTCGAATCCGGGCCGGGAAACCCGCTCCCGGATTCGCCCGCCCGGCAAGGGCGCTCCCCTGGCCGCTTTGCGGCCTGTCCCTAGGGACCAATACAGGTGCCGCGCTACGTCACTTCTTCTGTTTCTGCGGCCGGGTCCAGCCCGCCAGTGTGACCTGCCTTGCGCGGGCGACCGTCAGCTGCCCGGCCGGCGCGTCCTTGCTGATGGTGGAGCCGCCGCCGATGGTGGCGCCGTCGCCCAGGGTCACCGGGGCGACGAGCACGCAGTTGGAGCCCACGTGCACGTCGTTGCCGATGGTGGTGCGGTGCTTGTTGGCGCCGTCGTAGTTGGCGGTGATGGAGCCGGCGCCATAGTTCACCCGCTCGCCCACGGTGGCGTCGCCCAGGTAGGCGAGGTGGTTCGCCTTGGCGCCCTTGGCCAGGGTGGAGTTCTTCACCTCGACGAAGTTGCCGATGTGCACCTCCTCGCCCAGCTCGGCGCCCGGGCGCAGCCGGGCGTAGGGGCCGACCAGCGCGCCGGCGCCCACCGTGGCGCCTTCGATGTGGGTGAAGGGATGGATCACCGCGCCCGCGCCGATGCGGGCGTCGCGCAGCACGCAGTGGGGGCCGACGCGGGCGCCATCGGCCAGGTGCACGGTGCCTTCGAAGACGCAGCCGATGTCGATCTCCACGTCGGTGCCGCAGCTCAGCGTGCCCCGCACGTCGAAACGGGCGGGGTCGGCCAGGCGCACGCCGGCTTCCATCAACGCCTCGGCCTGGGCGCGCTGGTAGCGGCGCTCCAGGTCGGCCAGCTGGGCGGGGCTGTTGACGCCCAGCACTTCGGTCTCGCTGGCCGCGGGTGAAGCCACCACCGGCACGCCGTCGGCCACGGCCATGGCGACGATGTCGGTGAGGTAGTACTCACGCTGGGCGTTGTCGTTCTTCAGCGCCATCACCGAGCGCTTCAGCCAGGCGGCGGGCGCGGCCATCATGCCGGTGTAGACCTCGCGGATCGCGCGCTGCTCGGGCGTGGCGTCCTTGTGCTCCACGATGCCCAGCACACGTCTGGTGCCCGGCTCGCGCACGATGCGGCCATAGCCGGTGGGGTCGGGCAGCTCGATGGTCAGCAGCGCCAGGCGCTCGCCGGCGCAGGCCTCGGCCAGGGCGCGGGCGGTGGCTTCGGCGACCAGCGGCACGTCGCCGTTGAGGATGAGCACCGTGCCTTCGTCGCCCAGCTGCGGTACGACTTGTTGTACCGCGTGGCCCGTGCCAAGCTGCGGCATCTGGCGCACGAATGCCAGCCCGGGCCCGGCGATTGCCGATTCCACCGTGTCGGCGCCGTGGCCGGTGACCACGATGGTGTGGCGGGCGGCCAGCCGCCCGGCGGTGTGCAGCACATGCTGCACCAGGCTTCGGCCGGCCAGGCGGTGCAGTACCTTGGGCAGCTGCGACTTCATGCGCGTGCCCTTGCCGGCGGCCATGATGACGATCTGGAGCGACATGCAGGGATCCTTGTTCAGACGCTGGATTATCGGTGCGGCCATGGTGATGTTGGCGCTGGTGGCGGGTTGCAGCGTGGCGCTGAAGATCACCTACAACCAGGGGCCCACCCTGCTGTACTGGTGGATGGACGGTTATGTCGACTTCGACGACGACCAGGCGCCGCGTGTGCGCCAGCTCATCGACCAGTGGTTCCAGTGGAACCGGCAGGATCAGCTGCCCGATTACGCCCAGCTGCTGCAGCGCGCCCAGACCCAGGTGCTGGACCCGGTGCTCACGCCGCAGGCGATGTGCGGCATGGCGCAGGAGGTCAAGCGCCGCACCATGCTGGCCTACGACCATGCCGTGCCCTCGCTGGCGGAGGTGGCGCTCACGCTCACGCCGGAGCAACTGAAGCACCTGGAGAAGAAGTTCGAGAAGAACAACGCCAAGTACCGCGACGAGTTCATGGGGCCGCGCCGCGAGGACCGCATCAAGGCCAACGTGAAGAAGGCGGTGGAGCGTTTCGAGCTGGTGTACGGCTCGGTGGACGATGCCCAGCACCAGCGCATCGTGCAGGCGGTGTCTGCCTCGCCCTACGACCCGGAGCTCTGGCTGGCCGAACGCCGGCTGGTGCAGCAGGAGGTGCTGCAGGCGCTGCGCCAGCTGCAGGCCGCCAAGGCGGCCCGTGCCGAACCGGCCGCGCTGCTGGGGCAGGCGCAGGCCGCGCTGCGCCAGGTGGCGCAGCATGTGGAGCAGTCGCCCCGCGAGGCCTACCGGCCGCAGCAGCAGCGGGTGTGGGACTACAACTGCGCTTTTGCAGCCCAGGTGCACAACACCATGAGCCCGGCGCAGCGCCAGTATGCGCAGCGCAAGCTCAAGCGCTGGGAAGACGACGTGCGGGCGCTCAACGCAGCGCCACGCTGAGGCCCGGCCTCACTGCGCCTGCGGCGCCAGCTGCACCTGCACGCGGTGTGCCTGCGGCACGGCGTTGGGGAAGTCCTTCAGCGCGGCCTGAAACATGGCGCCCAAGGCGGCGGTGCTTGCCTGCGTGCGCGACTCGTTGCTGGCGCGTGCCTCGTACAGTGGCGATCCAGTGCGGCGGTCGCGGATCAGCAGGCCCACTTCCTGGTCGTACTGGCTTTCGTACTGCGGCGGGAAGCCCCAGCCCGGCCGCCAGTAGTAGCCCGGGCGGCGCCAGTAGTTGCCACCCCAGCGCCACCACAGCGGGTCGTCCCAGGGGGTGAAGTCGGTGCGGGTGACGCGGGCGCCGATCTGCACCACCACGTCGGCGCTGGCGGCGTCGGTGGCCGGCTTGAAGCCGGCCTGCTCCAGCGCGCTGCGGGCGGCGGCTTCCAACGTGTCCTGCTGGGCGCCGCGCGCCTGCTGCGACGGCAGGCGCTCGATGGTGAAGCTGCCGGGCGGGCGGCCGGCCGGCCACTCGCCAAAGGTGGCCACGTCGCTGGTGACGGAGTTCATTCCGGCGCATCCGGCCAGTGCCAGGGCCAGGACAAGGGGAGCAAGGCGTCGCATCACACAACCTCCGGCAAACAAGGCGGCGGCGTCAGTCGTCGTGCAGCTTCAACTGGACAACGGCCGGCGCCGCCGGGGCACAGCCTGTGTCATCGTCGTCGAATGCCTTGTCGCCCGACGGATCGGCCACGCCTGTGGTTTTGAGCGTGGTGAAAGGGTAAAGGTTCCGGTCCATCAGGTGCGAGGGCACGATGTTGCCCATCGCGGTGAACATGTTGTCCACGCGGCCGGGAAACTTGCGGTCCCACTCGCGCAGCATCTGCTTGATCTGCACCCGCTGCAGGTTCTCCTGGCTGCCGCACAGGGTGCAGGGAATGATCGGGAACTGCCGGTGCGCGGCCCACTTCTCCAGGTCGGTCTCGGCCACGTAGGCCAGCGGCCGGATGATGATGTTCTTGCCGTCGTCGCTCACCAGCTTGGGCGGCATGCCCTTCAGGCGGCTGCCGAAGAACATGTTCATGAACAGCGTCTGCAGCATGTCGTCGCGGTGGTGGCCCAGTGCGATCTTGGTGGCACCCAGCTCCCCGGCCACGCGGTAGAGGATGCCGCGGCGCAGGCGCGAGCACAGGCTGCACATCGTCTTGCCCTCGGGGATGAGGCGCTTGACGATGGAGTAGGTGTCCTGGTTCTCGATGTGGAAGGGCACGCCCAGGCTGCGCAGGTAGTTGGGCAGCACTTCTTCCGGGAAACCCGGCTGCTTCTGGTCCAGGTTCACCGCCACGATCTCGAAGCGGATGGGCGCGCGCTGGCGCAGGTTCATCAGCACGTCCAGCAGGGCGTAGCTGTCCTTGCCACCGGACAGGCACACCATCACCTTGTCGCCGTCCTCGATCATGTTGAAGTCGGCGATCGCCTGGCCGACCTGCCGGTGCAGGCGCTTGCTGAGCTTGTTGGCCTCGAAGGCGGCCTTCTTGTCGGCCGCGGCGGTGTCGTCGTTCAGTACTGCGCTCATCTCGCTCAATCCTTCATCCCGAAGACTTCCACGCCCACGGCATCGCAGTCGGGGTACACGTCCGGCTTTTCGGTCGACACCCGCGCCGCCTTGACCGAAGGATGCGCCAGCATCAGCGCCAGCACGTCGTCGCACAGGGTTTCCTGCAGGTGGATGTGGCCTTGTTTCACCCGCTCGGCGATGCTGCGGCGCATGAAGTCGTAGTCCACCACCTCGTGCAGTTCGTCCTCCCTGGGCGTGGATTTCGCGAGCGGGATGAACAGGTCCACGTTGATCAGCACACGCTGCTCGCCGCGCTTTTCGAAGTCGTGCACGCCGATGTTGATCCAGACCTCGTAGTTGCGCAAAAACAGGCGCCGGCAGTCGATGAGACTGGGCAGGTGGAGCGGGCTGGACATGGGTCAGTCCTTGGCGCTGGACGCCAGGAAGTACACATCGCGCGGCTGGCGCGTCAGGTGCTGGCCGCCGTCGACCAGCAGGGTGGTGCCGGTGATGGCGGGGGATTCGAGCAGGAAGCGCACGGCGCGGGCCACGTCGTCGGGCGTGGACGAACGTTCAAGGGGCGTCATGCGGTGGGCGGCCTGGAATTCGGCCTCGTTCATCGGGCCGGAGGGTAAGGTGATGCCGGGCGCCACGCCGCACACCCGCAGCACCGGCGCCAGCGCCTGGGCCAGCAGGGGGGTGGCACTTTCCAGCGCCGCCTTCGACAGCGTGTAGGACAGGTGGTCCGGATTCGGATTCCAGAGTTTCTGGTCCAGCAGGTTCACCACGCAACCCCACCCGCCGCGTGGCTGCAGGTGCGCATGCAGCGCACGCGCCAGCACGATGGCCGGCGCGGTATTGGCGCGCCAGTGGCGGTCCATCGCGTCGTAACTGAAGCTGTCGATGCCGTCGTGTTCGAAGGTGGAGGCGCTGTTGACCACGGCATCGGCCCGGCCCAACTGCTGCACCACCGCCGGCAGCAGCGCCTGGCAGGCGGATTCGTCGGCCAGGTCCGCGGCGATGGCAGCCGCATTCGCACCGCCGGTGCGCAGCTGCGCCACGGTGGCTTCGGCGTCGGCCTGGGAGCCGCGGTAGTGCACCGCCACGTCCCAGCCGTGCGCGCCCAGCTCCAGCGCAATGGCACGCCCCAGCCGGCGGGCGGCGCCGGTGACGAGGGCCACGGGACGGGAAGCCATGGTTTCTACAATGCCGCGATGCACAAGGACGACGAACCCGACAGTGTATCGGCCGCCCTGGCGGCGCAGCTGCGGACGGCCTTGTCGGCGGCCGGCGGCTGGCTGCCGTTCGACCGCTTCATGGCGCTGGTGCTGTACACGCCGGGCCTGGGCTACTACGCCAACGGCAGCCGCAAGTTCGGCTGGATGCCGTCGTCGGGCAGCGACTTCGTGACCGCGCCGGAGCTCTCTCCACTGTTCGCCCGGGCGCTGGCGCGCCAGGTGGCGCAGGCGCTGGAAGCCAGCGGCACCGACGAGCTGTGGGAATTTGGCGCCGGCTCCGGCGCGCTGGCCGAGCAGCTGCTGCAGGCGCTGGGCGACCGGGTGCGGCGCTACACCATCGTCGATCTCTCGGGGGCGCTGCGCCAGCGCCAGCAGGAGCGCCTGGCCGCTTTTGGCCAGCGGGTGCAGTGGGCCGACACGCTGCCCACTGCCTTGCGCGGCGTGGTGGTCGGCAACGAGGTGCTGGACGCGATGCCGGTCACGCTGCTGCACTGGACCGGTGAACACTGGCTGGAGCGCGGCGTGGTGGCGCAGGGGGACGGGTTTGCCTGGTCCGACCGCTCCACCGCGCTGCGGCCGCCGGTGGACGGGCCCTTCCTGCCCGGCACGGTGACCGAGGTGCACCGCCAAGCCGAAGCCTTCATCACCACCCTGGCCGAGCACCTGCAGCAGGGCGCCGCCTTCTTCATGGATTACGGCTTCCCGGAAGACGAGTACTACCACCCGCAGCGCACCGGCGGCACGCTGATGTGCCACCGGGCGCACCAGGCCGACACCGACCCGCTGGTGGACCTGGGGCTGAAGGACATCACCGCCCACGTCAATTTCACCGGCATCGCGCTGGCGGGGCAGGCGGCCGGGCTGGACGTGCTGGGCTACACCTCGCAGGGCCGCTTCCTCATCAACTGCGGCCTGGCCGAGCTGCTGCAGGGCGCCGACGTGCGCACCGCTTCAGCGGCGCACAAGCTGATCGCCGAACACGAGATGGGCGAGCTCTTCAAGGTGATCGGTTTTGCCAAGGGCTGCCGTTTCGACGCCATCGGCTTTGCGGCCGGCGACCGCAGCCACCGGCTCTGACGGGCTTCAGCGCGCGAGGCCCATGCCGCTCGCGATGGCGTCCACCCGGGCGCTGCGCACCGCGTCGCCGATCTTGGGGCCGTACCAGCCGCGCTCCACCGCCGCCACCGCGATGGCGGCCGCGTCCACCGATTGCGCACAACGCAGCGCAGCCCTCAGGCGCTCACGCTGCGGATAAGGGCGATCTTCCAGCCCCAGCCGGCCGCGCGCATCGCACTCGCAGGCCAGCAGCGCCTGCTCGAAGCGCTCGGGCCGGCGCAGCGCGTCGCAGCGCTCCAGCAGCCGCATCAAGGCGCCGGCGTTGAGCTCCTCGCTGCGGTGCACGTTGCCGTGTTCGCGCGCCACCACGTCGGCCAGCTCGCGGCAGGCGAGCGGCACCTTCCAGCGGTCGCACACCTGCGCCAGCAACTTCGCACTGCGGCCCTCGTGGCCCAGGTGGCGGGGCAGCACGTCGGCCGGCGTGGTGCCTTTGCCGAGGTCGTGGCACAGGCAGGCGAAACGCACCTCCAGCGGCGCCTTCAGCTGGGCCGACATGTCCAGCACCATCATCAGGTGCACGCCGGTGTCCACCTCGGGGTGGTGGGCGGGCGGCTGCGGCACGCCCCACAGCCGGTCCACCTCGGGCAGCAGCACGGCGAGTGCCCCGCACTCGCGCAGCACCTCGAACATGCGGCTCGGCCGATCTTCCATCAGGCCGCGCGAGAGCTCCTGCCACACCCGCTCGGGCACCAGCGCGTCCACCTCGCCATCGGCCACCATCTGGCGCATCAACGCCATCGTCTCGCCGGCCACCTCGAAGTCGGCGAAGCGGGCGGCGAAACGCGCCAGCCGCAGGATGCGCACCGGGTCTTCGACAAACGCCTCGGACACATGGCGCAGCACCCGCGCCCGCAGGTCGGCGGCGCCGCCGAAGGGGTCCACCAGCGCGCCGGCTTCGTCGCGCGCCATCGCGTTGATGGTCAGGTCGCGGCGTCGCAGGTCGTCTTCCAGCGTGACGCTGGGGTCGGCATGCACCACGAAACCGCGGTAGCCCGGTGCGCTCTTGCGCTCGGTGCGGGCCAAGGCGTACTCCTCGCGGGTGGTCGGGTGCAGGAAGACCGGGAAGTCGCGGCCCACCGGCAGGAAGCCGGCGGCCAGCATCTCGTCGGGCGTGCTGCCCACCACCACCCAGTCGCGGTCGCTGGCGGGCCGCCCGAGCAACTCGTCCCGCACCGCACCGCCCACCACGTAAGCCTTCATCGCGCCAGTTTAGGGGCGCGACTCGCGCAGGCGCGCGGCGGGTAGGTCAGCGGCTCTTGCGGTACGGCTCGTCGAAGTCCAGGAAGTCCTGCTCCGCCAGCGCGTCCGACACCCACTGCTGCATCGCCGGGAGCGCGAAGATGCGGTCCACGTAGGCGGAGGTGGTGGTGCTCACCGGCAGCCCGTAGGTGCGCAGGCGCGTGGCCACCGGCGCAAAGTAGGCGTCGGCGGCACTGAACTCGCCGAAGAGGAACGGGCCGCCCGAGGCGGCGAGCTGCTCGCCCCACAGCTGCTCGATGCGGGCCACGTCGCGCCGCACGTCGGCCTCGGTGTCCCAGATCCCCGCGCCGACCTGGCGCAGGTCGGCCTCGATGTTCATCGGGCAGTGGTTGCGCAGCGCCGAAAAGCCGGAGTGCATCTCCGCGCAGAGGCTGCGGGCGCGGGCGCGCTCACGCAGGCCGCGCGGCCACACCGCCTTGTCGGGGAACTGCTCGTTCAGGTACTCGGCAATGGCCAGGGTGTCCCAGACCACGAAGCCGTCGTCCACCAGCACCGGCACCTTGCCGGGCGACCCCATGCGCTCCAGCGTGGCCTTGAAAGCCGAGCCTTCGCTGAAGTCCAGCCGCAGCTTCACCTCATCGAAAGGGATGCCGAGCTGGCGCATCGCCAGCCAGGGCCGCAGGGACCAGGACGAATAGTTCTTGTTGCCGAAGTAGAGCTGCATGGGGCCTCCAGGAAGAAGGCCCAGATGCTAGAGGCGCGCGCCTGTCATCCCGATGCCGAATGCGCAACAACCCGATGCAGCGCTGGCATGCCGCCCGCACACCATCAAGGCAGGTCGGGCACCGGCTCGGGAATCGTCGCGTCGCGCGGGCCGATGGGCGGCCCCAGTCGTGCCTTCAGCGAAGGCGGCTGCCCGGTGAGCACGGCCGCATACAGCGCGGCGTTGGCGAGCACCTTCTTCACGTAGTCGCGTGTTTCGTTGAAGGGCACGTTCTCGGCCCAGATGGCCGGCTCCAGCACCGGCCCCTCGCGCCAGCGCCGCGGCCGGGTGGGGCCGGCGTTGTAGGCCGCCGCGGCCAGGGCCTGCGAGCCGCCGAAGTCGTCCAGCACCAGCTTGAGGTAGCCGGTGCCGATGCGCAGGTTGGTGTCACGGTCGGTGATCATCTCGGGCGAAAAAGGCATGCCGAGCTTCTTGGCGGTCCAGCGCGCAGTGGTGGGCATCACCTGCATCAGGCCGGAGGCGCCCACCGAGGAGCGGGCGTCGGTGACGAAGCGCGACTCCTGGCGGATCAGGCCGTACACATAGGCCGGGTCGATGCCCATCTCGCGCGCCTTGGCCAGCAGGTCATTGCGGAAGGGCGTGGGAAAGCGCTGCTCGATGTCCACCTCTTCGCGGGTGCGGTCGCTGGTGTTGATGCAGCGGTCCCACACCTCGCGGTCGCAGGCCACCTGGGCGGCGGCCAGCAACTCACGGTCGCTCATGCCGCGCAGCCAGAAATTCCATTCGCGCACACCTTCGTTGCGCAGGCCGATGTTGATCAGCAGCAGGGCGCGCTGCAGGCCGGGGTGCTGCTGCGCGCGGGCTTCTTCTTCCGGCATCAGCGCGGTGGGTTTGTCCGGCAGGGCGAGCGGCAGGCCGATGTCCTCGGCGGCCAGCAGGCCGTAGAAGCTGAGCGGGCTGGCAATCGACTCCAGCAGCTGGCGGCTCTGTGCGCGCGCGGCATCACCCTCTGCGCCGGGCAGGGCGAGCGCGGCGATGGCGCGGGCCTCCCAGTACACCCAGGCCGGGTCCTTGCGCTCGGCCGGGCTCATGGCACCGATCATCTGGCGCACCTGCAGCCAGCGGTCGCTGCCGCGTGCGGAGCGCAGGGCGGAGCGCACGCCCCAGGCGAGCGCATCGTCGGTCCAGTCGATGCTGGTGGCGCCGCGCTTGTGGCCGGCCTTCCAGGCAGCCTGGTAGTACGGCACCGCCTCGGGCATCAGCTTGAAGGCGGCCTGCTTGGCCACCACCGCCCAGGTGTTGCCCGCGAGCTCCGCCGACAGGGCATGCTGCCAGCGCTGTTCAAGCTGGCCGGCGGCCGCGCCGGGGTCGTTCCACGCCATGCGCATCACCGCCAGCGCGGTGAGCTCGCTTTGCGTGCGGCCCATCACCGAGGCCTTGCGCGTGAGGTAACGCGCCGGCTCGTCGATCAGCTCGCCCACCGCGGCAGCAGCCTGCGGGCTCACGAGGCCGGCGGCAAAACGCACCACCCGCAGGCGGTTGAGCTCCATCGCCAGGCGGGCGGTGCGCCAGACATCGTCCACCGTGAAGCGGCCGGCTTCCACCATGGTGGTGGCCAGCAGGTTGCAACCCTCGTCCACGTCACGCTGGGCGCGCCACGCGGCCTTGGCCTGCTGGGTGACGTCGCGCCCGGCCAGGTGCTCGGTGAGCAGCGCGTAGCAGGTGACCTCGCGGTCGTCGTTCATCCTGAAGCGCGGGAACTCGCGCGTGAAGTTGGCCCAGTCGCGCCGGTGGCCGAGTTCCAGCAGCCAGTCGTTGCGCAGCCGGTCCTCGACATAGGTGTTGGGCCAGCGCGCATAAAACGCCTCCAGCTCGGGCTGCTGTGCTTCGGAGAGGCGGTTGCTGAGCTCCCAGTAGTCCACCCAGGAGGCCAGCGGATGGCGGCCCACGACGGCCGCCGCACGATCGGCCGCCAGGCGGTCGCGGTCGCGCTTGCGCAAGGCCTCGCGGGCGTCCAGCACGATGGCGTCGGCGGCGCTCACGGGCTGAGCCAGCACGACGGGCGCGCTGCCGGCCAGCACGCTGGTCACCAGCGTGGTGACGAGCAGGCGGAGGGTGGAGCGGGCGATGGGGAAGAAGGGCATGGAGTCTGGGGTGGCGGCGCCGGCGGCGCGGCGGCGAGGGGCTCGGATCACTGTAGCGCAGGGGCTGCGCCGCGCGATGACAGGCAAGGCGTGAACCTTGGGGCTTGTGGAGCCGAGCGGGCCATGCGCGACGGCGTGAGACGCGCCGCGCCGCTCAAGGTTCCCCGAGCGCGCGCCGCGACTCGGCCGCCTGTTGCACCACCCAGGCAAAAAACTGGCGCAGCTCGGGCCGGTCGCTGGCCGCGGTGCCCGGCACCGCCCAGTACGCAAACGGCGAGTGCACCCGGCACTCGGGGCCGAAGGGCTCCACCAGCTCGCCGCGCTGCAGCGATTCGGACACCAGGGCAATGCGTGCCAGCGCCACGCCCTGGCCGGCCAGCGCGGCCTGGATCTGCTGGTAGGTGAAGTTGAGGTAGATCCAGCGCAAGGGCTGCAGCTGGCCCTGGCCGTGCTGGGCCAGCCAGTAGCGCCAGCTGAGGTACTCGGCACTCGCGCGCTGGTCGTCCTCTTCGAGCAGGGTGTGGCGCGCCAGGTCGGCGGGCGTCTTCAGCGGCGGCACGAGGCCGTTGCGTGCCTGCTCCATCAGCCCGGCGCCGGTGGCCGGTGTCATCACCTCGCCGAACAGGCGCACCGCGCCGGGCGGGGCATCGTCCGGGTGGCAGTAGCGGATCGCGAGGTCCAGCTCGGGGTCGTCCAGGTCGGCCATGGCGTCGCTCGCCGACACGCGGATGTCGATGTCCGGATGGTCGCGCTGGAAGGCCTGCAGGCGCGGGATCAGCCACAGCGATGCGAACGACGCAAAGGTGCTCAGGCTCACCGAGCGCCGCCCGCGCGCGGTGCGGATCTGGCGCACGCTGGCGTCCAGCCGGTCCAGCAGCGGCACCACCGTCTGCAGCAGCACGGTGCCGGCGCTGGTGAGCTCCACATGGCGGGTGCCACGCAGGAACAACGGCGCGCCGAGTTCGTCCTCCAGCGCGCGAATCTGGCGGCTGATGGCCGACTGCGTGAGGTGCAAGTCGTCGGCCGCCGCGCGGAAGCTCAGGCGCCGCGCCACGGCCTCGAATGCGCGCAGCGGGCCGATGCCCAGCGGGCGTTGGCGGACCGGTTTATTCATGCGGTTTGGGAATCAGTGCGTGTGCTGGAACTCATTGGAGTTTTCCCTGAGAGACGACCAGAATGCCTCTCACGACGACGCAAAAGGAGTATGCCATGAGCACCACGTTGATGAGCCATTCGCAAGAGTCCTCCGCCTCCCAGGCCGTTCGCAAGTGGGGCCTGACCGAAGGCAGTGCCATGCGGCTGGCAGCCGAAGACCGCGGTCGCTGGCTGCTGGTGACCGAGGGCCGGGTCTGGCTGACCACCAGCGCGACGACGCCCGAGCAGGTGCCGCACGACTGCTGGCTGGAAGCCGGCGACAGCATCGAACTGCCCGCCAGCCAGGACGCGGTGATCGAAAGCTGGCCGAGTGCACGCTTCGAGCTGCGGCAGGTGGCACCGGGTGCGGAAGTCAGCGCTTCGCTCGCGCTGAAGCCGTCCGCCGCCTTGCGGCGCTGGCTGCAGGCGCTGCGGCCGTCGCAGCAGGGTCCGGCGCCGGCACCTTGCGCTTCCTGACCGGCTTGGGTGCCGCCTGGCGGGCCCGCAGCGCGGCCGCCATGGCCATGCGGGCCCACGGCGCCATCGCGTCCGGCGAGTCCATGGCCTCGTCGGGCGCGGTCCAGTAACTCAGCACGACGGCGCTGCCGCCCTTCTTCGGATAGGTGAAGGGCTGGCAGCCGGCCGCCTGGAAGCGCGCACGGGTCTCGTCGTCGGCCTTGAGGTACAGGCGGTCGAACACGATCAGTGCGATGAAGAGTTCATCCACATAGAGCCCCTGCCCGCCGAACATGCGGCGCGAGCGCGGGCGGCCCACGGCGGACAAGAGTTCCAGGCAGTGGTCCAGCAGGGCGTCTTGCGGCATCGCGCGAGTTTGCCAGCCCGCAGC
Organism: Ideonella sp. BN130291; assembly: GCF_036231905.1. NCBI lineage: Bacteria > Pseudomonadati > Pseudomonadota > Betaproteobacteria > Burkholderiales > Sphaerotilaceae > Ideonella > Ideonella sp. BN130291. The sequence continues at coordinate 138,552 of NZ_JAZARE010000006.1, read as the reverse complement.
ACCGCCCGCACAATCGGCCGATGAGCAACGCCTTCAACCTGCCTTTGGAACCCTCGCGCGACAAGAAGCTGCTGCGTCGCCAGCTCCAGGCCGAACGCCTGGCGATGGCCGACCGCCATGAACGCGCGGTGCGCCTGCAGCATGCCTTGCGCGTGTGGCTGGTGGGCCGGCAGGAGCGCACCATCGGCGCCTACTGGCCGATCAAGGGCGAGTTCGATGCGCTGCCCGCGCTGTACCGCTGGAGCGAGGGCGGTGCCGAGCGCCGCATCGGCCTGCCGGTGATCAACCGCGACACCAAGCAGCTGCGCTTCCATGTCTGGTACCCCGGCTGCCCGATGGAAGACGATGCCTATGGCATCCCCAAGCCCAAGGACACCGAGCCCTTCGAGCCGCAGCTGCTGCTGGTGCCCTGCGTAGGCTTCGGCCCCAAAGGTGTGCGCCTGGGCTATGGCGGCGGCTTCTACGATCGCACGCTGGCGGCCCTGACGCCCCAGCCCTACACCGTGGGCGTAGGCTATGCGCATGGCTTCCTGCCCTGGCTGCAGGCCGAGCCGCACGACGTGCCGCTGGACGCGGTGCTCACGGAAGACGGCCTGGCCTGGCAGCGGGAAACCTGACTGCCCGCAGGGGCAGCCGGCTGCCGCTAACGTCCGCGCCTCCAAACACACGGAGGACTGCATGACCATCTCGATCATTCGCCGCACCCTGGTGGCCGCGGGCCTGGCCCTGGCGCTGGGTGCCGCCCAAGCGGGCGCCCCGCAGCAGAAGACCCAGGCGCCCGGCTGGTACCGCACCATGGTGGGTGACTTCGAAGTCACCGCGCTGTACGACGGCTACATCGACCTGGACCCGAAGGAACTGCTCAAGTTTGCCCATCCGGGCGAGATCGACCGCGGGCTGGCCCGCGCCTTCGAGCCCGGGCCCAAGGTGCCCACCTCGGTGAACGCCTTCCTGGTGAACACCGGCCAGCAGCTGATCCTGGTGGACACCGGCGCGGCCGGGCTCTTCGGCCCCACCGTCGGCAAGCTGCAGGACAACCTCAAGGCCGCGGGCTACGACGCCGCCCAGGTGGACCTGGTGCTCATCACCCACCTGCACGGCGACCATGTGAACGGCGTGCTCACGGCCGATGGCAAGCCGGCGTTCCCCAACGCGCAGGTGATCACCACCGCGCCGGAAAGCGCCTACTGGCTGGACGAGGCGCAGAAGGCCAAGGCGCCCAAGGAGATGCAGGGCTTCTTCGACATGGCCAGGAAGGCCGCCGAGCCCTACCAGGCGGCCGGGCGCTGGAAGACCATTGCGCCCAACAGCGAGGTGGCACCGGGCGTGAAGGCCTTGGCGGTCAACACGCCGCCCGGCCACACGCCGGGCCACAGCAGCTACCTGTTCGAGTCCAAGGGCCAGCGTTTGATTGTGCTGGGGGATGTGATCCACGTGGGCGCGGTGCAGTTCGCCGACCCGGATGTGGCCATCGCCTTCGACACCGACAACAAGCTGGCCATCAGTACCCGCAAGAAGCTGTTCTCGCAGGCAGCCAAGGACCGCACCTTGCTGGCGGCGGCCCACATCTCGTTCCCCGGCCTCGGCCATGTGCGGGCCGAGGGCAAGGGTTTCGCGTGGGTGCCGGTCGGCTACACGCCCATCCGATGAAATGACAGCCCGGCCGCGGAGTGCCGCGGCCACCCCCGAGGGGGCGCCGCTTTGCCTGGGGCGGCCTCAGGCCATCAGCTTCAGGCGGCGCGCGATCTCCAGCGTCGCGCCCGCCTGGTTCATCGTGTAGAAGTGAAAACCCGGCGCGCCGCCGGCGCGCAGGCGCTCGCACAGCGCGGCCACGACGTCCAGGCCGAAGGCCTTGATCGACGCGCTGTCGTCGCCGTAGGACTGCAGCCGCAGCCGCACCCAGCGCGGGATCTCGGCGCCGCAGTTGTCGGCAAAACGCAGCAGGCCGCTCGAGTTGGTGATCGGCATGATGCCCGGCACGATCGGCAGCTCCACCCCGTGCGCCCGCGCTTCGTCGACAAAGCGGAAGTAGGCGTCGGGGTTGAAGAAGAACTGGGTCAGCGCGGAGCTGGCGCCGGCCTGCGCCTTGGCGACGAAGGCCTTGAGGTCGGCTTCCGGCGACTTGGCCTGCGGATGGGTTTCCGGGTAGGCCGCCACCTCGATGTGGAAATCACCGCCCGTCTCCGTGCGAATGAAGGCCACCAGGTCGCTGGCATAGCGGAACTCGCTGGACGCGGCATCGCCGTAACCGCTGGGCAGGTCACCGCGCAGTGCCACCACGCGGCGGATGCCGGCGGCCTTGAAGGCGGCGAGCTTGTCGCGCACCGAGGCCCGGCTGGCGCCGATGCAGGAGAAGTGCGGCGCCGCTTCCACGCCCTCGGCCAGGATGGCCTGCACCGCCTGCAAGGTGCCGTCCTGGGTGGAGCCACCGGCGCCGTAGGTCACCGAGCAGAACTGCGGGCGCATCACATACAGCGCCTGGCGGGCGGCCGCCAGCTTGGCCACGCCATCGGGCGTCTTCGGCGGAAAGAACTCCAGGCTGACAGGCAGCGGCTTGTTCATGTTGGATCTCCATCGCGTGCAGGCTGAGCCCACACAAAAAATTCGGTGTTGCCGTCGCCGCCGGTCACCGGGCTGGTGAACCAGCCGCGCACGGCCAGGTGCTGCGCGGCGCAAGCCTCGCGGATGCGGTTTTCGACCACGGTGTGGCTGGCGGCGTCCTTCACCAACCCGCCCTTGCCGATGTCGGCCGGCTGCAGCTCGAACTGCGGTTTCACCAGCAACAGCAGGTCACCAGCGAGCAGCGGCGCGAGGGCAGGCAGTACCAGCGTGAGCGAGATGAAGGACAGGTCGCCGACGATCACGTCGTACTGCGGGAAAGGCAGCTGCGCCGCCTGCAGCTGGCGAGCGTTCACGCCCTCCAGCACGGTGACGCGCGGGTCGGTGCGCAAGCGCTGCACCAGCTGGCCATGGCCCACGTCGACACCCACCACATGGCGCGCGCCGCGGGCGAGCAGCACATCGGTGAAACCGCCGGTGCTCTGCCCCACGTCCAGGCACAGCCGCCCGTCGACCGCGATGCCGGTGTGCGCCAGCGCGCCCTCGAGTTTCAGCCCGCCGCGCGAGGCCCAGCGCAGCTCGGCATCGTCGGTGATCTGCAGCTCGCAGCCATCGGGCAACTCGTCGCCCGCCTTGCGGGGGGCGGCCCAGCCTTTGGGGCCAAGCCACCGCACCGCGCCACGCTCGATCAGCCGTTGTGCGGCGGAGCGGGTGGGCGCAAGGCCTCGCTGCACGAGAAGGTGGTCAATCCGCGTCACGCATCCCTCGCGAACAAAGGACCTCCAGCGGACACCGCGGATCCGGCTCCGCCGGGCCGCTGGTGTCGCCCCTTGAGGGGAGGCGGCCGTAGGCCGCTCCGGGGTGGTCTTTAATACCGGTAGGTATCGGGCTTGTACGGGCCTTCCTTCTTCACGCCGATGTAGGCGGCCTGCTCGTCCGTCAGCACGGTGAGCTCCGCGCCCAGCTTGCTCAGCTGCAGGCGGGCGACCTTTTCATCGAGGTGCTTGGGCAGCACGTACACCTTGCCGGCTTCGTACGCGTCGGGCTTGGTGAACAGCTCGATCTGCGCCAGCGTCTGGTTGGCGAAGGAGGAACTCATCACATAGCTCGGGTGGCCGGTGCCACAGCCCAGGTTCACCAGCCGGCCCTTGGCCAGCAGGATGATGCGCTTGCCGTCCGGGAAGATCACATGGTCGACCTGCGGCTTGATCTCGTCCCACTCGTACTTCTCGAGCGAGGCGACGTCGATCTCGTTGTCGAAGTGGCCGATGTTGCAGACGATGGCCTGGTCCTTCATCTTCGCCATGTGGTCATGCGTGATGACGTCCTTGTTGCCGGTGGTCGTCACGAAGATGTCGGCCTTGTCGGCGGCGTACTCCATGGTCACCACGCGGTAGCCTTCCATCGCGGCCTGCAGCGCGTTGATCGGGTCGATCTCGGTCACCCACACCTGGGCGCTCAGCGCGCGCAGGGCCTGGGCCGAGCCCTTGCCCACGTCGCCGTAACCGGCCACGCAAGCCACCTTGCCGGCGATCATCACGTCGGTGGCGCGCTTGATGCCGTCCACCAGGCTCTCGCGGCAGCCGTAGAGGTTGTCGAACTTGCTCTTGGTGACCGAGTCGTTCACGTTGATGGCGCGGAACAGCAAGGTGCCCTTGGCGCTCATCTCGTTCAGGCGGTGCACGCCGGTGGTCGTCTCTTCGGTCACGCCGATGATCTTGGCCGCCTTGCGGGTGTACCAGGTCGGATCTTCAGCGAGTTTGGCCTTGATGCTGGCGAAGAGGCAGCGCTCTTCCTCGCTCTTGGGGTCGCTGATCAGCGACTGGTCCTTCTCGGCCTTCTGGCCCAGGTGCATCAGCAGCGTGGCATCACCGCCGTCGTCCAGGATCATGTTGGGGCCTTCGGCGTCCGAGCCCTTGGGGCCGAAGTCGAAGATGCGGTGGGTGTAGTCCCAGTAGTCGGCCAGCGTTTCACCCTTGACGGCGAACACCGGCGTGCCGCCAGCGGCGATCGCGGCAGCGGCATGGTCTTGCGTCGAGAAGATGTTGCACGAGGCCCAGCGCACCTGTGCGCCCAGCGCCTGCAGCGTCTCGATCAGCACCGCGGTCTGGATGGTCATGTGCAGCGAGCCGGTGATGCGTGCGCCCTTCAGCGGCTGGCTCTTGGCGAATTCGGAGCGGATGGCCATCAGGCCGGGCATCTCGGTCTCGGCGATGCGGATTTCCTTGCGGCCCCAGTCGGCGAGCGACAGGTCGGCAATGACGTAATCGTTGGTGGGCTTCAGTACGGCGTTCATCGAGGTCTCCAGAAATGAGGACCCGCGCGGCACCGACAGGGAGGTGTTCCAACTCACCCACGATGAAACCGTGCGGGTGAGCGCCGTTGCAATGAAGTTCCGAGCCTGGGGCACGATGGATGTGCCTTGCAACGCTCCTCGGAAGGCGTGCATTGTAGCCAAGAGCGGCCCCCAACGGGGCGCAACGCTGTGCAAGACTTGCCGCCCATGCCCTCCACGATGCCCCGGCCGCTGGCCGAACTGTCCGCCGCCGCAGCCGCCGCGGTGCGCGGCGTGTTCACCGACATCGACGACACCCTCACGAGCGAAGGGGCGATCACGCCCGAGGCGCTGCAGGCGCTGCAACACCTGCAGGCGGCCGGCATCCCGGTGATCGCCATCACCGGGCGGCCCATGGGCTGGAGCGAGCCTTTTGCACGTGACTGGCCGGTGACGGCCATCGTGGCGGAGAACGGCGCGGTGGCGCTGTTCCGCGAACAAGGGCGACTGTGCATCGAGTACGCCCAGGATGCCGCGACGCGACAGGCCAACGCCCTGCGCCTGCAGGCGGTGGCCCAGCGCATCCAGCACGAGGTGCCGGGCGCGCAGCTGGCGCAGGACAGCGCCGGCCGCGTGACCGACATCGCGGTGGACCACAGCGAGTTCGCCCGCCTGGACGATGCCCGCATTGCGCAGGTGGTGGCACTGATGCGCAGCGAAGGCATGCAGGCGACCGTGAGCTCCATCCACATCAACGGCTGGTACGGCCAGCACACCAAGCTCAGCGGCGCCGAGTGGATGTTGCAGCGCCTGTTCGGCCGCACGCTGGCCGCAGAGACGCCGCACTGGGTGTACGTGGGCGATTCCACCAACGACCAGCAGATGTTTGCCCACTTTCCGCTCAGCGTGGGCGTGGCCAACCTCATGGCCTTCGCGCCCCAGCTGCACACCTGGCCGGCCTACCTGGCGCAGGCAGAACGCGGTGCCGGTTTTGCGGAAGTGGCGCAACGCCTGATCGCGGGGCGGTGATTCCGCACACCGGTCGCCGCGGCAGGGCTCAAGCCGGCTTGGCGATCGGTCGATAAGCGGCGAAGCTCCGGGAGAAGCGGTTGCAGAAACCGCCAAGAAAACACATGAAGCTTTCCCTTCCGTTGGCCAAGGGCGCGCGCAGCGTCGCCCTGTGGCTGCTGGCTGCCGTCGCAGCGCTGCTGGGCATGGCGGCGGCCATGCAACTGGCCGCGCGCGCGCAGCTGGAAGCGGACGCCGAGCATGTCGCCTTGAACTGGGCGGCCTTCGCGCGCGACACCGTGCCCGACCTCGAGCAGGCGTTTGCCGGCCGCGGCTTCACGCTGGAGGCGCTGCGCCAGCTGCGCCGCCTGCGCCAGGCGGGCGAAGTGTTCCGCTTCAAGCTCTACGACCCGAATGGCGCCACGCTGCTGGTGTCGGATGAGATGGATCGCACGCAGCAGCCGTCCGGCGCCACCGGCGAGCCGCTGGGTGCCGAGCCCGGCGAGCAGAACAGCAGCGTCCGCGCCGTGGTGCTGGGTGGCGGCAACCTGATCGAGCTCAAGCGGGAAGAGCGCAGCGACCGCCCCGCGGTCTACAGCGAAGCCTATGTGCCGGTGCTGCGCGGCGGGCAGGTGCTGGGCGTGGTGGAGGTTTACGTGGACCAGACCGCCCGCGAGCGCCGCATCGCCAAGGCGTTCCGCCAGGTGGCGCTGGCGGTGGCCCTGGTGCTGCTCACCCTGGTGGCGGCCGGCGCCTGGCAATGGTGGCAACGACTGCGCACGCAACGGCGGGCCGACGAGCAGCTGCGCTACCTGGCGCGGCACGACATGCTGACCGGCGCGCTCAATCGCGCGAGCTTCCACGAGGCGCTGCAGCGCGCGCAAAAACGCGCGCAGGAAGGCGGCGCCGGCTTCGCGGTGCTGTGCCTGGACGTGGACGGCTTCAAGGACATCAACGACGCCTTCGGCCATGCCGCCGGGGATACGGTGCTGCGCGCCACGGCGGAGCGGCTGCGCGAGACGGTGCGCGAGCTGGACCTCGTGGCCCGCCTGGCGGGCGACCAGTTCGCCGTGCTGCAGGCCGGGGTGCGCAGCCCCGACGAAGTGAGCGTGCTGGGCCAGCGCCTGGCCGCCGCGCTGGCCGAAGCGCACCAGGTGGCGGGCCAGGCGTTGCAGGCCGGCGTGAGCGTGGGCGCGGCGGTGTACGGCAACGACGGGCTCGACAGCGCCGAGCTGCTGCACAAGGCCGAGCAGGCGCTGCTGCGCGCCAAGTCGCATCACCGCGGCGGTTTCAGCTTCTATGACGCCACCATGGATGAGCAGCTGCAGGCCCGCCGTGCGATCGCGCGCGACCTGCGCCAGGCGCTGTACGCCGACCAGCTGCACCTGAACTTCCAGCCACTGTATGAGCGCGACGGCTGCACCTTGCAGGGCTACGAGGCGCTGGTGCGCTGGAGCCACCCGCAACGCGGCGCGATTCCGCCGTCGCAGTTCATCCCGATCGCCGAGGAGTGCGGCCTGATCGAGGACCTGGGCGTGTGGGTGCTGGCGCGGGCCTGCGACGTGGCCTCCGGCTGGCCGGAATCACTGAGCCTGTCGGTCAACCTGTCAGCGGCGCAGTTCCGCCAGGGCGACGAGCTGGTGCGCATGGTGGCGGCCAGCCTGGAGGCGGCGGGCCTGCCGGCCAGCCGGCTGGAGCTGGAGATCACCGAATCGCTGCTGATGGGCAACACCGAACAGGTGGTGAAGACATTGCACCGGCTCACCGCCATGGGCGTGCGCATCGTGATGGACGACTTCGGCACCGGTTATTCCAGCCTGGCCTACCTGTGGCGCTTTCCGTTCGACAAGGTGAAGATCGACCGCGCCTTCACCCAGCACCTGGACAGCGACCCCAAGGTCGCGCTGATCGTGCGCTCCATCGTGTCGCTCGCGCATTCGCTGAACATCCGCGTCAATGCCGAGGGCGTGGAAACGCCGGCCCAGCTGCGCAGCCTGCAGGCGCATGGCTGCGACGAGCTGCAGGGCTTCCTGCTCGGCCGCCCGGCCCCCGCCACCCAGCTCGACCATGCCGGCGCGCCGCTGGCCGCCAACGAACCCAAGCTGCCGCGCGCGCGCACCGACTTCGCCCCCCTGTCCACCTCGCCGGCCGCCTTGTAGACGGCCTTTCGCAGTCAGGGTTCCAGGCCGAGGAACTGGGCCATGCGCTGCAGCTCGTCGTCCAGGCCGCGCCGGAAGGCCGCATCGCGCGGCGCCTTGCCGGCCACATAACCGGTCTGCGCATTCACTTCACCGTCGCGCACCGTCACGTTCGCCCAGCCGATCACGCGGTCATGCCACAGCAGCGGCAGCGCGTAGTAGCCGCGCTGGCGCCTGGGCGCCGGCGTATAGGCCTCGAAGCGGTAGACCCACTGCCACAGCAGTTCGAAGCGCAGGCGGTCCCACACGATCGGGTCGAAGGGCGCCAGCAGGCGCACTGCGTCATCGGGGGCATGGCGCATTGAGCGCGGGTTCTCGCCTTCGGGCCAATACCAGCGTGTGCCCTCCACCTCGGCGCTGGGCCAGGTCTCGCGTGCATGGGCCAGCATGCGCTTGAGCTCGGGCAGCAGCTGGGGCGCACCACCGCCCAGGTGGTAGGTGAGCTGGCCCAGGCTGCGCGACGGCAGCGGCGCGTACTTCTGCACCACCAGCTTCAGCAGTGCCTCGGCCTTCTGCGATGGCGATCGTTCGTCGCCCGCATGCTCCACCGCCTCGTAGACCCGCACGCCGGCCTCGCGCCGTACCACGCGCAGCATGCCGCGGTAGTGCATGCCGTCCAGCAGGTGGGTGGTGGCGTTCGATTCGCCGCCCCAGTAGTTGGTGGTGCGGCCGTGGTCGAAGGCGGCCTGCACATCGCGCGGATGGCAGGGGCCGTGCTCGCGGATGAAGGCCAGCACGTTCTGCGCGCGGCGGCGCGTGGCGGCATCCCAGGCGCGCTTGGCTGTGCGGGGGTGCATCAGGGCCAGCGTGGCGCGCGGCAGGAAGCCGTAGTTGACGAGGAAGTCCTCCTCGATCGGCAGCCTGGCGTAGCGGCGCTCCAGGTCGCCGGCGCGGTAGTCGCGCACCCGGTGGCGCAGGGTGAGGTCCTGCGCGCGGGCAGGGGCGCGGATCGGGTCGGCCTGCACGAAACCGAGCTTCTCGATCGCGCGGCCGAGGGTGGTGGGCTTGAAGAGGGAGCGGGCGACGGCGTAGCGGCGCAGGTCGTCAAGCGTGATCGGGCTGGGCATGTGGCGCGGGCACCCATGAAAAAGGCGGCCGAAGCCGCCTTTGAATTCGGTGGGGTGGACTTTACTTGCCCGCGGCTGCGCGCAGTGCGGCTGCTTTGTCCGTGCGCTCCCAGCTGAACTCCGGCTCCTCGCGCCCGAAGTGGCCATACGCGGCGGTCTTCTGGTAGATCGGGCGCAGCAGGTCCAGCATCTGGATGATGCCCTTGGGCCGCAGGTCGAAATACTCCTGCACCAGCTGCGACAGCTTCTCGTCCGACACCACGCCGGTGCCTTCGGTGTACACGGTCACGTTCATCGGGCGCGCCACGCCGATGGCATAAGCCACCTGGATCTGGCACTGGCGCGCCAGGCCGGCGGCCACGATGTTCTTGGCCACGTAGCGGGCGGCGTAGGCGGCCGAGCGGTCCACCTTCGTCGGATCCTTGCCGGAGAACGCGCCCCCGCCGTGCGGGCAGGCCCCGCCGTAGGTGTCGACGATGATCTTGCGGCCGGTGAGGCCGCAGTCACCCTGCGGGCCGCCGATGACGAAGCGGCCGGTCGGGTTGATCAGGTACTTGGTGTCCTTCAGCCATTCCTTGGGCAGCACCGGCTTGATGATCTCCTCGATCACCGCCTCGATGAAGGCCGGCTTCATCTTGGCGCCGTCGCTCATCTCCGGGCTGTGCTGGCTGGACAGCACCACGGTGTCGATGCTGTGCGGCTTGCCGTCCACATAGCGCATGGTCACCTGGCTCTTGGCGTCCGGGCGCAGGAAGGGCAGGCGGCCGTCCTTGCGCAGCTGGGCCTGGCGCTCGACCAGGCGGTGCGCGTAGTAGATCGGCGCGGGCATCAGCTCGGGCGTCTCGTCGCAGGCGTAACCGAACATCAGGCCCTGGTCACCGGCGCCGGTGTTCAGGTGGTCGTCGCTGGCGTGGTCCACGCCCTGGGCGATGTCGTTGCTCTGCTTGTCATAGGCCACCAGCACCGCGCAGCCCTTGTAGTCGATGCCGTACTCGGTGTTGTCGTAGCCGATGCGCTTGATGGTGTCGCGCGCGACCTGGATGTAGTCCACGTGCGCGTTGGTGGTGATCTCGCCGGCCAGCACCACCAGGCCGGTGTTGCACAGCGTTTCGGCCGCCACGCGGGAGCGCGGGTCCTGTTCGAAGATCGCGTCGAGAATCGCGTCCGAGATCTGGTCGGCCACCTTGTCGGGGTGGCCCTCGGAGACGGATTCGGATGTGAAGAGGAAGTCGTTCGCCACTTTCTTAAACTCCTAGGTCGTTGCACTGAGGCGTCGCCGGAGTCCTGGTTCGGAAAAGCGGCGAACGCTTTAGCGGCATTTTTGAATCGCCCCGCAAGTTGTTCGGTTAACTCGGCGATGCGCGCATTATAGAAATAACACTTTCCGATGCTGCCCCTAATGCACTGGCTGGCGCGCTGGCCTTTGCGACTCCTTCACGCTCTTGGCGCCCTGCTCGGCTGGCTGGCTTATGGCCTGTCCGCGGGCTACCGGCAACGCCTGAACGACAACGCCGCGCTGGCCGGGCTGACACCCGCGCAGCGCCGCCGCGCCATAGGAGAAGCGGGGCGCATGGTGGCCGAGGTGCCGTGGGTCTGGCTGCATCCACCTGGGCGCTCCATCGCCGACTGGATCACCTGGGATGGCGCCGAGCTGATCGACCAGGCGCTGGCCCAAGGCAAGGGCCTGTTGCTGCTGACCCCCCATCTGGGGTGTTTTGAGGTCTGCGCCCAGGCCTATGCCCACCGCTACGGTGCCCAGCAGCCGATGACCGCGCTTTATCGCCCCGCGCGCAAGGCCTGGCTGCGCGAGCTGGAGGAGACTGCCCGCGCCCGGCCCGGCCTGCACACCGCGCCGGCCGCGCTGTCCGGCGTGCGCCAGATGCTGCGCGCGCTGCGAAAGGGCGAAACCGTGGGCCTGCTGCCCGACCAGGTACCGCCCGAGGGCCTGGGCGTGTGGGCGCCGTTCTACGGCAAGCCCGCCTACACCATGACCCTGGCGGCCCGCCTGGTGCAACAAAGCGGTGCTGCGATGGTGCTGATGTGGTGCGAGCGCCTGCCACGCGGCGCCGGCTACCACCTGCATGTGCGGCCTGCGCCTGCGCTGCCCACCGCGGCCGCCAGCGACGAGGCCTTGCAGCTGGATTGCGCCACCACCGTCAACCGGGCGATGGAGCAGCTGATTGCCGAACGCCCCGAACAGTACCTCTGGGGCTACCACCGCTACAAGGCGCCACGCCGGGAGCTTAAGCCTTCATGAGTGTGTTGGGTGCACGGGCCGCGCTGGCCTTCCTCTGGCTGTTCCACTGGCTTCCCCTCGGCATGCAGGCGGCCATCGGCCGCGCCGTGGGCCGCCTGCTCTACGCCGCGGCCGGCAGCCGCCGGCGCATCGCGCAGCGCAACCTCGAGCTGTGTTTCCCCGACATGCCGCCCGCCGAGCGCGAGGCCCTGGTGCGGCAGAACTTCGAGTGGGTGAGCCGCAGCATCCTCGAACGCGGCCTGCTCTGGTATGGCTCGGCCGAGCGCCTGAAGCGCCTGATCCATGTCGAGGGCGACATCGGCTTTGCCGCCGCCACCGACCGGCCGGTGATGTGGCTGGTGCCGCACTTCGTGGGGCTGGAGATCGCGGGCACCGCCAGCGCGCTGCAGCCCCGGCGTGTGGTGTCGATGTACCAGACGCAGAGCAACGCGGTGTTCGACGCCGCGCTCAAGGCCGGCCGCCTGCGCTGGAACAATGGCGACTTGCTGCCGCGCCACCACAATGCGCTGCCGCTGGTGAAGGCGATCAAGCGCGGCATGGTGTTCCTCAACCTGCCGGACATGGACTTCGGTGCGCGCGACGCGGCCTTCGTGCCCTTTTTCGGTGTGCCCGCCGCCACCTTGCTGGCACCCTCGCGCCTGGCGAAGAGCCTCCACATGGTGGTGCAGCCGGTGGTGACGGAAGTGCTGCCCGGCGGCCAGGGCTACAAGGTGCGCTACCTGCCGCCGTGGGACGACTTCCCCACAGAGGACGCCGAAGCCGACACCTTGCGCATGAACCGCTGGATCGAGAGTGAGATCCTCAGGAACCCGGCGCAGTACCTCTGGGTGCACAAGCGCTTCAAGACGCGGCCACCGGGTGAGAAGTCCTTCTACTGAGCCGGCAGGCTCAGGCGCGCTTCCAGCCCGCCGCCCGCGCGCGCCAGCAGGTGCAGGCGGCCACCCAGGGCTTGCGTGAGCTGGCTGGCGATGGCCAGGCCGAGGCCGGCGCCGCCGGTGTCGCGGTTGCGGGACGCTTCGATCCGATAGAAAGGCTGCAGCACGGCGGCCAGCTGATCCGGTGCAATGCCGGGCCCGCGGTCGCAGACGCTGATGTGCACCGATCGGGCGTCGCTGCGCACGATCAGCTCCGCCGCACCGGCGAACTTGAGCGCGTTGTCGACCAGGTTGCCCACCACGCGGCGCAATGCCTGCGGGCGAGTGGTCAGCGGCCTCGGGTGCGCTCCGGAAAGCAGCACTTCACGGCCTGCGTCGGTGTAGTCGCACACCAGGCTGTCGAGCAGCGCATGCAGGTCCACGGGCTGCGCCGGTTCGGCCGCGGCATGGGCCGAGCGGGCATAGGCCAGGCCTTCTTCCACCAGCGCCTGCATCTCCGCGAGGTCGGCCTGCAGCTTGCCCCGCAGGGCGGTGTCGGCCATCGTTTCGGTGCGCATGCGCAGGCGGGTGATCGGCGTCTGAAGGTCATGCGACACCGCGGCCAGGATCTGCAGGCGTTCGGCCAGGTGGCTGGCGATGCGGCGCTGCATGGTGTTGAAGGCCGCAGCGGCGCGGCGCGCTTCGGTGGGCCCGTGTTCGGCCAGCGGTGGGGCCTCGGGGTTGCGCCCCAGTGCGTCGGCGGCGTGGGCCAGCTGCGCCAGCGGCTGCGTGGTCTGCCGCACCGCCCAGGCGATGCAGGCGCCCAGCAAGGCGAGTTGCAGCAACAGCAGACCGGCGGTGGTGGCCGACACCATCAGCCGCGGTGGCTGCAGCGTCAGCGCCAGCGGCGAGCCGTCGGCCAGCCGCAGGTCGAATGCCAGCTGGCCGTCGGCCTGCGCCACGCGGAGCAGCCGACCAGGGCCCAGCTCGGCGCCAAGCGCATCGGCGATCTCCTTCACCAGCGCCGAATCCGCCGCCGGCCCGGCGGGCGCCGGCGTCAGCGCGTAGCGGTAGTTGGCGCGTGCCAGCCGGGGCAGCCAGGCCGCACGTTCATCGCGCGGCAGGCGGTCCAGCATCGCCACGGACGCAGCCACGTCGCGCCCGAGGTAACCCAGCATCATCGAGCGCGACAGCTCGCCACGTTCGCGCAGCACCGACCACAGCGCCAGGGCATAGGCCAGCAGCAGCCCGAGCGCCAGGATGGCGGCGATGCGGGCAAACAGCGAGCGCGGCACGCCCCTCATGCCGAGGCCCCGGGGGTGACCTCCGCGCAGAACACATAGCCCTCGCTGCGCACCGTCTTGATGTAGCGCGGCTCGCTGGCGGCATCGCGCAGGCGTTGGCGCAGGCGGCTCACCAGCAGGTCGATGGAGCGGTCGAAGGGGTCCGCGTCACGGCCCTGCGTGAGGTTGAGCAGCTGGTCGCGCGTGAGCACGCGCTGGGCGTGGTCCATCAGCACGCGCAGCAGCCGGTATTCGCCGCCGGTCAGCGACACCAGCGTGCCTTGTGCGTCGACGAGGTGGCGCGCGGTGGTGTCCAACCGCCAGTCGCCAAAACACAGCTCGCGTGCCTGCCGCACCGGCTGCAGGTTGGGTGGCAGCATGCGGGTGCGCCGCAGCACCGCACGGATGCGCGCCAGCAGCTCCCGTGCGGCAAAGGGTTTGGTGAGGTAGTCGTCCGCGCCCATCTCCAGGCCGAGGATGCGGTCGGCTTCGTCGGCGCGCGCGGTGAGCATCAGCACGGGGATGGGCGCGGCCTCGCGTGTGCGCAGCTCGCGGCACAGCGCCAGGCCGTCTTCGTCCGGCAGCATCAGGTCCAGCACGATCAGGTCGATGCGGGCACTGGCCAGCACCGCGCGCATCTCGCGTCCATGGCGGGCGGTGCTCACGCGCAGGCCGGCCGCTTCCAGGTAGTCGCGCAGCAGCGCGAGCAGCTCGCGGTCGTCGTCGACGAGCAGCAGGTGGTCGGGCGATTCCATGGCGGCACCTTAAGCGCGAACGCGCGCCGGACGATCGCGGGTTTGTATCGCAGTTTGTATGGCGGCGGCCGCGACACGCTCGCTTGCAGCCGCGCCCATCGCCGACAAACGCCCGATACGCAACGCCGCTGCAATGGAGGCTCCCTTCACCGACGAGGAGCTCCTTCATGTCCACCCGATCATCGCTGTGCGCGGCCGCCCTGGGCCTGGCGTCCCTGGCCGCCTTCGCGCAAGCACCGTCTGCCGACCCGCGCGGCCGCTGGATCACCGCCAGCGGCAACCTCGAAGTGGAGGTCGCGCCCTGCGGTGCGGCCCTCTGCGGCGTGGTCACCAAGGTGATTGCCAACCACTCCATGAGCCGGCCTGGCGAGGCGATGCAGCCGGCGGACACGCGGCCTGCGCTCGGCATGACCCTGCTGAAGAACTTCACCGCCGAAGAAGGCGAGGCCGGCACCTGGCGCGGCGAGATCTACAACCGCGAGAACGGCAAGACCTACAGCGGGTTGATGTCGCTGGACGCCAACGGCGCGATGGTGCTGAGGGCCTACGTCGGCCTGCCGGCGTTCGGCAAGACGCAGCTGTGGCAGCGCGCGGCCTTCGCGGCCGACGCGCCACGCTGAAAGGGCCTGCCATGCTGCAACTTCTGCTTGCCGGCGGCGCCGGCATGGCCACCGTGGCCAGCCCCTGCATCCTGCCCATGCTGCCGTTGCTGCTGGGCGGCACCGTGGGCCACGGCGGCCGGGCGCGGCCGCTGTTCATCGTGCTCGGTTTCGTGCTGTCGTTTTCGGCCGCGGGGCTGGCGTTTGGTGCCTCGGCGCGTGCGGCGGGCTTGTCGCAGGACACGGTGCGCCAGCTGGCCATCTTGGCGTTGCTGTTGTTCGGCACCCTGCTCGCCTGGCCCACGCTGCTGGACCGGGTGATGGCGCCGTTCGGCCGCGTGGCGGACCTGGCCGCCCGCTTCGGCCGGCGCAGCGGCAGCGGCCGGGCGGGCGGTTTCCTGCTGGGGCTGAGCTTGGGTGCCTTGTGGACACCTTGCGCCGGGCCGGTGCTGGCGTCCATCCTGGCGCTGGTGGCTGGCGAGCAGGACACCACCCGCGCCGCCGTGCTGCTGCTGGCCTATGCGCTGGGCGCGGGTGTGCCGATGCTGCTGATCGCCTACGGCGGCCAATGGGCCGGCAACTCGGTGCGGCGCCTGACGCGCCATGCCACGCGGCTGCGCCAGGGTTTCGGCGTGCTGGTGATCGGCACGGCGCTGGCGATGCAGACGGGCGCCGACGTCTCCGCCGCCGCCTGGCTCGCGGACCTGGCCTCCACGCCCGCCGAAGCGAGCGCCCCGCGTGCCGCTGCGGCGCCCACCGTGGCCCCCGAGTTCGAGGGCATAGCCGCCTGGTTCAATTCCGCCCCGCTCACCGTGGCCGGGCTGCGCGGCAAGGTGGTGCTGGTGGACTTCTGGACCTTCGGCTGCGTCAACTGCGTGCGCACCTTGCCGGCGCTCAAGGAGTGGCATGAACGGTATGGCGAGCAGGGGCTGGTGGTGGTGGGCGTGCACACGCCGGAGTTCGGCTTCGAGCGGTCGGCGGCCAACCTGCAGGCGGCCATCAACCGCCACGGCATCCGCTATCCGGTGGCGCAGGACAACGGCTACCGCACCTGGAACGCCTGGGCCAACCGCTACTGGCCGGCGCAGTACCTCATCGACCGGCAGGGCCGCATCGTGCTGCGCCACTTCGGGGAGGGCGACGAGGCGGCGATCGAGCAGGCGATTGCGCGCGAGCTGGCCCGCCCGTGAGGCGCCCGATGCGCACCCGGCATCAGTCGCTGCGAAATCGGCAAGCCTGCGCCCGACCGGCCGGCATACAGTCAGCGACCCATGAACAGCACCCTCCGCTTCGACTACCGCCACGTCGATGTCTTTGCCGCGCAACCGCTGCGCGGCAACGGCCTCACCGCCTTCCAGCTCACGCAGCCGGTGCCCACCGCGTTGCTCCAGCGCATCACGCAGGAGATGCGCCAGTTCGAGTCGATCTTCCTCTGGCCCACCGAGCAGCCCCAGCGCTGGCGCGCCCGCATGTTCACCATGGAAGAGGAGCTGGGTTTTGCCGGCCACCCCGTGATCGGCGCGGCCTGTGTGCTGCATGAACAGCATGCGCCGGGGCAGGCCACGCTGGAGCTGGAGCTGCAGTTGCCGGCCAAGCAGGTCACCGTCACCAGCCGCCGCAACGGCAGCGCCTACTCGGCGGAAATGGACCAGGGCGAGGCGGAGTTCGTCTCCACCATCGGCCAGGCGGCTCAGGGCGAGCTGCTGGGCGCGCTGAACCTGCAGGCCGACGACGTCGCCCCCGGTCTGCCGCTGCAGGTGGTGTCCACCGGGCTGCCCTACCTTATCGTGCCGCTGCGTGCCGGCCTGGACCGCACGCGCATCGTCCATCCGCAGCTCGAGTCGCTGCTCGCGCCCTGGGGCGCGAAGTTTGCGTATGCCATCGACGTGGACACGCTGGAAGGCCGCACCTGGGACAACGACGGCCGGGTGGAGGACATCGCCACCGGCAGCGCCGCAGGGCCTGCGGCGGCGTACCTCGCCCGCCATGGCCGCATCCCGATCGGCCGGCGTGTGGCGCTGCACCAGGGCCGCTTCCTCGGCCGGCCCAGCGAGCTGCATGTGTTGGTCAGCGGCGGCGCCAGCCTGTCGGTGCGTGTCAGCGGCGATGTCGCGTTCGTGGGCGCCGGCCATCTGCTGCTGCCGGCGAGCGAGCTCGCGGGCTGATCTCTTGCCACTTCCTTTCATTACTGACGATCAGGACGATAGCCCCATGAGTTCCCTGCTGCTGTGCATCGATGCCGACCACCTGAGCCCCTGGGCCCTGTGTGCCCATGTGGCCCTGCGCGAGAAGGGCCTGCCCTTCGAACTGCGCACGCTGAACCTGGACGCCGGCGAGCAACATGCCGATGACTACCGCGACGCCTCGGTCACCGGCCGCGTGCCGGCCCTGTGCGTGGACGGGCGCTTCTGGCTGGCCGAATCCACCGCCATCGTGGAATACCTGGAAGAACGTTTTGCGCCGCCGCAGTACGCCGCCCTGCTGCCGCGCGACCTGGAGCAGCGCGCACGCGCACGCCAGGTGCAGGCCTGGATCCGCAGCGACCTGCTGGCCCTGCGCAAGGAGCGCAGCACCGAGGTGGTGTTCCGTGGTGCCCGCGGTGCAGCGCTGTCGCGCGACGCGCAGCAGGCGGCCGACAAGCTGGTGTCCGCAGCCACCCGGCTGCTGGCGCACGGCGGTAAGTTTCTTTTTGGCGACTGGTGCATTGCGGACGTGGACCTGGCGGTGATGCTGCAGCGCCTGCTGCAGCATGGCGACGCGCTGCCGGCGCCGCTGCGCGCCTATGCTGAAGCCCAGTGGCAGCGGCCCTCGGTGGCCGAGTGGGTGCGCCAGCCCCGATAATCCGCCCATGAGGCTGCGCTTCACCAAGATGCACGGCGCGGGCAACGACTTTGTCGTGCTCGACGCCACCCGCGAGCCGCTGGCCCTGTCGGCGGAGCAGTTGCGCAAGCTGGGCGACCGGCGCTTCGGCGTGGGCGCCGACCAGATCCTGATGGTGGAGCGCAGCAGCCAGCCCGGCATCGACTTCCGCTACCGCATCTTCAACAACGACGGTGGCGAGGTGGAGCAGTGCGGCAACGGCTCGCGCTGCTTCGTGCGCTATGTGCGCGAGCACGGCCTGACCGAGCAGCGCACCGTGCGTGTCGAGACGATGAACACGGTGCTGGAGCTGCGCGAGCAGGACGACGGCCGCGTCACCGTCGACATGAGTGCGCCGGTGTTCGATTTGGCTGCAGTCCCCTTCGATGCCAGCCGCCTCACGCCGCGCGAAGTCAACGGCTTCGCGCTCTGGCCGCTGGCTTTGGGCGATGGTGACCAGGTGGACGTGGCCGTGCTGTCCATGGGCAACCCGCATGCGGTGCAGCGGGTGGTGGACGTGGACCGTGCGCCGGTGGCCATCCAGGGCCCGCAGATCGAAGCGCATGAGCGTTTCCCGCGCCGTGTGAACGCGGGCTTCCTGCAGGTGGTGAACCGCAGCCACGTGAAGCTGCGGGTGTTCGAGCGCGGCGCCGGCGAAACCCTGGCCTGCGGCACCGGCGCCTGCGCTGCCGTGGTGGCCGGCATCCGGCTGGGCTGGCTGGACAACACCGTGGACGTCGACATGCGCGGCGGACGCCTGACCATCGAATGGGCGGGCGGCAGCAGCCCTGTGCTGATGACCGGCCCGGCCGAGACCGTATTTGAAGGAGAGATCGAGCTGTGAACGGCATCACCGAAGGCGACATCGCCAACTTCCTGGCCAACACGCCGGGGTTCTTCGAGCGCCATGCGGAGCTGCTGGCCAGCATCCAGCTCACCAGCCCGCACGGGCAGCGCGCGGTGTCGCTGCAGGAGCGGCAGATGGAAATGCTGCGCGACAAGATCAAGGGCCTGGAGTTCAAGATCATCGAGATGATCCGCAACGGCCAGGAGAACGTGGCCATTGCCGACCGCCTGCACCGCTGGACCCGCGCCCTGCTGCTCACCGCGGCGCCGTCGCAGCTGCCGCAGGTGCTGGTGGACGAGCTCAAGCACCAGTTCCTCATTCCGCAGGCGGCGGTGCGCCTGTGGGGCGTGGCCGAGGCCTACGAGCCGCTGCCGTTTGCCAAGCCGGTGAGCGGCGACGTGCGCAGTTTTGCCTCCAGCCTCACCTTGCCCTACTGCGGCATCAACTCCGGCTTCGAAGCCGCGGGCTGGCTGGACGATACGTCCACCGTGATGTCGGTGGCGCTGATCCCCCTGCGCCACGCCGGCGCGGAAGCGGCCTTCGGCCTGCTGGTGCTGGGCTCGCCCGACCCCACGCGCTACACCGCCGACATGGGCACCGAGTTCCTGATGCGCATCGGCGAGATTGCCGGCGGTGCGCTGTCGCGCCTGCTGCCGGCCCAGTAGGCCGGCGCTGACATGAACGACACGCTGCAGCGCTACCTGCAGCACCTGACCAGTGAGCGTCGCCTGGCGCCGCGCACGCTGGCGCTCTACACCGACGCACTCCAGCGCCTGCAAGCCGCCGCAGACGAAGCCGGCGTGCCGCTCAAGCAGGTGCAGGCCCACCACATCCGCCGCTGGGCGGCCCAGGCCCACGCCAAAGGCCTGGCCCCGCGCAGCATCGCGCTGTTGTTGTCCGGCTGGCGCGGGCTCTACACCTGGTGGGGCCACCAGGGCGGCGTGGCGCACAACCCGGTGCAGGGTGTGCGCGCGCCCAAGGCCGCGAAGCCACTGCCCAAGGCGCTGGCGGTGGAGCAGGCGATGGCCCTGGCCGACCAGGACAACCCGCACACCGAGCCGGCCCTCCAAGCACGCGACCACTGCATCGTGGAGCTGCTCTATGGCTGCGGCCTGCGGGTGGGTGAGCTGGTGGGGCTGGATGTGACGCCGGGTGCCGCGGCCGCCGGCTGGATCGACATCGGCGATGCCAGCGCCCAGGTGCTGGGCAAGGGCAGCAAGCGCCGCAGCGTGCCGATCGGCCGTGCTGCGCTTCAGGCGCTGCAGGCTTGGCTGAGCGAGCGAGTCGCGATGGCACCGGCCGGCGAACCGGCTTTGTTCGTCAGCCAGCGTGGAACGCGGCTGAGCGCCAGCCAGATCCGGTCGCGGCTGAAGGGGCTTGCCCTGCAGGCCGGGCTGCCGACGAGCGTGCATCCGCACATGCTGCGCCACAGCTTTGCGTCGCATCTGCTGCAGAGCAGTGGCGATTTGCGCGCGGTGCAGGAACTGCTGGGGCACGCGAATATTCGCACCACGCAGGTGTACACGAGGCTGGATTTTCAGCATCTGGCCAAGGTGTATGACTTGGCGCATCCGCGGGCTCGGAAGAAGTCCGAGTAGTGGGGATTTGCGCCTGCGGCGGTGGGTGGGTTTGCGCTTTGCGTGGAGCCCGCCGGTCGCGCCCGGCCGGCGGTCACTTTCTTCTGCTGGCTCAGAAGAAAGTAACCAAAGAAGAGAGCCTGCGAAGACCAACATCCGATTTCGCTCGCTCACTCCGAACGGGGGCCCGGTTCTCTGGTGAGTCGCTCGGTCGGTAGAGGTCCAGAGGCCACTTGTGACGAGTGCCTTGGCTTGTGTGCACCGCGCGCTCGACGTTCTTCCATCCTCCGTGTGCCGGCGCTTCGCTGCGCTCGCTCGGACATGGCACGCGGAGGCTGGCTGGTGGTCGAGTGATGGGTGGGGCGATGTGCTTGGCTGGTGCCAAGTGGCCTCGGGTCTGCAGCAATGTCAGCGTGCCCCCCGAAAACCGGCCCCCGATTCGGCGTCAACGAATCTGATCGGATGTTGGTATTCCCAGGCACCTTCTTTGGTTACTTTCTTCATGCCAGTGAAGAAAGTGACCGCCGGCCGGGCGCGACCGGCGGGCTGTGGCCACGGGCCAGAAACCCAGCCCGCGCCGCAGGCGCAAAGAACCACCACCCCCTGTGGCAGGATGCGGCGTTCACCACATCGGCTCACCGTCCCAACATGAAGTCCATCCACCTGCGCGAAGGCAAAGAACGTTCGCTATTGCGCCGCCACCCTTGGGTGTTCCAAGGCAGCGTGGCCAGCGGCCAAGCCGCTTGCGGTGAAGCAGAACGATGGCGCTGGCCGACCAGGACAACCCGCACACCACGCCGCTGCTGCAGGCGCGCGACCGCTGCATCGTGGAGCTGCGGTACGGCTGCGGCCTGCGCGTGGGCGAACTGGTGGGGCTGGACGTGGCGCCCGGTGCGGGAGCCGCTGGATGGATTGACATCGGCGACGCGAGCGCGCAGGTGCTCGGCAAGGGCAGCAAGCGCCGCAGCGTGCCCATCGGCCGAGCAGCATTGGGCGCACTCGAAGCATGGCTCGCCGAACGCAGCGCGCTGGCACCCGCGGGCGAGCCCGCGCTCTTCGTCAGCCAGCGTCGCACGTGCCTGAGCGCAGCGAAATCCGCTCGCGCCTGAAGGTGCTGGCGCTTCATGCGGGCCTGCCTACGAGCGCGGCGCATCGGCGGGCGAAGAAGAAGTAGCGGCCGGTTGCGCCCGCGCCCTTGCGGGACAATCGCCGTGCGACATATAGCAGACGAACAAGGGGGGATGATGACGCACTCCAAACGACGATATTCGGTTCCGGCGCGCGCTGCCGCGTTGCTGGGGGGGATGTTGTTGAGCTGGGGCGTGGTGCGTGCGAGCGACGCCGCACCGGCGCCTGCGCCCGGCGCGTCGGCGCCACTTCCCGCCGAGGCGTTCGTCCGGCCGCCCGCAATGCGCAACGTTGCGCTGTCGCCCGACGGGCGGCGGCTGGCGATGCTGGTGGCCACACCGACGGGGTATGTCGGCGCGGCCGTGATGGACCTCGACCCCATCGGCAAAGTCCGTTGGGTGGCCAGCTTCGTCGACGCCGATGTGGAGCGGCTGCAGTGGGTGAACAATGATCGGCTGGTCTTCTTCGCCGCCCAACGGTCCTTCGTGGTGCAGCATGGCGGCGCAGGCCTGTTCGCGGTCGATCACGACGGGAGCCGCCAGCGACGCCTGATTTCCTGGATCCACCACAACGAGGAAACCGGCTCGAACATCCAGTCGCGCGTATTGCCGTATGGCTGGAACCTTGAAACCACGCTGGACGACGGCAGCGCGGACGTGATCGTGAACCGTCGCATCGTCGACGGTCGCGACGAGGTGCAGGGTTTCACGTTGGCGCGGCTGAACACACTGGACGGTATCCGGCACAACATGAGCATCGGCCAGCCCGCGCGGACCTTTGGCTGGCTTCTGGACAAGACGCTGACGCCCAGGGTGGCGACCAGTCATACCAAGGGGCGGACGCAGGTGTGGTGGCGTGCCGAGGGCGCCAGTGCAGAGTGGAGCTCGCTGGCCGAGTTCGACGACTTCACCCCAAGCGATGCCTTCTCGCCTTGGCAGATCGATGCGGACGGCCAGCTTTTGGTCACCGCCTACGGCAGCGGGGACACCGAGGCCCTCTACCGCTTCGACACCGCAGCGCGGCGCCTGCTCCCCGAGCCCTTGGTGCAGGTCAAGGGCTTTGATCTGGACCCCGTTGCGGAAACGGACCGCCAGACCAATCAACTGGTCGGCGTCCACTTCATGGCTGACCGGCCGTACAGCTATTGGTTTAACGCCGAGCTGGGCCGGGCTCAGCGGGGCCTCGACGCTGCACTTCCCGGGCGCACGAATCGCATCTACTGCGGACGCTGCGAGAGCACGCGTTTCCTTGTCGTGCGCTCGTCCAGCGACCGCCTGCCCGGGGAGTACTACCTGCTGGATCGCCAGACGTCCGCCATGCAACCGCTGGGCAAGGAGCGTCCGTGGATCGACGAAGCCACCCAGGGGCGCCGCAGCTTTCACCGCGTCGCCGCCCGGGACGGGCTGCAGTTGCCGGTGTATGTAACCCACCCTGCGGGGTCCAAGGCCGATCAGCCGCTGCCGACGGTGCTGCTGGTGCATGGTGGCCCGTGGGTCCGCGGCAGCTCGACGGAGTGGGATGCGGAAGCGCAGTTCCTGGCGTCGCGCGGTTACCGTGTGTTGCAGCCCGAGTTCCGCGGCAGCACGGGGTATGGCGCCAAGCTCTTCAGGGCGGGGTGGAAACAATGGGGCCAGGCGATGGACGAGGACTTGGTGGACACCGTGCAGTGGGCCGTGAAGCAAAAGCTCGTCGATGGCTCCCGGGTTTGCATCATGGGCGCCAGCTACGGCGGCTATGCGGCCCTGATGGGTGTGATCAAGTCACCCCAGCTTTACCGTTGCGCCATCAGCTTCGCCGGCGTGACTGACCTGCGCCTGATGCGTGACGTGGCCTGGAGCGACATGAGCGAGGAGTACAAACGCTACGGCATGCCCGTGTTGGTGGGCGATCCTGATCGTGACAAGGATTTGTACGACCGCTATTCGCCGCTCCAGCGCGCCGGTGACATCAAAGTACCTGTGCTTGTGGTGCACGGCGGTGAAGACCGCCGCGTCCCCGTCGTCCACACGCGCGAGTTCGTGTCTGCGGCGCAGAGGGCAGGAGTGAGCGTGCAGAAGCTGATCTATACCGAGGAGGGTCACGGCTTCTACGATCTGGCGAATCGGGCCGACTACCTGCGCCGTGTCGAAGCCTTCCTGAAGGAGTCGATGGCGGGCTCGCGCTGAGCGCGCCCTGGGACAATCCGCCCATGAAAGTCATCAAGCTTCGCGAAGGCAAAGAACGCTCGCTGCTTCGCCGCCACCCCTGGGTGTTCCAGGGCAGCGTGGCCAGCGGCAAAGCCGACTCCGGCGAAACCGTGCGCGTCGAATCGCACGACGGCAAGTTCCTCGCGTGGGCGTCCTTCAGCCCCAGCTCCATGATCCGCGTGCGCGCCTGGAGCTTCGACGAAACCGAGCGCATCGATGCCGCCTTCTTCGAGCGCCGCATCGCCGCCGCCGTGGCCTTGCGCGCCCGCCTTCCGATCGCGAGCGACGGTGTGCGCCTGATCCATGGCGAAGCCGATGGCCTGCCCGGGCTGATCGTCGACCGGTATGCCGATGTGCTCAGCGCCCAGTTCCTGTCCGCCGGCACCGAGCGCTGGAAGCCGGTGATCGCGGACCTGCTGCTCAAGGCCACCGGCCTGACGCGCCTGTACGAACGCTCGGACTCCGGCGTGCGCGGCCTCGAAGGCCTGCCACCGGTGACCGGCTGGCTGCGCGGCGACGGCGACACCACGGTCACCATCCGCGAACACGACTGGCGCCTGACGCTGGACGTCGCCGAAGGCCACAAGACCGGCTTCTACCTGGACCAGCGCGACAACCGCGCCGCCTTTGCGCGCTGGGTACAACACTTCGGCGTCCGAAGCGTGCTGAACTGCTACTGCTACACCGGCGGCTTCAGCGTGGCGGCGCTGGCCGGCGGTGCCACGCAGGTGGTGAGCGTGGACTCGTCCGCCCCGGCGCTGGAGCGCGCCCGCGCGCACGTGGAGCTCAACGGCTTCGACATCGCACGCGCGGAGTTCGCCGACGCGGACGTGAACCAGTACCTCCGCGACTGCATCAAGGAAGGCCGCAGCTTCGATGCCATCGTGCTGGACCCGCCGAAGTTCGCGCCCACGGCAGCCCATGCCGACCGGGCCGCGCGCGCCTACAAGGACATCAACCGCCTGGCCTTCAAGCTGCTGGCGCCGGGCGGGCTGCTGCTCACCTTCAGCTGCTCCGGCGGCATCGGCGCCGAGCTGTTCCACAAGATCGTGGCCGGCGCCGGCATGGACGCGGGCGTGGACGGCGCCATCCTGCAGCGCCTGGAAGGGGCGTGCGACCACCCCACCACCATCAACTTTCCCGAGGGGGAATACCTCAAGGGGCTGGCGATCCTGAAGCAGGCCTGAGGCGGGGCAGCAGCCGCTGCAAGGCGCCGGTGGCCAGCGCGGTGCCGAGCAGGATGGCCACGCCACCCGCGAGCATGGGCGCGCTGATGCGCTCGCCCAGGAACACCGCGCCCCAGCCGGCGCCGAACACCGGCAGCAGGAAGGTCACGGTGACCGCCCGGGCCGGGCCCAGGCGCGCGATCAGACGGAAGTACATCAGGCAGGTGACGCCGGTGCACAGCAGCGCCAGCACCAGTACCCAGCCCCAGGCGGCGACTGACAGTGCCTGGGCCGGCCAGGCTGCCGCGGCCGGCAGCGCGAGCAACAGCGCGCCCGCGGCCAGGCTGCCGGTGGCCGACACCACCGGCGGCACGTCGCCCAGCCGCTTCTTTGCATAACAGGCGGAAAAGCCATACGAGCAGGTGGCCACCATGCAGGCCGCCATCGCCCACAAGGCCGCATCGCCCTGCACGCCTGCGAGGCCGCTGCGCGCGGCGGCCAGCCACGCCACGCCGGCAAAACCGAGCGCCAGCCCGAGGACCCGCGAGGCCGAAAGCCGGTCGTGCAGCCACGCCCAGGCGATGGCGGCGGCGAACAAGGGCGTGGCGGCGTTGAGGATCGCGTTCAGGCCGGCGGTGAGGTGCAGCGCGGCGTAGCTGGAGCACAAAAAGGGCAAGGCCGAATTGGTGACGCCCATCAGCAGCATCGGCCGCCAGTGCCGCGACAGCAGCCGGGCCTGCCCCTGCCACAGCAGCAAGGGCAACAGCAGCGCCGCCGCACCGGCCAGCCTCAGCCAGGCCAGCGGCACGGTGCCGAACTCGGGCACGGTGAGCCGCAGCAACAGGAAGGCGGCGCCCCATACCGCCGCCAACACCAGCATCTCCGTCAGGTCGCGCGATCTCATTCGGGCCACTGTACGGGCCTGCCACGCGCGAGCGGTGAGCTTTGCGCAAGCCAGCGTTGCGCCGGCGGCATCAAGCGGGGGGCGCGATCCGGGGCGCGAACTTGGCGCGCTTGACGCTGAAGAAGGTCTTCACGTTGCGCACGTTGGCGTCCTGCGTGAACAGGCGCTGCACCAGCGCGTGGTACGCGGGCATGTCGTGCACCCAGAGCACGAGCATGAAATCCGGCCCTGGCGACACGCGATAACACTGCTGCACCGCCGCTTCGGCCACCGCCTTCGCCTCGAAGGCCTCCAGATGCTCGGCGCCCTGGCGGTCGAGCGTCACCTCGCACAGCGCGGTGAGGCCGTTGCCCGGCACGGCGTCTGGCGACACGATGGCGATCTGCCGCTCGATCACGCCGGCCTCGACCAGGCGCCGCACCCGGCGCAGCGACGTGGCGGCCGAGACATGGGCCGCCTCGGCGAGCGCGAAATTCGACACGGCAGCGTTGTCCTGCAGCAGGCCGAGCAACCTCCAGTCGAGGGGGTCCAGGGGTATGGCTTGTTCAGGTTCGTTCACAGAAGCACGACAAAAGAAGGAAAATTGCGGTTTCTCGGCAGTGTGAACGATTATTCCAGGAGACTAGCAAAACTGAAAGAACACAACACCGCCGCAGCCGTACGATGCAGCCCATTCCGAACATCACGAGAGGCTTCCACCATGTGCGGCATCGTCGGCGCGGTCAGCAACCGCAACATCGTCCCCATCCTCATCGAGGGCCTGAAGCGCCTGGAATACCGGGGATATGACTCCTGCGGCGTGGCGGTGCACCAGAACGGCGAACTGCGCCGCACCCGCAGCACCAGCCGCGTGGCCGAGCTGGACAGCCTGGTGTTGCGTGACGAAGTGATCGGCGGCACCGGCATCGCCCACACCCGCTGGGCCACCCACGGCGCGCCGGAGGTGCACAACGCGCATCCGCACTTCAGCGGCAACCGCATTGCGCTGGTGCACAACGGCATCATCGAAAACCACGACGAGCTGCGTGCCGAGCTCAAGGCCAAGGGCTTCGAGTTCACGAGCCAGACCGACACCGAGGTGATCGCCCACCTGGTGAACCACCTGTACGACGGCGACCTGCTGGATGCTGTGCAGCGCGCCACCACCCGCCTGCGCGGCGCCTATGCGATCGCGGTGTTCGCCCGTGACGAACCGCACCGCATCGTGGGCGCGCGCCATGGCTCACCGCTGGTGCTGGGTGTGGGCGAGGGCGAGAACTTCCTCGCCAGCGACGCCATGGCCCTGGCCGGCGTGACCGACCAGATCGTCTACCTCGAAGAAGGCGACGTGGTCGACGTGCAGCTGGGCAAGTACTGGATCAGCAGCCCGCAGGCCGGCGGCACCCACAAGCCGGTGCAGCGCGAGGTGCGCACCGTGCACGCCCACACCGGCGCCGCCGAGCTGGGCCCGTACCGCCACTACATGCAGAAGGAGATCTTCGAGCAGCCGCGCGCCATTGCCGACACGCTGGACGCCGTGAACGGCATCTCGCCCGAGCTGTTTGGTGACGGCGCCTACCGCGTGTTCAAGGACGTGGACCAGGTGCTGATCCTCGCCTGCGGCACCAGCTACTACTCCGGCTGCACCGCCAAGTACTGGCTGGAGAGCATCGCCGGCATCCCCACCAGCGTGGAGATCGCCAGCGAATACCGCTACCGCGACAGCGTGCCCAACCCGCGCACGCTGGTGGTCACCATCACCCAGAGCGGCGAAACGGCGGACACCCTGGCCGCGCTGAAGCATGCGCGCAGCCTGGGCATGGAACATACGCTGACCATCTGCAACGTGAGCACCAGCGCGATGGTGCGCGAATGCAAGTTCGCCTACATCACCCGCGCCGGCGCCGAGATCGGCGTGGCCAGCACCAAGGCCTTCACCACCCAGCTGGTGGGCCTGTTCCTGCTGACGCTGGCGCTGGCGCAGGTGCGCGGGCGCTTGAGCGACGAGCAGGAAGCCGAGCACCTGAAGGCGCTGCGCCACCTGCCGGTGGCGGTGCAAGCCGTCGTGGCGCTGGAGCCGCAGATCATTGCCTGGAGTGAGGAGTTCGCCCGCAAGGAAAACGCGCTCTTCCTCGGCCGCGGCCTGCACTATCCGATCGCACTGGAAGGCGCGCTCAAGCTCAAGGAGATCAGCTACATCCACGCCGAGGCCTACCCGGCCGGCGAGCTGAAGCACGGCCCGCTCGCGCTGGTGACGGCCGCGATGCCGGTGGTGACGGTGGCGCCCAATGACCAGCTGCTGGAAAAGCTGAAGAGCAACATGCAGGAGGTGCGCGCGCGCGGCGGCGAGCTGTTCGTGTTTGCCGACAACGACACCCGCATCGAGAGCGAGCCGGGCGTGCATGTGATCCGCATGCCGGAGCACTATGGCGCGTTGAGCCCGCTGCTGCACGTGGTGCCGCTGCAGCTGCTGGCGTATCACACCGCGTGTGCGCGGGGGACGGATGTGGACAAGCCGCGGAACCTGGCGAAGAGCGTGACCGTGGAGTGAACGGCAGAAGGGCCATGCATGCGCTGTTCCGTGCTATCCGTGCCTGAGACATGCCATTGATGCCTGAGGGGTGCCATTGAAGGGTGAGACGAGCTTGGCGGCTGCTGCGCAGAGAAAGCTGAACGTTTCAGGACGGGCGCGATGTGTTCGAGGTCAGGTGCGGCCCTGGTAGATCCTCGAGTCCCCGGAGGCGTCATCTTGCCCTTGGCCAGCCACGGTTTCCGAACTGTCGGTCTCCCAGAGGAGTCGGCAGCGGGCCGCCAGCAACGCCGGACAACAGCTTCACAACGTTTTCAGGTTGTAGCAGGCATGGCCGTGAAACTTGAGTGGCATCGCTCGACTGATATCGCAGTCCTCGAGTCTTGCGGGTCGGTGCAACTGAGCGTAGCCCAGCATGTCAAAAAATCGATCCGCATCCACCAAGTCGATTGGGAGGACCGATTCAGTACTTTTACGCGCTGCTCCTGTTGACGCTTGACTGAAGCGCGAAGAAGAGACAAATACGCCCCGCGCATACCCTCCTAGGACGAGAGCGCCCAAAAAAGCCCTGATCTGCTCGACTTCGATCGAGCGCTTCTGCCGCTTTACTTGCACTCCTATCCTCTCGCCTGCGCTGTCCTCCAATACGACATCGATCCCTCCATCGCTCGTATATGCGGTCGCTTCTGCTCGATAGCCGAAGAGTCGGGGATGTAGGGAGGACCGATCGGCAAATGCCGTCTGGGTCGGCCCATGGTTGCTCCTTGTTGATAGCGACAAGAAAGTCCTGGTGAGCAATAGCCCGCGAGCCGCTTTGACCGCGGAACGTCTTCAATGAATGCGCAGGGTCAAGAAGTGGTTCGTGGTCGATGCCGATCGCGCGGCACTTCGCGCACTGAGCGCCGTCCTATAGACTGCGCAGAATTCTGTCACCCCGCCCTCTCGGGAGGCAACCATGGGCTTCTCAACACATGACGTCGTGCCGTTCACCCAGGCGCGCGCCAACCTTTCCGAACTCGCTGACCAAGCCAAGGCCGGCGCCGAAAAGATCATCACGAAGAACGGGGAGAGCTATGTCGCTCTGATCGACGCCGACCGGCTGGACTACTACCACCGGCTGGAACGCGAGCGCATTCACCTGCTGCTGATCGACGACGCGAGGCGGGGCTTGGCCGACATCGAGGCAGGCCGCACGCATGCGGCGGATGCGGCTTTCGCCCAGATTCAACAGCGACGAGCCGGTGCTACCCCCGGCAAGTCTGCCAAGAAGCGTGGCTGAGGATGTCTACCGGGTCGAGCTGACGGCGAGTTTCCTGGAACGCCTCGGCGCCATCGAGGCATTCTTGTCCGAGGCGGATGCTGGCTTTGCCTTTGACAAACTGCTGGCCGAACTGCGCGCCACGGTGGTCCCCAACCTGGCCCGGTTCCCGTGCATCGGCCGGCGATACCTCGCCAACCCCCCGCAATCGGCGGAGGCGCTGGCACAACTTGCCACGCTGCCGGACGGGGCGGCCGGCGCACTGCGCGAATACCTGCATGGTGACTACCTGATGCTGTATGCGCCTGTGGATCTCAATGCCACGGTGTACCTGCTGTCCATTCGGCACCATCGCGAGCTGTCGTTCGACTTTGCCCGGCACTGGCCGGCGTCGCTTTGAGCGCAAGGGAAAGCGACGTGGCCCCTCCATCGCTCCTGCTCGTTGAGGACGACCCGGCCATTGCCCGCACGGTCGCCTATGCTCTCGAGCGCGAAGGCTTCACCGTCGCTCACGCCGCCCTCATCCGCGATGCCCGCCAGCGCCTCATCACTTCTCTGTACGCCGCCGTCATCCTCGATATCGGCCTGCCCGACGGCAGCGGCCTGGACTTGTGCCGTGAGCTGCGGCAGCGGCATGCCCATCTGCCGCTCATCATCCTCAGCGCCCGCGGCGAGGAGATGGACCGTGTGCTCGGGCTGGAGCTCGGTGCCGACGACTACCTGACCAAGCCTTTCAGCCCACGCGAACTCTGCGCCCGTGTGCGCTCCCTCCTGCGCCGCAGCGCGTTGGCACCCGCGGCGGCCGCCCCTGCCCCCAGCCCGTCCGCCCTGCCGCTGATCGAACACGACGCCACCGACAACCGGCTGCGCCTGGCCGGTATGCCGCTCAAGCTCACGCGTCGCGAACACGGCCTGCTGCTCGCGTTGCTGCGCCGCCCCGGCCGGGTGTGGTCGCGCGAGCAGCTGCTGTCCGAGGTGTGGGGCGACGACATCGAAAGCACCGACCGCACGGTGGACACGCATGTGAAGACGCTGCGCGCCAAGCTGCGCGAGCTGCAGCCCGACCTGGAGCTGATCGTCACGCACCGCGGCATAGGGTACTCGCTGGAGCTGCCCGCTGCCACCAAGGCCAGTCCGTGAAACTCGGCCTGCGCCTGCTGCTCGCGTTCTTCCTCATCACCGGCATCGCGGCGTTCTTCGTGCTGCGCGTGTTCGTGCAGGAGGTGCGGCCCAGCGTGCGCGAGGTGATGGAGGACCTGTTGGTGGACACCGCCAACATCCTGGCCGAGATGGCGGCGGACGACCTGGCACGCATGCCGCCCGGCGGCACGCTGCAGCAATCGGCCTTTGCACAGAACCTGCGGCAATACGCAGCCCGCCCGGTGGACGCCAAGATCTGGGGCTTGGCCAAGCAGACGCTGGACTACCGCGTCTATGTCACCGATGACACGGGCCGCGTGGTGTTCGACTCGGGCGACCCGCAGGGGGGCAGCGCCGTGGGGCAGGACTATTCGCGTTGGCGCGACGTGCGGCTCACCCTGCGCGGTGAATACGGGGCCCGCGCCACGCGCGAGCAGCCTGCCGACGACAGCAGCTCGGTGATGCACGTGGCCGCGCCCATCAAATCGCCGCACGGCCGGATCATCGGCGTGCTCACGGTGGCCAAGCCGCTGCGCACGGTGCAGCCGTTCGTGGAGCGCGCGGAGCGCAAGATCCTGCTCAGCGGCGTGTGGCTGTTGGGTTTGTCGCTCGTGGTGGGTGTAGCCGTCACCGGCTGGCTGGTGTGGTCGGTGCGGCGGCTGCGCCACTTTGCGCTGGAGGTGCAGGTGGGCGAGCGCCGCACGCCGCCGCACTTGAGCGGTGAGCTCGGTGAGCTGGCCTCCGCGATGGGCGCGATGCGCGACCGGCTCGAAGACCGCCAGCACCTGGAGCAGACGGTGCGCGCCCTCACGCATGAGCTCAAAAGCCCGATGACCGCCATTGCAGCCGCGGCGGAGTTGCTGCAGGACGAGCTGCCTGAGGCCGACCGGCAGGCGTTTGCGCGCGATATCCAGGAGCAGGTCAGGCGCCAGCGTGTGCTGGTGGAGCGGATGCTGGAGCTGTCCAAGCTCGAGCAGCGGCGCGCGCTGGCGCATCCACAGCGGCTGGCGCTCGTCGCGGTGGCGGACGCGGTGGTGACGCGTGCCGAAACGCGGGCGCGGCAACGCGGCGTGTTGTTGCAGTGGCTGCGCCGCGAGGCCGATGCTCATGTGCAAGGCGATGCCGAGCTGCTGGAGCTGGCCATCGCCAACCTGCTGGACAACGCGATCGACTTCTCGCCCGCCGGTGGCGCGGTGGTGCTGTCGGTGTGGGCGGATGCCGAAGGCGCGCACCTGCGTGTGCAGGACAACGGCCCCGGCGTGGAAGACTATGCCTTGCGGCGCCTGGGTGAGCGCTTTTTTTCCACGCCGCGGCCGTCAGCACCCAGTGAGCCGCCGCGCAAGGGCTCCGGGCTGGGCCTGGCCATCGTGCGCGAGGTGATGGCGCTGCATGGTGGGCGCATTCGTTTTGCCAACGTACAGCCGGGGCTGGCCGCGCAGATCGTGCTGCGGGTGGCTTAGGCGGACGGCATTCGCGCGAAGGTTTGCAGCGACGGGTCGATGGGGTCCCACGCCCACCCGCGCACGCGGTAGGTGAGCGCCTGCGGCACAAACCGGCTCGGGTCGTCCAGGCTCGCCGCGGGCACGGCGATCAGGCCCGGCATGTCGGCAAAGCGCAGTGCACCGGCGTGCCGCAAGCGCTTGGAGCGGCTTCACATTCGCTTCACACACTTCATCGCCAGCTCACAGTGCCAAGCCACAGTGCGCGCTCCATCACAAGAGCGAGAAGCGAGATGCGATTCCCCCTGTTGAGCAAGGCCGTCGCGATGGCGGCGGTGATCGTCGTGCTGGCGGTAGCGCTGTTCCGCGTGGAGAGCGTGGTCTACGAGCGCCAGATGCGCCAGCGCGAGGCTGAGGCCAACCTGCAGGAGAGCCTGGCCAGCCCGCAGACGGTGCTGGGCCCGCTGCTGCAGATGCGCTGCACCGAAACCTGGGAGCGTGCGGACGGTGACGGCAGGGACCGCAAGACCGTCACCGAGCGGCGCGAACGGGTGCTCACCGCCTGGCCGCGCACGCTGGTGGCACAAGCCGAGGCCGCGATCGAGCCGCGCTACCGCGGCCTGTTCAAGCTCAACGGCTACCTGGCCAAGGGCACGGTGAGCGCGCGCTTCGACGCACTGCCCGCCCCGGCCCCCTCCGCCGATCAGCCCGGCGCGCGCATGCTGTGCGAGCCGCCCACGCTGGCGGTGGCGCTCACCGACGCGCGCGGCATCCGCAGCGCCAGCGTGCTGGCCGCCGGCGAAACGCGCGTCGTGCAGCCCGGCAGCCTGCTCAAGACGCAGCCCCAGGGCTTCCATGTCACGCTGCCGCCGGCCGCGGTGGAGGCGCCGCTGGACGTGAAGGTGGCGCTGGAGCTGGCCGGCACCCGCAGCATCGGCTGGGTGCCTGTGGGGCAGGAGACCACGGTGGCGCTCACCTCGCCCTGGCCGCATCCGTCGTTTTCGGGCCGCTTTTTGCCGGTGGAGCGCAAGGTGTCTGCGGAGGGCTTCAGCTCACGTTGGCAGGTGAGCGCGCTGGCCACCACGGCGCAGGCCGCGGTGGAACACGGCGGCGCCTTGTGCGAGTGGCGTGACGATGGCGTGGCCTACGCGGTGGCGTCCGCCCCCGGCAACGGCGAGCGTACCGCCACGCCCTGCGTCGATTCGTTCAGTGTGGGCTTCATCGACCCGGTGAACGGTTATGTGCTCAACGACCGCGCGGTCAAGTACGGCATGCTGTTCATCGTGCTCACCTTCGTGACCGTGGCCCTGGTGGAGGTGATGCGGCGGCTGCGTGTGCATCCGATCCAGTACCTGCTGGTGGGCTTTGCGCTCACGGTGTTCTTCCTGCTGCTGCTCAGCCTGAGCGAGCACCTGCCGTTCTGGCAGGCGTACCTGGCAGCCAGCGTGGCCTGCACGGCGCTGCTGGCCTTCTACGGCGCGCACCTGCTGGGCGGCGCGCGCGCGGGGCTGGCCTTCGGGGCCGGGCTGGGGCTGCTCTATGCCGCCTTGTACGCGCTGCTGCAGATGGAGCAGACCGCCTTGGTGCTGGGCTCGCTGCTGCTCTTTGCGGTGCTCGCGGGTGTGATGGTGGCCACGCGGCGCATCAACTGGTACACGTTGATGGCACAGCTGCGCAGCGAGGGCAGGGCGGCGGCCTGACGCTGCCGGGGCAGCACGAACTGCCCGCATGTGTTCTGCAAAAAAGGGGTGGGGCGCCGGAAGGCGCCCCACCTGCTTCGACGGCATCAGCTCGCGCCTGATGCGCTTGTCCCGGGTCTTGCGTGTCGGCCGGTCTCGTCAGCGCCCGTCGCCGTCCGAGTCGCCGGGGATGGCGCGCTCGATGCCATCCTTGGCCCGCTGCCAGGCGTCACGCGAGGCATGTTTGGCATGGTCCCACTCGAGCGACGAAGTGCCGCGCGAGCTCTGCCAGTCCCGGCCGAGGTCCGACTCGATCTCGTCGAACTGACGCCCGGGGTAGCGGCTGTGTGCATCGACGCCATGGCGATAGGCAGGAGCGTAGTCGTCGTAGCTGGCGCCGCTTTGCACATAGGGCCGGTTGACCCAGTTGTCGCGCCAGTAGGTGTCGTGGTCGGCATCGGGGCCCACCTTGCCGGCCAAGGCGCCGGCGCCAGCGCCCGCCACCGCACCGATGGCTGCGCCCACCGGGCCGGTCACGCCACCCGCCAGGCTGCCCGCGATGGCACCACCGGCCACACCGCCCATCGCGCCGCCGGTCACGGCGCCGGTGGCGGTGTCGCGGTCGTCGACGTCGGTCCGGGCGAGGGTGTCGTCGCTCGTCACGTCAGAGCCCACGGCCACCTTGTCGTCGGAGCTCTTGCCGGCGACAGCGCCCACCACGGCGCCGGCGACGGCGCCGATGGCCGCACCCACCGGGCCGGTGACGCCCCCGGCCAGGGCCCCGGTGATGGCGCCGCCCGCCACCCCGCCGGCCACCGCGCCGGTCGCGGCGCCCTTGGCGACTGCATGGTTTTCCTTGTCCGACTGGACACCGCGCTCGTTGCTGCGATCTTTCATCACTGACTCCTCTCGTGGAGTGCGCCAGGTCATCGCTGCAGACAGCGGTGGCGTGGCGCACAGGATTGCTGGAAGCACTGAAGGACAGGGCAAGGGGCGTACCCTGCAGCCCGGCCGGTGTGCTCCGAAGCAGGAGCGATTGGCGTACCCGGTGTGGCACAGCCTGCAAGCGCCAGGGTGACCGGGCGCACGCGCCACGCTACCATCGCGCCATTGGTCGGGAGAGATCGCCAGGTGCACTGCGCCTGGTGGCGCCGAAGGAGCAACCGCCCCGGAAACTCTCAGGCAAAAGGACCGGCCAGTCCATGCATCTCTGAAGAGCGGCCGCACTCGTCATGCGGCCCACCGCAGGAGCAAGCGCCGGCTCATGCCAGGCGCGAATCTCTCAGGTTCCAAACAGAGGGGGCGTGCGGCGCGCGTCGTGCCGCCGCACTCCACCTTTGACGTTTGGAGACCTTGCATGAAATCGATCGCGGTCATCGGCGGTGGCATCACCGGCGTCACCTCTGCCTATGCACTCGCCCTGCGGGGCTTTTCGGTCACGCTGTTCGAGCGGCACCGCTATCCGGCGATGGAAACGTCCTTCGCCAATGGCGGCCAGCTGTCGGCATCCAACGCCGAGGTGTGGACCCATCCCGCCACGCTGCTCAAGGGCCTGAAGTGGATGCTGCGCAGCGACGCGCCGCTGCTGCTGAGCCCACGCCCCAGCTGGCACAAGCTGAGCTGGTTCGCGGAGTTCGTCGCCAGCATTCCGCACTACCGCCGCAACACCATCGCCACCGCTCGCATGGCGGTCGCGGCGCGCGAGCACCTGTTCGCCTGGGCGCAGGCCGAGGGCATAGCCTTCGACCTGCGGCGCGAGGGCATCCTGCACATCTACCGTGACCGCCAGGGCTTCGAGCATGCGGGCGAGGTGTCCCGGCTGCTGGCCGCGGGCGGGCTGGAGCGCCGGGCCGTCACACCGGCCGAGATGCGGCAGATCGAGCCCACGCTGGCCGGCAGCTTCCACGGTGGCTATTACACCGAGAGCGACGCCACGGGTGACATCCACAAGTTCACCGTCGGGCTGGCCGCCGCCGCGCAGCGACGGGGCGTGCGCACGCTGTATGGCGCCGCCGTGCGCCGGCTGGGCAGCGACGGCACCCGCGCGACTGTGAGCTACGACACCGGTGGCGAACGCGCGCAGAGCAGTTTCGACGCGGTGCTGGTGTGCGCCGGCATTGCCAGCCGGGCGTTTGCTTCGCAGCTGGGCGATCGCGTGAACATCTACCCGGTCAAGGGCTACTCCATCACGGTGCACCTGGCCGATGCGGCCAGCCAGCAGGGCGCGCCCACCGTCAGCCTGCTGGACGATGCCACCAAGCTGGTGACCAGCCGGCTGGGCGCGGACCGCTTCCGCGTCGCGGGCACGGCGGAATTCAACGGCGCCAACCGCGACATCCGCGCCGACCGCATCCGCCCGCTGGTCGACTGGGTGAACCTGTGCTTCCCGCAGGTGAGCACGCGCCAGGTGGTGCCGTGGGCGGGCCTGCGGCCGATGATGCCGGACATGATGCCCCGCGTCGGCCGCGGCCGGCAGGCCAACGTCTTCTACAACACCGGGCACGGGCACCTCGGCTGGACCCTGTGCGCGGTGACGGCGGACATGGTGGCTGGCGCGGTCGAGCAGGCGGCCAGCACGCTCGGCCGCCGGCGCGGCGTGCCTGCCCGATGGGCCGGTGCCGCGCAGGACTGACGCCTAAGGCCTCACCGGCTCTTCATGAGGTCGACCGGTTGCATGTCCTCGCTTTCGCACCGCGGGCAGCGCGCCGGTCGGGGCACCGGCGAGGGGCGGAAGTAGAAGAGCTTGCACTGTCCGCACCGCCAGGTGCGGCTGGTCTCTGGCGTTGTCATCCTGGCTCAGCAGCAAGGCGGATGCCGGCGGGGGCCCGCGCGAGCGTTCGCACGGGGCCTCCGTCTACCCGAAGGACGGGATCTTGCCGGCCGGCGGCTTGTTGCCGATGAAGTAGACGGACGGCCAGGCAAAACGGCCGAGCTCCATCCGGGAGATCAGCTTGACGGTGCTGGCATGGCGGGGATAGATGGCCTCGTAGTAGCTCACGCTGATGTCCACTGGCCGGGAGCCGAACGCCTCGCTCAAGGCGCTGCCGAGTTCCGACGCTGTAAAGCCCGCGTGTGCGCCGAACTCGTTGCGAAAGCGCCCTTGCAGCCGCATCTTCCAGTCCGCGGCGTTCCAGCGCAGCTTGTTCTTCCAATGCGCGCCCGACCCCATGTAACCGATGAGCCGGCTGCGGTTGGGCGTGCCGACACAGTAGTGCCCGCCTTCGGTGAGCACGCGGTCCATCTCGTTGAGCGCGCAGCGCCAGTCCGGAATGTGCTCCAGCGCATGGTACGAGTACACGTAGTCGAACGCGCCATCGGGAAACGGCAGCGAGCAGGCGTCGGCCACCCGCAAGTCCACCTGCTGCCGCGCTGCGGCGTCGAAGTTCGGGTTCAGGTCGATCCCGATCACCTCGCAGCCCAGTTCGCGCGACAGGATGGCGGCCTCGGTACCGTCGCCACAGCCGACGACCAGCAGACGGCTCACAGCGTTCGCAGCTTCTTCCCTGATCAGGCGGGCGAGCTGGGTGGGTTTGTCGGCAACGGGCATGTGCGACTCCCGTTTGTGTGCGGGACGCTAGAAGATCACCTCCGTTGTCAGGATGTCACCCCATGGGCTAGGGGGCGTTCAGGGCACCCCGTTTGCTGCCTGCGCCAGGCCGGACAAGCGTCCAGCGCATCGATGCGTAGCAGGGCTGGCCCCCCAAGCGGCACGGCGTGATCTGGCGTTGCACAGCGCGGCAGCCGGAAGTCCTTACGGTCGGGGCGACGCCACCCCGGTGTTGTCATCAAACGCTGACGCTGCTTTGCGTCGCACGCCGACTGCGAATCCTCGTGCGAGCGGCCATGCTCACGTCAGCGCTAGCTCGGCAGCAGTACCGCCGCAGTTGGATGCCCTTCAACCGGATTCAAAGGAATGACAACATGACCAAGCTCCATACCGCGATCGCCGCCGCTTCCCTCCTCGCGCTGGCCGGCCTGGCCCAAGCGCAGCAGGCGCCCGACGCCAGCAAGCCGAACCCCTCTGCCGCCACCACCACCGGCACGTCCACCTCGCAGACCGAAATGAACAAGGGTGTGCCGGGCGTGAACGTGGACACCGGCAGCAAGGCGTCCAACGGCGTGATCAGCGCTGACGTCGACAAGAACACCGACGCCAGCAACGTGACGAACCGCAGCAACACCAGCGGCACGGCCGACGTGAACACGTCCACCCGCAGTACGCGCGCTGCCCGCGCCGACCGCGGCTGATCGCCACGGCTGATTGGAGTGCAGAAGCGGGGGCGCCCAGCGGGCGCCCCCGCTTTGCCATGCCCGCGCGGCCTTGCTGAGGGTCAACCGTTCATCACCTGACGGTCCAGCGCGGCGACATTCCGCTCCGTAGCGGGCGCACCACCGCGCCTCTTGCCGCGGCGAGGAGCGCACGTAAAGAGTCTTCACTTCGTGGTCAAGCGGGTGCGACAATGCTGGGTTGCCGACCGCTTCTCCAGCGCGCCACATTCGTGCCCGACAACATCACCGTCCATCGCCGCCAGAACGCCCTCAGCCTGTTCCAGCAGTACGCCGAAGAGCAGATGCGCGCCGGCGTGGCGCCCAAGGGCCTGGAGCAGGCCTTCGCGCAGCAGCTGCAGATGAGCCCCAGCATGTGGAGCCAGATCAAGAGCAGCCGGCCCATCGGTGACAAGCTCGCGCGCCAGATCGAGGCCGCCTGCGCACGCCCGGCCGGATGGTTGGATGAAGCGCATGCGCCGCAGGGCCTGAGTGCGGCCGAGCAGCAGTTCCTCGGCCTGGCGCTGAAGGCCTGGCGCTCCACCAACGCCGAAGGCCGCAAGCGGCTCAAGCTGACGATGAAGGAACTGCTGGGGGCCGGGTGAGCGCGATGGCCGGCAGGGCGTTCAGCCCGACGCGATGCAGGCGTGGCTTTGCAACACCGCCCGCACCTGCTGCCACACCACCTGGTGCCCCGCATCGTTCAGGTGCACCCCGTCACCCACGTCGTAGCGCGGGTCGATGCGGCCGTCCGGCCCGGCCAGCTGCGCGCGCACCGGCACGAAGCAGGGGCCGGCGGCGTCGGCCAGCTGCTGGTCGATCTGCGGCAGAAGGGCCAGCCGGTCGGGCGGAAGGTCGCGCGGCTGGGTCGACAGCATCACCACCGGCACGCCGGCCTGCAGCGCCTGGCTGCGAATGGCCAGCAGGTTGGTCACCGTCTCGCTGACGCTGTAGCCCATGGCGGTGTCGTTGGTGGGCAGGGAGACAAACAGCGCCTGGGGATGCAATGCGAGCGCGGCATCCACATCCGCGCTGGGGTCCGGCGCGGGGCGCCCCGGCGGCGGCTGTGACCCGGCGGAGAGCACGTGGTAGCTGGTGAGGCTGGGCCGGGCCAGGTTGTGCACCACCACGCCCCGCGGCGCCTCTTCGGCGGCCATCAGCGCCACCCACCCTTGCCCTGCCGTGGCGCCCGCGCCTGCCGCGGTCGACGATCCGACCACCACCCAGGCGTGCGCCCCGGTGGCTGGCGGGGCGTCGGCCTGCGCGCTGCCACCACCGCCGCATCCAGCCACCAGCAGGGCGGCAAACCAGAGCGCCTGGCGCCAACGGGCTGGGCGACGAGCGGGAGAGGTGGGCTGCGGGCTGGGCATGTGCTTGGCGGGGTGGCGATCCCCTCGGTCCGGCAGGCGCCGTGCCCGCGGGCTAAGGTTGGGCGCCGTAAACACGCGCCAGCAGCTGCGACAGCGCGGCCTGCCTTTGCGGTGCGGTCGGGTTCAGCACACCATGGCGCTGCAGCAGCGCGATCAGCTTCACCGGGGCCACCCGTTCGTCGCCCACGATCTCCACATGTCCGGCCCCGACCTCCAGCACCTCGGCCAGCGGGTCGTCGTCGATCACCGGATGGCGTTGTTCGTCCAGGCTGAAGATCTCGTCGGACTCGGTGCAGCGCTCCCCCTCGTACCGCCGGCAGGTGCCGCGCTCGTCGGTCATCACCTTGAGGTAGCCGCGCACCTGCGCAGCCAGGCGGCCAGGCTGCTGGATGAAGGCCGAGTGCGCGGTGATCTCCGACCACTTGTCGCCGGTGATCAGCCGGCACATCGGCCCGATGAGGCCGAGCGTGAGCGCCCGCGTGACCGGGTTGCCGCACTGCTCGGCGGCCGCGATGCCGGCGAACGGGCCTGACACGGTCACCAGCCGCAGCTGCAGGCCCAGCTCGCGCATCGGGTCGGGCCGGTCACTCACCAGCGCACTGCGGGCGATGAGGGCGCCCTGGCTGTGGCCAATCACGGTGAGCTGCCTGCTCTCCATCGCACGTCCGAGCTGGTCGAGCGCGGCCACCAGCTGCCCCGAGCTGCGCATGAGGCTGTCACGGTCGTTGTAGGTGAAACACGCGGTCTGCTGGCCATGGAAGGCCAGCACCTGCGCCAGCCCCCGGAAGCGGCCGGACGAGCCGAAGCAGCCGTGCACCAGCACGTTCACCGGCTCGCGCGAGTTGAGCGACAGGCGTCGGTCGGGGTTGTCGGTGCACGGGCCCAGGCCCGGGATGCTGAGCGTGATGTCCGCAAGCGGCAGGGCGCCGGGCGCGATGGACTGCAGCTCAGGGTCGGCCGGCGGCGCGGCGGCGCAGCTGGCGAGCACGGCCGCTGCGAGCAGGAGCGGCCCGAGCACACGCCACCGCGCGAGGCCGGGAGGAAGGGCGCGGCGGCGGTCTTGCATGCCCGACTCTACCGCCGCGCCTGGGAGGGTCACTGCGGGCGGTAGCTCACGGTGAGGGCGTAGCTGCCCGCGGTGTAGCCCCTGAGCAGCACGTACACGTCGCCGTTGGAGGTGATGTTGATGCTGCAGCTTTCGCTGGCGCTGCTGCCGTCGGACTTGCAGTCGTAGCTGCGGGTGGTGGGCACGCTGCCACGCCTGGCGTAGAGGTCGATGTCCCCGGTGCCGGTGGTGCTGGCCTTGAAGCTGCCGCCGGCGCCCGCCTTGAAGGGGCCGAAGCTGCGGGTCTGGCCGCGCGTGAGCGTGCCGCTGAAGGTTTCCACGGTGTCGGGCAGCCCGGGCCCGTCGCTGCCCAGCTCCACCGCGTAGGCCAGGGCCATGCGCGCGAACTTCAGCGAGTGTTCCGCGGTGCTGCCGGTGTTGGCGTAGGTGTCGTTGGCGGTGTGGATGTAGGGGTCGTCCTCACCCATGGCCGCTTCGAAAGGCATGGAGGCGGCGTAGCCCTGCGCGTTCCACGAGGCGTGGTCCGAGCAGGCATAACCGCAGCGGTCGGTGCCGATGGTCAGCGTGGGCAGGTAGGTCTTGATCAGGTTGCTGACGAAGGTGTTCTGGGCGCTGTCGGTGTAGTCGCTGAAGATGTAGATGTCGTTGGCCGAGCCCTTGTAGTTGGTCATGTCCAGCTGCATCACGCCCACCACGTTGGTGCCGGCGGTGGCGTAGCTCTTGGCGATCTCCTGCGACCCGCGCAGCCCCACTTCTTCTGCCGCATAGGCCATGAACTTGATCGTGCGGCGCGGCTTGTAGCCGTTGGCCACCAGCGTGCGGTACACCTCGGTGAGGCTGGCCACGCCCGAGGCGTCGTCATCCGCCCCCGGCGCGCGGGTGGTTTCGCCAGTGCCGGCCTGGTTGATGGAATCGAGGTGGCCGCCGAGCACCACCACTTCGTTGGGGTTGTCGGTGCCGCGGATGGTCGCGATCACCGACTTCTGCTTCCAGTTGGGGTGGGTGAACTGCTCCACCGTGATGTCGCTGCGGCCGTTGGCCAGCGTCGTCCAGCGCTGCTTCAGCCAGTCCGACGCATTGACGCCGCCGCTGGTCTGGTAGTAGCGGTTCACGTAGTTGGACAGGTCGATGATGGTCTGGCCGATGTTGCTGGCCTGCATCTGGCCCAGCATGGGCGTGACCGTGCTCTGCTGGTCGATCACGTAGCTGGGCCGGGTGACGGCCACGGCGGGTGTCGCGCGGGCCAGGCCCGACTGGCGGTGCAGCGTAGCCAGGCCTTCGGCTTGGCTGCCGTGGTACATGAAGCCGCCGCAACGGCGCAGCGCCTTGTGCACGGCCTCGGACAGATGCGCCAGCTGGTCCTCGTCCACCTGCACCAGGTGGATGTGCTCGGCGCGCGATGCGCTGGCTGCCGTGGCATGGCCCGCCTGGGCCGCCGGCACGCTGGCGGTCACGGCGGTGGGGGTGTGTTTCTGCAGCTGCGCCAGGGCGGCGTCGCCCAGGCTGATCCAGACTTTGTCGCCCGCCTGGGCGGTGGTGCAAAGGGCAAACAATGCCGCGCAGGCGGCGGCCATGGTGTGAAGACGCATCGTGATTCCCTGATCGGTGAATGAAGCCGGGGCCGCTGCCGCACCCGCTCGTGGCGGGCCGGCATGGCGCTGCCCCGGTGCCGTCTGGCCGGATGGCGAATCCCTGGCCAGGGCGCCGATGCTAGGAGCGAGGGCGCGCGCCCACAATGGCCGTGCAGGCCAAGAAGCGTCGCCTTGTAAGGGCGCGCCGCGTCAGCTGTTCAGCGCGGAGGCCGGCAAGGCCGGCGCTGGTTGCCATGCGGCGGTGGTTGCCGGGGTGCCCGCCTCGTGGGCGGTGCGCCCCTGCGGGCCTTGGCCGGCGAGCGCGGCCGCGCCGAGGTAGCCCGACACGTCCAGGTGCTGGATCAGCAGCCGGTGCTTGCCGCGGGCCGTGCGCGGGATGTGCTCCACGCGCTGCACTTCCACATCGCAGCCGCCCTGCGTCTTCTTGCTCACGGCAGCGGCCAGCCGCTCGCGCTGGGCGGCATCCAGGTCCACCTTGGAGACCACCTTGAGCACGATCCTCCCCGGCTCGTGCTGCTCGTACTGGATGCTGTCCACCGCCGCCAGGTCAGAGAAGTGGGCCGCGCCCAGGGTGGCCACGGTGACGATGCGTTCGTCGCGGCACAGCACGAACTCCTGCAGCCGGCCGTCGATGCGCTCCATCACCGGAAAGTGCGGCAGCAGCGGATGGCGCTGCCCGCCCCACATGCCGACGTCGCCGGTGCGGTAGCGCACGAAGGGCATCACCTCGTTGTCGAAGCTGGTGCCCACGATCTCGCCCGGCACGCCGGGTTCGGTGATCGGCTGGCCGGCCGCGTCCACCAGCTCCACATGGCCGTACAGCGGCCAGAAGAAATAGCGGTCGTCGTCCGGCATGGTGGCGCCCAGCACCACCCGTTCGGTGTGGCCGTAACCGCGCAGCACCGGGCAGTCGAAGACCCGGCGGAAGACTTCCATCTGGAAGTCGTAGGCGGTTTCCGAGGTGAGGTGGATGCCGCGGATCCTGCTGGTGATGTCCGGCGCCGGATGCGCCATCAGCCAGCACGCCAGCGGGTACAGCGCCGAAGGCACCGCCTGCACCACCGAGGGTTTCCACTGGCGCAGCGCCTCCAGGTACTGCGGCATGAAGCGCGGCTCGAGGTGGTCGCTGCTCAGCACCAGATGGCGCTTGATCGGCTCGTAGGCCCACACCCGCGCACCCGGCCGGCCGGCGCCCGGCACGGTACGCCCGCGCATGCTGAGGATCACGTCGCTGGC
The DNA here is from genome assembly GCF_036231905.1 of Ideonella sp. BN130291. Taxonomy (NCBI): domain Bacteria; kingdom Pseudomonadati; phylum Pseudomonadota; class Betaproteobacteria; order Burkholderiales; family Sphaerotilaceae; genus Ideonella; species Ideonella sp. BN130291. The sequence goes on along the minus strand of NZ_JAZARE010000006.1, from coordinate 95,475 downwards.
GTGCAGCAGGCCGGCGCGGCGATCGAAGTCCTGGTAGTAGGCCGCCTCCTTGGGCCGGGTGACGTGCTTGTGCGAGAAGAAGCGCATCGGGATGGCGGTGGAACCGCCGGTGAACATCTCCAGCCGGTTGCGGGCGGTGTAGCGCTCGGACAGGTAGGCTGAAAGGTTCGCCTTGATGTCCTGCTTGGACGTGAGCGGCAGCTGCGCCAGCAGCTCGCGGGGTGAGCGGTCCTGGGCCAGCAGGTGACGGTAGGCCGCAAACGCCGGCACATGCGCCAGTGCATGGCGCAGGGTGAGCGCCAGCTTCGCGTCCGCGGCTTCGGCCACGGGGCCGTTGCCATAACAGTGGGCCACTTCCTTCTCGAAGCCCTTGAAGCGCCCGCCATAGCGCAGCCGCCGCGGCACGGCACTGTAGGTGCGGCCCACGCAGGTCTTCACCCATTGCGGTGCGCCCAGGTAGAGCGACAACGCAGGATGCAGGATGTCTTCGAACGCCATGGTTCCCTCCTCGGTGCCGTCGGCGCGGGTTCTGCATGCCGTGGCAAGCGCCCGCGCGCGTAGCGGCAGTCGAATCTAGGGCGATGCGGTGAGGGGCACAACCCGCCTGGGTGCGGGGTGGGTGCCAGATCGGTCACGCTTTTGCCCTGGCCGCTATTCTCATGTGCCGCCCCGCGGGTCCGCGCGGGGTAGCCACCTCAGGAGACCACGGTGCGCCAGCCCGTTCTCGTCCGTTCCGCCACGCCGCAAGACCGCGATGCCTGGATGCCACTCTGGGACGGCTACAACGCCTTCTACGGCCGCTCGGGCGCGACGGCGTTGCCGCAGGAGGTGACCCACACCACCTGGTCGCGCTTCTTCGATGTGCATGAGCCGGTGCATGCGCTGGTGGCGGAGCAGGACGACCAGCTCGTCGGGCTGGCCCACTACCTCTTCCACCGCAGCACCACCCAGGTGGCGCCCACCTGCTACCTGCAAGACCTGTTCACCGCCGAGGCCGTGCGCGGCCAGGGTGTGGGCCGTGCCTTGATCGAGGCGGTGGCCGAGCGCGCCCGCGCCGTTGGCACCGGCCGCGTGTACTGGCAGACGCATGAGACCAACAGCGTGGCGATGCGCCTCTACGACCAGGTGGCCGAGCGCTCCGGCTTCGTGGTCTATCGCAAGCTGCTGTGAGCCGTTCCGCCGCTCTGGTGCACGTCAGGCCTTGAGCCGGTACCCCGTGCGGAAGATCCATGCCACGATGGCCAGCGACACGCCCAGGAACACCAGCGTCATGAGCACGCTGACACCCAGGCTCACGTCCGACAGGCCATAGAAGCTCCAGCGGAAGCCGCTCACCAGGTAGACCACCGGGTTGAACAGCGCCACCGTCTGCCAGAAGGGCGGCAGCATGTCGATGGAATAGAAGCTGCCGCCCAGGAAGGTGAGCGGCGTGACCACGAGCAGCGGCACCACCTGCAGCTTCTCGAAACCGTCGGCCCAGATGCCGATGATGAAGCCGATGAGGCTGAAGGTCACCGAGGTGAGCACCAGGAACAGCACCATCCACAGCGGGTGCTCGATGCGCAGCGGCACGAACAGCGCCGCCGTGGCCAGGATGATCACCCCGAGGATGATGGACTTGGTGGCGGCCGCGCCCACGTAGCTGAGCAGGATCTCCACATACGACACCGGCGCGGACAGCAGCTCGTAGATGGTGCCGGTGAACTTGGGAAAGTAGATGCCGAAGGAGGCGTTGGAGATGCTCTGCGTCAGCAGCGAAAGCATCACCAGGCCCGGCACGATGAAGGCGCCGTAGCTCACGCCCGCCACCTCGGGAATGCGCGAGCCGATGGCCGCCCCGAACACGATGAAGTACAGCGAGGTGCTGATCACCGGCGAGATGATGCTTTGCATCAAGGTGCGCCAGGTGCGGGCCATCTCGAAGTTGTAGATCGCGCGCACGGCGTGCAGGTTCATGCTCATCGGCTCTTGCCCTCGTCGTGTACCAGGCTCACGAAGATGTCCTCCAGCGAGCTCTGCGTGGTGTGCAGGTCCTTGAACGGGATGCCCGCGTCGCCCAGGTCCTTCAGCAACTCCGCGATGCCCACCCGCGGCCCCTGGGCGTCGTAGGTGTAGGTCAGCTCGGTGCCGTCGGCCGACAGCGCCAGCGGTCGCCCGTTCAGTGACGCAGGCAGCTGCGCCAGCGGCTGCTGCAGCTGCAGGGTGAGCTGCTTCTTGCCCAGCTTGTGCATCAGCTCGGTCTTCTCTTCCACCAGGATCAGCTCGCCCTTGCGGATGACGCCGATGCGGTCGGCCATCTCTTCCGCTTCCTCGATGTAGTGGGTGGTCAGGATCACGGTGACGCCGGTGTCGCGCAGCTCGCGCACCAGCTGCCACATGTCGCGCCGCAGCTCCACGTCCACGCCGGCAGTCGGCTCGTCGAGGAACAGGATCTGCGGCTCGTGCGACAGCGCCTTGGCGATCATCAGCCGGCGTTTCATGCCGCCCGACAGCGTCATGATCTTGTTGTCCTTCTTCTCCCACAGCGACAGCGACTTCAGCACCTTCTCGATGTGGGCCGGGTTGGCCGGCTTGCCGAAGAGGCCGCGGCTGAAGGAGACCGTGCTCCACACCGACTCGAAGGCATCGGTGGTCAACTCCTGCGGCACCAGGCCGATCATCGAGCGGGCCGCGCGGTAGTCGCGCACGATGTCGCGGCCGGCCACCGTGACCTGGCCAGCGCTGGCGTTGACGATGCCGCAGATGATGCTGATCAGCGTGGTCTTGCCGGCGCCGTTGGGCCCGAGCAGCGCAAAGATCTCGCCGCGCCGGATGGCGAGGTTGATGTTCTTCAGCGCGTGGAAGCCCGACGCATAGGTCTTCGACAGGTTGGAGACAGAGAGGATGTCCTGCATCGGCGCGAGGATAGCTTGCACGCCGCAACCTTGCAGGTCACAGGTCAGCCGCCGCCTCGGCGTTGCGGCCGATGGCAGCGGACGTCAGCGCACCAGCGGCGCGAGGTAGCGCGCCGTGCGGCTGCCCTTGGCCTGCGCCACCTCCTGCGGCGGGCCGGCGGCCACGACGCGACCGCCCTCCTGGCCGGCACCGGGGCCGATGTCGATCACCCAGTCGGCGCCGGCCACCACGCGCATCTCGTGTTCGACCACGATCACGCTGTTGCCGGCGTCCACCAGCCCATGCAGCTGGGCCATCAGCTTGTCCACGTCCGCCGGATGCAGGCCGGTGGTGGGCTCGTCCAGCACGTACAGCGTGTCGCCGCGCTGGGTGCGCTGCAGCTCGGTGGCCAGCTTGATGCGCTGCGCCTCGCCGCCGGAGAGTTCGGTGGCCGGCTGCCCCAGGCGCAGGTAGCCCAGGCCGATGTCGCGCAGCAGCTGCAGCGGCCGCTGCACCGCCGGCTCGTCGGCAAAGAACTCGCCCGCCTCGTCCACCGTCATCTGCAGCACCTGTGCGATGTTGCGCTCGCGGTAGGCGACCTTCAGCGTGGCCTCGTTGTAGCGCGCGCCGTGGCAGGCAGGGCAGGGCGCGTACACGCTGGGCATGAACAGCAGCTCCACGCTGACAAAACCTTCGCCTTCGCAGGTGTCGCAGCGGCCCTTGGCGACGTTGAAGGAAAAGCGGCCGGCGTCGTAGCGGCGCGAGCGCGCGGCCGGGGTGGCGGCAAAGAGCTTGCGCACCGGGTCGAACAGGCCGGTGTAGGTGGCGAGGTTGGAGCGCGGCGTGCGGCCGATCGGCTTCTGGTCCACCCGCACGAGGCGACGCAGGCCGTGCAGGCCGCCCACGATGTGGCCGGAGGCCACGCCGGCGAAGGCCGGTGTGTCGTCGGTCTCTTCCTCCGGCGCCGGCGGTTCATGGCCCAGCGCGGCCGACACCAGCTCCACCAGTGCCTGGCTCACCAGGCTGGACTTGCCGGAGCCGGACACGCCGGTCACCGCGGTGAACACGCCGAGCGGGAAGCTCGCCGCCACCTTGTGCAGGTTGTTGCGGCTCACGCCTTCGAGCTGCAGCCACGCTCGCGCCGTCCGGGGCGGCCTGGTACGTGGTGTCGGCGCGGCGAAGAGATAGCGTGCGGTGTGCGATGCGGCCACCCCGCGCAGCCCCGCGGGCGGCCCGCTGTAGAGCACCTGGCCGCCCTGTTCGCCAGCCGCAGGCCCCACGTCCACGATCCAGTCGGCATGGCGCATCACGTCCAGGTCGTGCTCCACCACGAACAGCGTGTTGCCCGATGCCTTCAAACGGTCCAGCGCGACGCGCAGCGCTTCGCCATCGGCCGGGTGCAGGCCGGCGGAGGGCTCGTCCAGCACGTACACCACCCCGAACAGGTTGGAGCGGATCTGCGTGGCCAGGCGCAGGCGCTGCAGCTCGCCGGGCGACAGGGTGGGCGTGCTGCGGTCCAGCGACAGGTAGCCCAGGCCCAGCTCGTTCAAGGTGGTGACGCGCTCCAGCACGTCGTGCGCGATGCGCTGGGCGGCGATGCGCTTTTCCTCCGACAGGTTGGCGGTGCGCCGCACGTCGGGTGCCGCCGCATGGGCCGAGCCGCCAGCGGCCACGCGGCGCGCGGTGTCCTTGCGCGCGTCGGCGCGGCTCAGTGTCGCGTCCTGGTGCGCAGGCACATCGAAGCGGCCGGCCGCTGCGGGGGCCAGCACCTTCGCCAGCTCGCTCAGCGGCAGCTGCGACAGGGTGCCGATGTCCAGGCCGGCGAAGGTGACTGCCAGCGCTTCCCGTTTGAGGCGCTTCCCATCGCAGGCCGGGCACAGGCTGCCCACCATGAAGCGCGACACACGCCGCTTCATCAGCGCGCTCTGCGTGGTGGCAAAGGTGTGCAGCACGTACTTGCGCGCACCCATGAACGTGCCGTGGTAGCTCGGTTCGAGCTTGCGCTTCAGGGCGTCGCGCGTCTCGGTCGGCGTGAAGCCGGCATACACCGGCACCGTGGGCTGCTCTTCGGTGAAGAGGATCCAGTCGCGCTGCTTGCGCGGCAGCTCGCGCCAGGGCTTGTCCACGTCATAGCCGAGGGTGACCAGGATGTCGCGCAGGTTCTGGCCGTGCCAGGCCGGCGGCCAGGCCGCGATGGCGCGCTCGCGGATGCTGAGCGACGGGTCCGGCACCATCGAGGCTTCCGTCACCTCGTACACATGGCCCAGGCCATGGCATTCGGGGCAGGCGCCCTGCGGCGTGTTGGGCGAAAAATCCTCCGCATAGAGCATCGGCTGGCGTGGCGGGTAGCTGCCGGCGCGCGAATACAGCATGCGCAGCAGGTTGGACAAGGTGGTGACGCTGCCCACCGACGAGCGCGTGCTGGGTGTGCCGCGCTGCTGCTGCAGCGCCACCGCGGGCGGCAGGCCGTCGATCGTGTCCACGTCGGGCACGCCCACCTGGTCGATCAGCCGGCGGGCGTAGGGCGCCACCGATTCGAAATAGCGGCGCTGCGCCTCGGCGTACAAGGTGCCGAAGGCGAGCGACGACTTGCCCGAGCCCGACACGCCGCTGAACACGACCAGCGCGTCGCGCGGGATGTCCACATCCACGTTCTTCAGGTTGTGCTCGCGCGCCCCGCGCACCCGCACGAAGCGGCTGGCGGCCGCGTCATCGCGTCGCATCGCGGTGGAGCAGGGTGCGCATGCACCCGCCGAGCAATCGACGTGCCATTGGAAAGGCCCGCAGTGCTGCGCGTCACGCCATGTCCGGGAAACCGATAGTTAACGCTATAACCTAGTCATCGCTACATTGACGCTTGCCCATGAAAGCGCCTCGATGACTCCCCGCCGCTCCTTCCTCGGCCTGGCCGCCGGCAGCCTGCTGGGGCTGCGCCTGTCGGCGGGCGCGGTGGCCGCCACGCGGGACACGGCCGCTGTCGCGGCTGCCACCGCCTGGAGCAACTGGTCCGGCATCGAGCGCTGCCAGCCCAGGGCCTGGCCGATGCCGGCCACGCTGGACGAGCTGGCCGCGCTGGTGAAATCCGCCCCCGGGCCGCTGCGCTGCGTGGGGGCCGGCCACTCCTTCAGCGCCCTGGTGCCCACACCGGGCACCTTGCTGTCGATCGACCGGCTGCAGGGCCTGCTGGCGGTGGACCGCGCCGCCGGCACGGCCACCTTCGGTGCCGGCACCCGCATCGCCGTGGCGACCCGGCTGCTGGACGAGGCCGGGCTGTCGCTGATGAACCAGCCTGACATCGACATGCAGACCCTGGCCGGCGCGCTGGCCACCGCCACCCATGGCACCGGGCAGCGTTTGGGCGCCATGCACAAGGAGCTGGTCGGCCTGAAGCTGCTCACGCCGGCAGGCGAGCTGCTCAGCTGCTCACCCAGCCAGCGGCCGGACCTGTTCGCCGCGGCCCAGGTGTCACTCGGCAGCCTGGGCGTGCTGACGGAGGTGACCCTGAAGGTGCGGCCGCGCCACTTCCTGCGCCGCCATGTCTGGCTGGCGCCCAACGAGGAGCTGTTTGCCCAGGCCGAGGCGCTGGCCGCGCAGCACCTGCACTTCGAGCTGTACCTGCTGCCCTTCACCGGCTACGGTGCCGCGATCGCGCATGACGAGGTGCCGGTGGGCAAGCCGGTGCGCCCGCCCTCGCAGGACGAGGACGTGCTGGGTGACCTGAAGCACCTGCGCGACTGGCTGGGGCGCTTTCCGTCACTGCGGCGCTGGGTGGCCGGCAAGGCGATCGCGTCTACCAAAGCGGAGGACGCGATCGACGTGTCGTACGAGCTGCTCTCCAGCGTGCGACCCACGCGCTTCAACGAATCGGAGTGCCATGTGCCGCGCGAACGCGGCGTGGCCTGCCTGCGCGAGGTGCTGGCCACGCTGGAGCGGCGCAACGACGTGTTCTTTCCGATCGAGTTCCGCTTCATCCAGGGTGACGATGCCTGGTTGAGCCCCTTCCATGGCCGCGACAGCTGCTCCATCGCCGTGCATGCGCTGCAGGGCGAGGCCTATGACTACCTGCTGCGCGACGTGGGCGCGGTGTTCCGCCGCCATGGCGGCCGGCCGCACTGGGGCAAGTTGCACGACCTGAGCGCCACCGAACTCGCCAGCCGCTACCCGCGCTGGAAGGACTTTCTCGCCGTGCGCGCCGAGCTGGACCCGCGAGGCCGGCTGCTCACGCCCTACATGGCCCGCCTGTTCGGGCTGAACGCCCCTGGAGGTTCTGCATGAGTGCACGTGTGGCCCTGTGGGCCGTCTTGCTGCTGCCGCTGCCCACGTGGGCCCAGGGCGCAGACCCCGCGCACGGCCTGTGGTTGAGTGCGCAGAAGGACGGCGTGGTGCAGCTGCAGCCCTGCGCGGAGGAGCCGTCTGCGTTGTGCGGCACGGTGGTGTGGGACAAGGACGCCTCGGTGGACCCGCCGCGCCCCGGCGACTGCGGCGTGCGCATCCTCAAGCTCAAGCACTTCGAGGACGGCGCCTGGCGCGACGGCTGGATCCACGACCCGCGCGAGAAGAAGAACTACAAGGGCCTGCTGCGTGCCCAGGGCAACAGCATGACCATGCGCGCCTACATCGGCGTGCAGGTGCTGGGCAAGAGCGAGGATTTCACGCGCGTGGACCGCGTGCCGCCCGGCTGCCCGGCTGCCAAATGACGCGCGCTGCATTCCACGGGAGACTGCTGATGAACAAGCTGCTTGGGTCGGCCTGCCTGGCCGTTGCCTGCACCACCACCGGCGCCTGGGCCCAGGCCGCCGCACCGGGCGAGCCGGTGATCGCGCAGTACAGTATCGACACCACGGTGCGGCTGATGAGTGACCGCCGAAGCCGCGGCATCTCCGACAGCTACCGCCGCCCCGCGGCGGAGCTGCATGTGGAGGCCGCGCATGCGTCTGGCCTGGTGGGTGTGTTCGAACTCGGCACGGTCAGCCGCCATGTCTATCCGGAGAGCGATGGCTACAACGCACTCATCGCCGGCGGCTACCGATGGGGCAACCCGGACGCATGGCACTTCGGCGTGGGCCTGGCGCATGAGCGTTTCCCGGGCGCTCACTTCGAGGCCCCGACGGCGATCGAGATCGTGATCGATCCCGCCACCGGCATGCCGGCCCTGGCCCCGGCCGGCGTGCGAGACTTCCACTTCACCACCAGCTATGCGGTGCTGGAGTTCGGCTTCGGTGCGATCGAAGCGCGTTACCTCAACGTGATCTCGCGTGACTTCCGCGGCATCAACACCGGCATGGTGTGCGGCACCTTGCTGCTGCAGCGTGAAGACCCCACCAGCGGGCTGGACTGTTATGCCCGCGGCGACCATGGCAGCCGCGGCAGCCATTTGCTGGACCTGGACTGGCAGCATGCGATCGACGGCCGCACCTGGCTGCTGCTGCATGGCGGCGTGCAGCGCGTCAAGCACTTCAGCGAGGCCAACGGCTGGGACTGGCGCGCCGGCATCAAGCACGCGCGCTGGGGCCTGGACTGGACGCTGGAGGCGGTGGGCGCACGCATGAAGACACGCGAACTCTTCGTCGGCTTCGACGGCAACGGCGGCAGCAAGCGGCTGGACAGCACCGGCGTGGTCTTCACCATCGCCAAGACCTTCTAGTGGCCTCCGCCCTTGCGCATCGCCATCATCTCGCTGCTGATCATCGCGGCGAGGGTGCGGCTCAACTGCTGCGGGTCCAGCCCGGGCGCATCGAACAGCAGGTCCAGCGCGGCCGAGCCCATGTCCACCGCCAGCCGCGTGGTCAGGCGCACCCGGGCCGCGTTGGCCTGCGGATAGGCGGCCAGGAAGGCATCGGCGATCAGCGCCGTCACGCGCTCGTGCGAGGCCAGGCGCAGCGCCTGCAGCGCCGGCACCGCGCGCAGCGCGCGCAGCACCCACACGCCGTCGGGCTGGTCGCGCGTGACCTGGAACATCTGGGTGAACATCTGCGCCAGCGCCTGGCGAAAGCGCTCGGCCGGCAGCTTCATGGTCTGCGGCGTCACCCAGCCGGCGACCACGCTGTCCTGCACCTGCATCAGCCGGTCGCCCAGTTCATGCACGATGGCGTACTTGTTCGGGAAGTAGTGGTACAGCGCCGGCGGCGTGAGCCCCAAGCGCTGGCACACCAGGTTGGTGGACAGGCGCTCGATGCCCACCTCGCCCAGCATCTGCGCGGTGACGGCCAGGATCTGCTCGTAGGTGTCCACCGAGCGCTGCTGGCGCGGCTGCGTCTTCACGCCCAGTGCGGGCGGCGGCGTGCGGCGCGTCTTGGAGGTCGGCATGCAGGGTGAGGCAGGGTGGGCGCAGGCGGCGGCAGCGCGGTCGGCAAATTATAGCGATAGCTACAACATCCGCTGGCGTGTGGCGTTGACGCTGATGGTGACGCTGTTCGTGGGCTACCTGGACCGCATGAACGTCAGCCTGGCGCTGCCCTTGATCGCCCAGCAGTATGGCTGGAGCGTGGAGCAGACGCGCGTGCAGGGCGGCCAGCTGCTCACGGTGTTCTACGTGGGCTACGGGCTGGCCAACCTGTTCCTCTCTCCGCTGGCCGCGCGGCTGGGGCCGCGCGTGAGCCTGATGGCGGTGGTGCTGCTGTGGTCGCTGTTCACCGCGATGGGTGCGCTGCTGTCGGCCTCGCTCACCGCCTTGCTCGCCACCCGGGTGCTGCTCGGCCTGTCCGAAGGTGTGCACTTCCCGATGATGAACATGCTCACCAAGCGCTGGTTCCCGCCCGGTGAGCGGGCGCGCGCCAACAGCGTGTGGATGGGCGGGCTGCTGCTGGCGGTGTGCCTGGCGCCGGTGCTGCTGATCCCGCTGATGCACAGCTTCGGCTGGACACGCGGCTTCCTGGTGCTGGCGCTGGCGGGGCCGCTGGTGTCGCTGCCGCTGGTGTGGCGCCATGTGCATGACACGCCGGAGCGCCATCCGCGCATCTCGGCCGAAGAAGCCGCCTACATCGAGCGTGGCAACGCCGCCGAGGCACAGGCCGCCGCGCCCGGCTGGCGCACGGTGGCCCGCACCATGGCGCGGCCCGGCGTGCTGCTGATGCTGGCCTGCGGCACCCTGTACAACGTGGTGTCGGTGGGCCTGTCGCTCTGGCTGCCCACCTACTTCGTCACCGCCAAGGGCCTGCCCTACGAACAGCTGGTGTATGCGACCAGCCTGCCCTACGTGGCGGGTGTGGTGGGCCTGGCGCTGTGGTCCACCTTGGGGGACCGCTTCAACCGGCGTGCGCTGGTGGCAGCGTTCGGCTTTGTGGGCGGGGGCGCGGCGATCTGGCTCGCGCTCACCGCGCCGGGCGTGGCGGCCAGCGTGGCGGCTTTCACCGTGGCGGTGTTCTGCATCAGCGCGTTTTCGGCGGCCGAGTTCTCGCTGGTGCAGCGCCTGTTCCCACCGGCCGTGGTGGGGCCGTGCGCCGGCATCTACAACGGCCTGACCACCATGGTGGGCGGCGGTGCCGGCCCGCTGGTGGTGGCCGGGATCATCGGGCGCGGTGCCGAAGGCAGCCCCGCCGGGGTGCTGGCCGCGGTGGTGGTGTGCGGCCTGGCCGCCGCCCTGCTGGCGGTGGTGGCGCGCCTGCTGCGCTACTGATTCGCCATGGGCCTGACCGAGCAATTGCGTGAACAGGCCTGGTACGACCAGGTGCGCGCGGGCCTGCGCCGCGCCGGCGTGGGTGAGCCGGCGGTGGTGATCGACCTGGACCGGCTGGAGGTCAATGCCGAGCGCCTGACGCAGGGCGTGCCGGCGCATGCGCGGCTGCGCCTGGTGCAGAAGTCGCTGCCCTCCGTGCCGCTGCTGCGGCAGCTGGCGCAGCGCCTGGGCGCGCGGGGGCTGATGGTCTTCCACCGGCCCTTCCTCAACCACTGCGCCGTGCAGGCGCCGGAATTCGACCTGTTGCTCGGCAAGCCGCTGCCGGCGGCCGCCGCCTGGAGCTTCTACGAACACCTGCCCGCCCGGGGCACCTTCGACCCCGCGCAGCAGCTGCGCTGGCTGGTGGACACGCCCGAGCGCCTGGCGCAATACCGCGACCTCGCCCGCACGCTGGGCATCCGCCTGCAGGTGAGCGTGGAGATCGACGTCGGCCTGTGCCGCGGCGGCGTGGCCGATCCCCAGGCGCTGGCGCCGGTGTTCGCGCTGCTGGCGGCGGACCCGCAGCACCTGCGCTGGGCCGGTTTCATGGGCTACGACTCGCATGCGGTGCAGGCGCCGCGCTGGACCACGCCGGCGCGCGCGGTGGCGGTGGCCAACGCGCGCTACCGGCGCTTCCAGCAATGGGCGCGCGAACGCCATCCCGAGCTCTGGCACGACAGCCTGTGTTTCAACGGCGCGGGCAGCGGCACGCTCCCGTTGCACGGTGCGGACACGCCGCTCAACGACCTGTCGGTGGGCTCCGCGCTGGTCAAGCCCACCGATTTCGATGTGCCCACCCTCCAGGCCCTGCAGCCGGCGGTGCTGCTGGCCACCCCGGTGCTCAAGGTCCTGCCCCGGCTGGACATTCCGTTCGTGGCGGCGCTGTCGCGCCGGGTGGCGCGCTGGTGGCCGGGGCGACAGCAGTCGGTGTTTCTCTACGGCGGGCGCCTGATGGCCCGGCCGGTGTGGCCAAGCGGGCTGGCCAGCAACCCGCTGTACGGGCTGTCGTCCAACCAGCAGATGATGAACCTGGGCGCCGGCGTGGCGATCGCGCCGGACGACATGGTGCTGTGGCGGCCCACGCAGAGCGAGGCGGTGCTGCTGCAGCACGGCGCCTGGTTCGGCATGCGCCAAGGCCAGGTGGTGGAGCGTTTCGCGGTCGACCCCGGGTGAGCGGCCGCACCGCTGCAGGAGGCGGTCATTCCTGCACGCGCATCCGACACTTCCGGTAGCGTTTTCACACCTCCGGTGACGCCGCCCGGCAGGGCTGCTGCGTTGGAACCCGTGGCACGCCCATTGCTCTAATGAGCTGCCACCTGTTGTTTGGTGTGAGTCCCTCATGAACATTGCGCTGTGGTTCGCCGTCGGCGGCCTGCTCGGCTGGCTGATGAGCCGTGTGCTCAGCGAGCCCGGCCACGAAGGCACCGCCATCAATCTGACCGTCGGCCCGGTGAGCGCCACGCTCGCCGGCTGGTTCCTCGCGCCCTGGCTGCGCGCCGGCGGCACGGTGAGCGACCGTTTTGACTTTGGCGGCCTGGTGCTGGCCACGGTGGGCGCGCTGGTGGCGCTGACCGCCTTCAACCTGCTGCGCCAGTCGCTGCTGCGCCACCGCTGACCCTGTCGACCTAGGGGGTGCGCCTGGGATCGTTCCCAGCTGGTAGCACTCCCAGGGCCGCGGCACACTGGCGCTCCTCCAGGAATAGGGCTCCAGCACACGGGTCCTGCTGCGAATGGACCTGACCCAGTTCTCGCCGTCCTCGGCGTTGGTGACCGTCGTCTTGCTGGCGCTGGCACCGTTTGTGGCCGTGATGGTCACCTCCTTCACCAAGATCGTGGTCGTGCTCAGCCTGTTGCGCAACGCGCTCGGGCTGCAGCAGGTGCCGCCCAACGTGGTGCTCAACGGCCTGGCGCTGGTGCTCACCGTCTACGTCATGTTCCCGGTGGGGCAGGAGATGTCCACCCGCGTGGAGGGCATCAGCAACATCGGCAGCAGCACCAAGACCATGCTGAGCGCGGCCGACGCCGCCAAGGAGCCGCTGCGCGAATTCCTCATCAAGCACAGCCCGCCGCGTGAGCGCGCCTTCTTCCTGAAGACGGCGCAGAAGACACTCACGCCCGAAAAGGCCGGCCAGCTCACCGACCGCGACTTCATCGTCGTCGTGCCTGCGTTCACCGTGAGCGAGTTGTCCACCGCGTTCCAGATCGGCTTTCTGATCTTCCTGCCCTTCCTGGTGATCGACCTGGTGATCTCCAACATCCTGATGGCCATGGGCATGATGATGCTGTCGCCCACCACCGTGAGCCTGCCGTTCAAGCTGCTGCTGTTCGTGCTGGTGGACGGCTGGGTCAAGCTCACGCACGGCCTGGTGCTCACTTACTGAACCCGAGCTTCGTCGCATGCTCAACAGCGAAGTCCTCCAGCTCACCCAGCAGGCGCTGTGGTTCGTGCTGCTGCTGTCCGCGCCGCCCATCATCGTGGCGGCGGTGGTGGGCCTGGTGGTGGCTTTTCTGCAGGCGGCCACGCAGATCCAGGAACAGACGCTGCAGTACGCGCTGAAGTTCTTTGCGATCGTGCTCACCATCTTCCTCACCGCGTCCATGCTGGGCGGCGGGCTCTACCAGTTTGCCGACCGGGTGTTCACCGGCTTTGCCGGCATGGTCAAGCGCTGATGGAAGGCTTGTTCACCAGCGACCACTGGCAGTCCATGGCCTTGCTGCTGGGCCTGTCGACCACCCGGGTGGCGGTGGCCTTCCTGCTGCTGCCGCTGTTCACCAGCGACCTGGTGCCAGCGCTGGTGCGCAACGCCATCTTCCTGGCGGTGGCGGCGCTGTCCCTGGCGATGCAGCCGGTGGTGGACGTGAGCCTGCTGCGCACGGTGGACTGGATGCGCCTGTTCGCCAAGGAGGCCTTTCTCGGCGGCGCGATCGGGCTGCTGTTCGGCTCGGTGCTCTGGGCCTTCGAGATCGCCGGCCAGGTGATCGACATGAAAACCGGCGCCTCCATGGCCCAGGTGGTGGACCCGCTGTCCGGCCACCAGACACCGCTGACCGGCGCCTTCCTGTCGCGCCTGGCGAGCTTCGTGTTCATGTTCTCCGGTGGCTTTCTCTTGCTGGTGGGCACGCTGTTGCAGAGCTATGCGCTCTGGCCGGTGGCGGCCTGGCTGCCGCCGCTGAAAGCCGGCGGGGTGGTGCTGTTCGAGTCGGAGCTCGGGCGGCTCATGGCCCTGGGCATGCTGATCAGCGCGCCGGCGCTGGTGGTGCTGTACCTGATCGACGGCGTGCTCGGCCTGGTGAACCGCTATGCGCAGCAGCTCAATGTGTTCTCGTTGTCGGCTTCGCTGAAGGTGCTGGCGGCCAACGTGCTGCTGCTGATGACGCTGGGCAGCTTCGTGCAACTGATCGTGGACGACATCAGCGCCCGGCCGGCGGTGGTGCTGCGCACGCTGAAGGCGCTGTTCGGCGGCGGCTGACAGCGACGCCTTATGGGAACGATCCCAGCTGGCAAACCCGCAGCGCGCCACTAGAGTAGATGGCAACGAGTGCTGCCATGAACCTTCCACCCGCGTCCTTCCATCCGTCGATCGCCCAGCGCACCGAGCTGGAGCTGCGCCCCCACGGGGGCGCGGGCTTGCCGGCCGGCGGCGGGGCGGAGGCCGATGCGGCAGCCTGGTTCCTGGGGGGTGGTGCCGACGCCGGCGCCCGCATCACCCTGGGCGGCGCACCCGCCGGCCCGGCGGACGTGGCCACCCTCGCTCAGCGCGTGCTGTCCCACCTCACGGGCTGAGCAGGCCCGAGCGCCCGTGCTGAAAGCGCAGCCCGACTGGCTGGCGGCCGCCCAGGCCCTGGTCGATGGCTGCGAGGCCCTGCCCCGGCCGCAGGACCGCATCACCCTGATGGAAACGGTGTGCCAGGGCCTGGGCGACGCGCTGTACCCGGCCTTCGTGAACCTGCTGTGCCACATCGAGCGCCACGGCGAACCGGCGGTGCAGGCGCTGGTGGCGCAGACCCTGGTGCATGCGCTGGGCAGCGGCCGCCTGCCCTCGGGCCGGCTGGCCGCCTGGGGTGGGGCGCTGCGCCCGCAGGGGGGTTATGGGCATGCGCGCAGCCTGGGCCCGATCGAATACCTGTGCGCCTGGCATGCGCAGCCCAGCGGCCGCGAGCCCTTGTCGGCCAGCGCTTTCGACGCCGCCCTGCAGCCGCTGCTGCGCCTGGTGGGCACGGACCCGGCGGCGCGTGCGCTCTACTGCGCCAAGCTGCGTGCCGATGCGCAGGATCCGCTGGGCGGATCGTGGTCGCGCAGCGCCCGCCAGGGTGTGCTGGCGCTGGCCGATGCCTGGGAGGCGGCGCTGGACGCGCCTGAGGTGGTGGCGCGCTGCTTGGCCGCCCTGAACGGCGGCTCCGGCCTGGGAGCGTTCCCAGCTTGGCGGCCCGCGGTGCCCCCCGTAAGGTAGCGCGTATCGGCCCGCAGAGGCCGCTGGCGCCGCGAGCCGCTTCGAGCCAGGCTGCCGGGTCGGCCGCGCGGGCGCCGGTGACGGTGAAGCGCTCGGGAATGGACTGCAGCGGCTGCAGGTACTGGTTGATGCGGATGCGCGAGTCGGTGAACAGTTCGCTGGGCACGCCGTTGAGCCCGCGCTGCGGAATGCCATAGGTGCTGCGCGCGGTGCCCAGCACCGATGGGGCGTCGATCGTCAGCGAGGCGCGCACCAGCCTGCAGACGGGCGACTGGACCAACACTGAGCGCCAGACCGCCAAGGTCGCGGGTGGCTGGCTGGGCGCGGCGGCGGCCGGCGCGGCGGCGGGCACCGTGTCCGGCACCATCGTGCCGGGGCTCGGCAACGTGGCCGGTTTCGTGATTGGCGCGGCCGCGGGCGCGGTGGGCTACTGGCTCGGTTCCCAGGCCGGCGAGGCGGGCTTCAATGCCGTCGTGGGTGGCCCGAACCCCGCGCCGGCACACTGACACCCTGCAGCCGACCACCACGGCCGGGCCTGCGGGCCCGCCGTTCCACCACGCCGCCCACGCCAGGGCGGCGTTTGCACGTCCTGCGATGAACCCGACCGAGATCGATCCCCTGTTCCTGGCCGTGGCCCAGCCGGTGCTGCGCGGCGCCGCCGGCGAGGCGCTGCTGCTGCAACCGGTGCCGCGGCCGCCCGGCGCGCCCGCTGCCGGCGCGCAGCGCTGGCGGGCGCAGCCGCTGGAGCCTGCGCTGCAGGCCCGGCTGCCGCGCTGCGTGGCGCACAGTGCGCCGGAGCAGCCGCTGCCCTGGTGGGCCGGGCACGACCGCCTGGCGGTGCTGGTGGAGGGCCACCGTCCGCTGGAAGTGCGCCCCCACCATGGCTGGACAGCGGCCAGCGGGCCGGTGAACGCACCCTTCCCCGACGTGGTGTCGCTGTCGGCCGGCGGGCTGCAGCTGTTCTTCGTCAATGCGGCCATCGGCACCGACGGCCGGCCGCGGGCGTGCGTGCGGGTGTTCGCGGTGGACGACCAGCGCGCAGTGGAAGCCGCGCCGGTGCACGATGCCCAGGTGTTCGACGCCTGGGAACATGAGGGCCAGGTGTGGCTGTGCGGCATGCGCTGCCGCCACACCGACGCGGCCGGCAACGAACAGTTCGGCCATGCACTGCTGCTGCAGTTCGAGCTCAAGCCACTGCGGTGGGTGGGGGGTGATCGCGGGCCGGAGGCGCTGACGGTGTCGCCGGCCATCGGCGTGTCGGCCGGCGCCTTGCAGCAGCAGGTGCGTGGCATCGAGGCCTGGCTGGCGCATGCGCAGGACACCCAGGGCGCCCACTGGCTGCTGGGTGCGCCCCTGGGGCTGGCGCACTACAGCCCGGAAAGCCCGCTGTGGCTGCTGGGCGCGCCGGCGCCGTCGGACTATGCCGACCTGGTGCTGGCGCACTGGGTGCCGGGCCGGGCGCCGGAACTCGCGCGCGTGGCGAGCGACCTGCGCTGGGTCGCCGGCTGCGCCGCCGCGCGGCGCGAGCAGCGGCGCTGGTTCTTGGCGCGCGGCGGCAGCCACCGGCTGGGCCATCTCGCGCTGGGTGACCTGGCGGTGGCGCCGCTGCCGGAATCAGGCGAGTTGCCGCCGGTGCAGCCGCTGCGCTTCGAGGGCCTGCCGCCGCAGGCCCTGGCCTGCCAGCTGGCCGACCTGGACGTGGTGCACGACAGCCGCTTCGGCTATGCCGCCAGCCTGAGCTGGCTGCTGCCCGACCGCCCGGGCCTGATGCCGGGGGCGCGCGACGGCGCCTGCCTGCGCAGCGACGATGGGGTGCACTGGCGCGTGGTGGACTGATCCAGGCTCAGGTGCCGCACATGATGGCCGCGGTGGCCACCAGTTCCTCGAACAGTGCGGTCATCGCCGGGGCGCTGAGCGCATAAGGGTCCAGGCTCGCCTTCTCGGAATACTTCAGCAGCAGCGCCGGGTTCAGGCGCGCCATGTTGGCCTGGCCCATGGACCAGCCGGCGAAGCGGCGCTCGCCGATCTCCTCGTAGCCGAGCAAGGTGACGTCGGCATGGCGGCCGTCCACCACGATCTTCTGGTACAGACGGTTCACCGCCACGCGGCCGCCTTCCAGCACCTGGATGAAGAAGCCGTCGGAAAAACACAGCACACCGGTGATGCCGTGCTTGGGGTTGTGGGTGCGTGCCGTCTTGAGGATGGCGTGCATCTCCTCGGCGTCCACCGCGGGCACCGCGCGGCTGCAGTAGATCAGGCGGACGAGCATGGTGGTCACCCCTTCTTGCTGAGCAGCGAGAGGAATTCGCGCCGCAGGTTGGCGTCCTTCAGGAAGGCGCCGCGCATCACGCTGTTGGTCATCATGGACTCGTCGTCCTTCACGCCGCGCCAGTGCATGCAGAAGTGGTCCGCTTCCATCACGATGGCCAGGCCATCGGGCTTCACCCGTTCCTGCAGCTCGTTGGCCAGCATGGTGACCGCCTCTTCCTGGATCTGCGGCCGGCTCATGATCCAGTCGCAGATGCGGGCGTACTTCGACAGCCCGATCAGGTTGGAGTGTTCGTTGGGCATCAGGCCGATCCAGACCCGCCCGAGGATGGGGCACAGGTGGTGCGAGCAGGCGCTGCGCACCTTGATCGGGCCCACGATCATCAGCTCGTTCAGGCGCTCGATGTTGGGGAACTCGGTCACCGACGGCATGGGCACGTAGCGGCCCTTGAACACCTCGTCCACGAACATCTTGGCCACGCGCTTGGCGGTGTCGTTGGTGTTGTGGTCGCTGTCGGTGTCGATCACCAGGGCCTGCAGCACGCCCTTGAGCTGCTGCTCCACCTCGGCCTTCAGCTCGGTGAGCTCGCCCTCGCGGATGAAGGCGGCGATGTTGTCGTTGGCGTGGTAGCGCCGGTCGGCGCCCACCAGCCGGTAACGGATGCGCTCGGACGCGGGCAGGGCGTTCAGGTCCTCTTCGGTGCGGAGGATGGGCATCGTCGGGGTACGGGTCATGGTGGTGCGGTGGCCGGTGGGCAAGGGGCTCATTGTCGCGTGCCGGCGCAAAGCGTGCCCGGGAGCAGGGGATAGACTGCCCCGCGTGAATGCCCCGTCCAAGAACGCCGCAACGACCCCGTTTTCCCTCCCGCTGGCGCGCCTGCTGGACCACACCGCCGACGCGGTGCAGGCGGTGCGCGGCGGCAAGTCGCTCACCGACGTGCTGGCCCGCGTGCCGGCCGAGGCGCGCGGTGGCACCCAGGCCCTGAGCTTCCATGTGCTGCGCTGGCTGGGCGGCGCCCAGGTGGTGCGCGAGGCGCTGGCGCCCAAGACACCGCCGCCCAACGTGGATGCACTGCTGGTGTCGGCGCTCGCCCTGCTGTGGCCCCTGCCCAAGGCGCTGCAAGGCGCCAGCTACCCCGATCACACCGTGGTCGACCAGGCGGTCACTGCCGCGCGCCAGCGCACGCCGGCGGCCGCCGGCTTTCTGAATGCGGTGCTGCGCCGCTTCCTGCGCGAGCGCGACGAGCTGGTGCGCGCCGCCCAGGTCAAGCCGCTGGGCGCCTACAACCACCCCGGCTGGTGGATAGAACGGGTGCGGCAGGACTGGCCGCAGCAGTGGCAGGCCGTGCTGGCCGCCGACAACCAGCATCCGCCCATGACCCTGCGCGTGAACGGCCGCCGCGGCACGGCCGAGGCCTATGTGCAGCGGCTGGCCGCGCAGGGCCGCGCCGCGCAGGCGCTGGACGAACATGCGGTGCTGCTGGCCCAGCCGTGCCCGGTGACCCAACTGCCCGGCTTCGAGGAGGGTGAGGTGTCGGTGCAGGACGCCGCAGCCCAGTTGGCTGCCCCGCTGCTGCTCGGGCGGGCGCTGCCGGCCTGGCTGGTGGCCGAGCGCGCCGCGCCGCCGGCCGCGCCGTCCACGCTGGCGCTGGCGCACGGCATCCCGCAGGCCGCCGCGGCCGCTCCTGCCTTCGCTGCGCCGCCCGCGATCGCCGAGCCCGCCGCCGCGCTGGGGCTGGCGCCGGGCGCGCGCGTGCTGGACGCCTGCGCCGCACCCGGCGGCAAGACGGCGCACCTGCTGGAGCTGGCGGACCTGGACCTGCTGGCACTGGACAGCGACCCGGTGCGCCTGCAGCGCGTGCAGGAAACGCTCAACCGCCTGCAGCTGCGCGCCGAGCTGAAAGCCGCCGACGCGCGCGACGTGGCCAGCTGGTGGGACGGCCGGCCCTTCGACGCGATCCTGCTGGACGCGCCCTGCAGCGCGTCGGGCATCGTCCGGCGCCACCCGGACGTGCGCTGGCTGCGCCGCGCCGACGACGTGCGCGCGCTGGCCAAGATCCAGGCCGACATGCTGGACGCGCTGTGGCCGCTGCTCAAACCGGGCGGCCGGTTGCTCTATGTGACATGTTCGCTGTTCCGGGCCGAGGGCCAGGCGCAGATCGACGCTTTTTTGCAACGGCAGGGTGCCGCATGCCCCCGCGTGGACCCGCGCGCACCAGGCCACCTGCTTCCCGTGGCCGACAATTTGAGCGAAGCCGTGCACGACGGCTTCTTCTACGCCCTTCTCCATAAAACCTGAGACGTCGTTGACCGTGGTGTGCGCCCCCAGACCTGCCGCTGCGCGTCAGGCCCCCCGAGGGGGTCAAGGAAACTTGGGAACGGCCCGGCGTTTCCTTGGGTGCATCGTGACGGCCTGTCTGCGTTTCTGGCCATCCGCGATGCGGGGCCGGGCTGCTGCATGGGCCCTGCTGCTGGCGCTGGCGGGGCTGCTTGGCGCCGCGCCCGCGCGGGCCGAAGGCGTGGAGCTCACCCACCTCAGCCTGCAGCGCCTGGACCCGGGGCTCACGCTGGACTTCAGCGCCCGCGTGGCCCTGCCGCGGGTGGTGGAGGACGCGCTGCAGCGCGGCGTGCCGCTGTACTTCGTGGCCGAGGCCACCGTCTACCGCCACCGCTGGTACTGGCGCGACGCCCGCGTGGCACGCGCCACCCGCTCCTGGCGCCTGAGCTACCAGCCCTTGAGCGACAGCTGGCGCGTCAGCCTCGGCGGCCTGGCCCAAAGCCATGCCACCTTGCAGGAGGCGGTGACCGCCCTGTCCAGCAGCGCCCGCTGGAAGATCGCCGACAACTCCCAGATCGAACCGGACGAGCGCTACTACGTCGAATTCAGCTACAAGCTGGACACCTCCCAACTCCCCGGCCCCATGCAGTTCGGCATCGGCGGCCATGCCGACTGGGTGCTGGGCGTGGAACGTGTGGTCAAGGTGGAGTGAGCGCGAAGTGAGCACGAGCCCGACGCCGGGCCGCCCCAAGGCGGGCGAGGTCCCCACGGGGGACCGGCCTCGGTACGCCGCGGCCGAGGGGCTGACATGAGCACTCGCGCGACACGCTGGGGCTGGATCGTCGCATTGGTGGCGACCACCGGCTTCGGCATGGTGCTGGCGTTCGTGCTGTCCTTCGCCACCCACACCCGCGGCTTCTACGAGCGCAATTTCGTCTGGCTGTTCTGGGTCAACGTGGCGGTGGCCGGCCTGCTGGTCGCCGTGATCATCGGCGCGGCGTTGCGGCTGGCGGTGCGCATGCGGCGCGGCAAGTTCGGCAGCCGGCTGCTGCTCAAGCTGGCCGGCATCTTTGCGCTGGTGGGCGTGCTGCCCGGCGTGCTGATCTACACCGTGTCCTACCAGTTCGTCACCCGCAGCATCGAGGCCTGGTTCGACGTGCAGGTGGAGGGCGCGCTCAATGCCGGCCTGTCGCTGGGCCGCGGCACGTTGGACACCCTGGTCAACGACGTGGGCAACAAGACCCGCCTGGCGGCCGAGCGCCTGGCCGACGGCCGGGGCACCGTGCCGCCGCTGGCGCTGGAGCGCCTGCGGGAGCAGCTGGGTGTGCGCGACGTGGCGCTGCTGGGCGCCAACGGACAGGTACTGCTGTCTTCCGGCGGGGTGTCGGCGCCGTTTGCGCCCGAACGTCCGGCGATGCAGCTGTTGCGCCAGGCCCGGGTGAACCGCGTGGTGAGCCAGCTCGAAGGGCTGGACGATGAACCCGCCGGCGCAGCCGCTTCCGGCGCGCCGGCGCGGCCGCAGGCGCGGGTGCGGGCGATTGCGCTGCTGCCCAGCGCGGAGCTGCGCCTGGGAGGGGACGACCGCTTCCTGATGGTGGTGCAGACCGTGCCGCCGGCGGTGGCCGCCAATGCGCTCGCCCTGCAGACGGCCTACCGCGAATACCAGCAGCGCGCGCTGGCGCGCGACGG
Organism: Ideonella sp. BN130291; assembly: GCF_036231905.1. Taxonomy (NCBI): domain Bacteria; kingdom Pseudomonadati; phylum Pseudomonadota; class Betaproteobacteria; order Burkholderiales; family Sphaerotilaceae; genus Ideonella; species Ideonella sp. BN130291. Next base: position 74,261 of record NZ_JAZARE010000006.1, on the reverse strand, counting down.
CCTGCGCCAGATGTACGTGGGCACGCTCACGCTGGTGCTGGTGCTGGCGGTGTTCGGCGCGGTGCTGCTGGCGGCCATGCTGGGGCACCAGCTGGCGCGGCCACTGCTGCTGCTGGCCGAGGGCATGCGCCAGGTGGCGCGCGGCGACCTGCGGGCCAAGCCGGTGTACCAGTCGCGTGACGAGCTGGGCGGGCTGACCCGCACCTTTGCCGACATGACCGAGCAGCTGTCCGAGGCGCGCGAGCAGGTGCAGCGCGGTGTGTCCGAGCTCGAAGGTGCACGCACCAACCTGCAGACCATCCTGGACAACCTGACCGCCGGGGTGATGGTGTTCAACGCCGAGCGCCGCATCGACACGGTGAACCCCGGTGCCACGCGCATCCTGAAGATGCCGCTGTACGCCTACCGCGGCCGCCAGCTGCACGAGGTGCCCGGGCTGGAGATGTTTGCCCAGTCGGTGTGGCAGCGCTTCGAGCTGCACGGCAGCAGCCCGGAAGCCGGCGAGCGCGACCACTGGCAGGATTCCTTCGAGCTGCAGACCGGCCCGGGCAGCGGCCGCGAGCAGGACACGCTGACCCTGCTGGTGCGGGGCGCCGCGCTGCCCGGCAACGCCAGGCTGATGGTGTTCGACGACATCTCCGAGGTGGTGTCGGCGCAGCGCTCCGCCGCGTGGAGCGAGGTGGCACGCCGGCTGGCGCACGAGATCAAGAACCCGCTCACGCCCATCCAGCTGTCGGCCGAGCGCATCCAGCACAAGCTGGAGGCCAAGCTCGAGGGCACCGACCTGGCGATGCTGCAGCGCTCCGTGGCCACCATCGTGGCCCAGGTGCAGTCGATGAAGCAGCTGGTGAACGAGTTCCGCGACTACGCCCGGCTGCCGTCGGTGCGGCTGGAGCCGCTGGACCTGAACCAGCTGGTGGCCGAGGTGCTGGTGCTGTACGGGCACGCGCAGGAGCAGGGCAGGCTCACGCATTCGCTGGGCGAGGGGCTGCCACCCATCGTGGGCGACGCCACCCAGCTGCGCCAGGTGATCCACAACCTCGTGCAGAACGCGCTGGACGCGGTGGCCGACAAGCCCGAGGGCCGCGTGATCATCTCCACCGAAGCAGCGCGCACCGACGATGGCCAGCTGCGCGCGGTGCGCCTGAAGGTCGCCGACAACGGCCCGGGCTTTGCCGACAAGGTGCTCAAACGGGCCTTCGAACCCTACGTGACCACCAAGACCAAGGGCACCGGGCTGGGCCTGGCGGTGGTGAAGAAGATCGCCGACGAACACGGCGCGCGGGTGCGCATCGTCAACCTGCCGGGCCGCGCCGTGGAAGGCACGGCGGGGGAACCCGCGGTGGCCGGTGCGCAAGTTTCGTTATCATTTTCGAATCTCGCTCCCGCGCAGGCCTCCTCGCCCCCGGCGGCTCCCTTGATCTCCCGGGCGCACTGACCCTCCCATGGCCACCATTCTTGTAGTAGACGACGAACTCGGCATCCGCGCCCTGCTGTCGGAAATCCTCACCGACGAAGGCCACACCGTCGAGCTCGCGGAAAACGCTGCGCAAGCCCGGGCCGCCCGCGACCGAGTGCGCCTGGACCTGGTGCTGCTGGACATCTGGATGCCCGACGTGGACGGCATCTCGCTGCTCAAGGAGTGGGGCTCCAGCGGCCAGCTCACCATGCCGGTGATCATGATGAGCGGCCACGGCACCATCGACACCGCGGTGGAGGCCACCAAGTACGGCGCCATGGCCTTCCTGGAAAAGCCGATCACCTTGCAGAAGCTGCTGCGCGCTGTGGAGCAGGGCCTGGCCAAGCCGGCACCGCCCGGCGCGGCACGCCCGGCGGCCCCCAACGGCAATGGCAGCAGCCACCCGGCGCCTTCCTTTCGACCCGACGGCTACGCCGTCCACGCCGCCCAGCCCGGACTGAGCCTGGAGCCCGCGCTGGGCTCGCCGGCCATTGCGCCCGTCGCGCTGGCGCTGGGCCCGCAATCGGCCCAGACCTTCGAGCTGGACCGCCCGCTGCGCGAGGCGCGCGACGCGTTCGAGAAGAGCTACTTCGAGTTCCACCTCGCCAAGGAAAACGGCAGCATGACCCGCGTGGCCGAAAAGACCGGCCTGGAGCGCACCCACCTGTACCGCAAGCTGAAGCAGCTGGGTGTGGACCTGTCGCGCAACAAACGCGGCCTGTGAGCGGGGCTGTCCTGGAACGCTGCTATACTCCTGGGTTCTTGGCCAAGTAGCTCAGTTGGTAGAGCAGCGGATTGAAAATCCGCGTGTCGGTGGTTCGATTCCGCCCTTGGCCACCAAACGAAAAACGGCTCCCCTTGCGGGAGCCGTTTTGCGTTTGGTGATCATGCGACGGATGAGAACCACCTTGTGGTTCGCTCAAGGCAGTCCAGTGGACTGCCTTGGACGTGACGCAGTCACGGTCCGCAGGGGCCTTCCGCCCCGGAGGATGAATAACCCGCCCAAGCGGGTTATTCACATTCGCCCTTGGCATCGCGTACCACCAACGTATTTGTGGTTCCGCCCGGCGCGCCCGCCGCCTCGCCCCTAGCAGGGAGCCCCGCTCAGGAGGGAACAAGGCGCGGATTCGCCCATCCGACCAGTCGACCCTCTGCGCAGGTCACGCTGGAACGGCTGCCGAGGCAAAGGCTTCATGGCCCGCCCGCTGGCGCCCGCTGCGCGCCGCACACCCTGCAATACCGCGCGTCCTCCGCGTGCCCCTGCGCCCCACATCCCGCACACCGCCAATCCCGCAAGGCCCGCGCCAGCCCCCTTCGCTGCTCCGTGAACTCCGCCGTCACGATCCCCGTGGGCACCGCCAGCACGCCCCAGCCCAGCAGCATCATGGCCGAGGCGATCAGCTTGCCGATGTCCGTCTTCGGCGTGATGTCGCCAAAGCCCACCGTGGTCATCGTGGTCACCGCCCAGTACATCGCGATCGGGATGCTGGTGTAGCCGTTGCGCGGGCCTTCCACCACGTACATGACGGTGCCCATCACCAGCACCATCATCAGCACGAAGCACAGGAACACCAGGATCTTGCGGCGGCTGGCGGTGAGCGCATTGCCCAGCGCACTGAACTCGGCCATGTAGGCGGTGAGCCGGAAGATGCGGAACACGCGCAGCAGCCGCAGGATGCGCACGTCGATCAGCAGCTGAGCCTCCGGCGCAAAGAACGCCAGGTAGGTCGGCAGCACCGACAGCAGGTCGATCACGCCGTAGAAGCTGGTGGCATAGCGCAGTGGCCGGCGCACGCTGCACAGCCGCGCCAGGTACTCCAGCGTGAACAGCGCCGTGAAAACCCATTCCGCCGCGCTCAGCAGCCGGCGGTGGTGCATCAACAACGACTCCATGCTGTCGACCACCACCACCAGCACGCTGAGCACGATGGCTGCGATCACCACCACGTCGAAGGCGCGGCCGGTCGGGGTGTCGGATTCGAACACCACGGCGTGCAGGCTTCGGCGCCAGCCTTGCGGCGGCTTGCCGAAGCGCTCGCTGTCGGTCGCAACGGGGGCCGGCGTGGCGGCCAGGGGCGAAGCCAGGAGGGTCATGGCGCGATTCTGCTGCGGCCGCGCCCACTGGCGCAGCTGCGTGTGCAACACCGCACAGCGCCACGTTTTGGGGCCATTTCGCCTTGCTTTTCCGCACTTGTGAGCCCTGGCTCCCGCTGCACCATCACAGGCAGACTGAGCGAGGGCCTGCGTGCTCCATTTCAAACGTTCCTCTTCGAGATCCGGCTGGGTGGCTTGTGTGCCGAATGGTGCACTGGCCCGCTTTGCCCTGGTGGAGCGCCAGGCCGACGGCGCCAGGCCGGCGGTGCGCTGGGTGCACGAAGAAGCCTGGGACGACGCGCCCCGCGCGCTGCGCCATGCGCGCCGCGCCGGCGCCCTGGGGCGCCACGCTTGCGTGGCCCTCCTGCAGCGCCAGCAGTACCAGCTGCTGCCAATGGATGCGCCCGACGTGCCGCGCGAGGAATGGCGTGCCGCGGTGCGCTGGAAGCTCAAGGACATGGTGGATTTCTCCATCGAGGGCGCCGGCGTCGACGTGCTCGAAGTGCCGGCCAGCGCCAGCTCGCGCCGCCAGGCCTCGCTGATCGCGGTGGCCGCGCCGGCAGACGCGCTGCGCCCGCTGGTGGACGCCGGTGAGGAAGCCGGCGTGCGCTGGCAGGCGCTGGACGTGCCGGAGACGGCGCTGCGCAATTTGTCGGCGCTGTTCGCCACCGAAGGCCGCAGCCACGCGCTGCTGCACATCGGCGAATCGCACGGCACGCTGGTGATCACGCTGGCCGGCGAGCTGCTGCTGTCGCGCCAGATCGACGTCACCCAGGCGCAGATCGCCGACGCCGACGAAACCGTGCGCCAGACCGCCTTCGACCGCGCCGGCCTGGAGCTGCAGCGCACGCTGGACGGCTTCGAGCGTGTGTTCACGCTCACCAGCCTGGAGCGGCTGCATGTGCTGCCCGGCCCTGGCATGCCGGCGTTCTGCGACTACGTGCGCGACCTGGTGTATGTGCCGGTGCTGCCGGCCGATCCGGCCGAGGTGCTGGACTTCAGCGCACTGCCGGCGCCGGCCCAAGCGCCCGAGCAGTTGCCGGCCTACCTGCTGGCCATTGGCGCCGCATTGCGCACCGCATGAGGCAGGCCATGGTGCAGCAGATCAACCTCTACGACGAAGCCCTGCGGCCGCAGCGCCAGCGCTGGCGCGCGGCGCACGGCCTGTGGGTGGTGGGCGGCACGCTGGTGGCCGCGTTTGCCTTGTCCAGCGCGATGCAGGCGGTGAGCCAGCGCCGCCTGGCCGAAGCCGAGCGCCTGGAGCAGCTGGCCGCCACCGAACGCACGCTCACCGCACGCAACGGCGGCACGGGCTCGCTGCAGGAGGCCAACCGCCAGCGCATTGCCGAGCTGGAGCGCCTGCGCGCGGCAGACGCCGGCCAGCGCCGTGTGCATGCCGTGCTGGACCAGCAGGTCGCCGGCCGCAAGGAGGGCTACACCGCCTACTTCATGGCGCTGTCGCGCCAGGCCCATGCGTCGCTCTGGATCACCGGCTTCGGCGTGGGCGCCGATGGCGAGACGCTGGAGCTGCAAGGCCGCATGGCCGACGCCGCCGTGCTGCCCGACTACCTGCGCCGCCTCAATGCGGAGCCGCGCTTCAAGGGCCGCAGCTTCGCCCAGCTGAGCATGAAGGTGGTGGACCCGCGGGGTGACGCCACCGCCGTGGCGCCCTACACCGAATTCGTGCTGCGCTCGCAGCAGCCCGGCGCCGCCGCCGCGGAGGCCCATCGATGAACCCGGCCGTGATGCTCGACGACGCCCTGGCGCGCGTGCGCACCCAGCTACGGCGCTGGACCCAGCGTTTCGACGTGCGGCCGCAGCGCGAGCGCGTGGTCATGCTCATCGCGCTGGCCGCGCTGGCGTTCTGGCTGGCCGACAAGCTGTGGGTCACGCCCGCCTTCGAACGCTCGCGTGCCGCCAGCGTGCGCCTGGCCACGGCGCAGAACGAACTCAACACCCTGCGCACCGAAGCCGCGCGGCTGCAGGCGCTGGGCGCGGAGCAGGACCGCCAGCTGCGCGCCGACATCGCGCAGTGGCGCCAGCGCGTCGATGGCGAAGCGGCCATGCTGCGCGACTACGAAAACACGCTGGTGCCTGCCGACCGCATGGTGGAGCTGCTGGAGCAGATGCTGCCGCGCCATGGCCGCATCCAGGTGCGCGAGCTGCGCTCGCTGCCCCGCACCGACCTGATGGCCGCCCGCGCGGAAGGCGCTGCCGCTGTGGCGCCGGCGCTGCCCGCAGCGTCCGCCACGCCGCTCACCACCGCGCTCAACAGCGCTGCGTCCGCCAACCCCACCGTGTACCGCCAGGGCGTGGAGCTCACGCTGGAAGGCGGCTGGGGCGACCTGCTGGCCTACCTGCAGGCGCTGGAGACCATGCCGCGCCGGGTGCTCTGGGGTGGCATGAGCATGAAGGTGGAGCAGCACCCGAAGGTGGTGCTCACCCTGCGCCTGTACACCTTGAGCCTGGACGGCGGCTGGCTGGAGATCTGATGACACCGCCCCGCAGCCCTCTCCACCTGTCGCTGTTCGGCGTGGCGCTTGCGCTCGCCGTGCCGGCACACGCTGCCGATGCACCGGCCGACCCCACCCGGCCGCCCGCCGCGCTGAGCGCGCCCGTGGTGGCCGCCGGTGCCGCGTCCAGCGTGTTGCGAGCGGCCGCGGCTGCACCCGTGCCGGCTGCGCCGCCGCGCGTGCAGTCGGTGCAGGTGCCGCAACAAGGCCGCGCCAACGCGCTGGTCGACAACCGCCTCGTCTTCGTCGGCGACAAGCTCGGTGCCGCCACGGTGATCGCCATCGACACGCAGGGCGTGCAAGTGCGCAGCGCCAAGGGCGCGGTGGAGCGCCTGCTGCTGCTCGATGCGCAGATGACCCAACACGCCGTCTTGCCTGCGGGCAGCTCGCCCGCCCCCATGGCCAGCCTGGCCGGAGGAAAACAACCATGATCCGCCTCGCCACGCTTGCCGCTCGCCTGGGCGCCGCGGCGGCCATGAGCGCCGCGCTGCTGGCCCACGTGCCGCCCGCCCTGGCCGCCCCTGCGCCGGAAGCCGAGCGCCGCTTCGACCTCTCGGTCAACAACGCGCCGGCCGCGCAGGTCTTCATGCAGATGGCCGCCAACACGCCCTACAACGTGCTGGTGTCGCCCGAAGTGGCGGGCAACGTGTCCATCACCTTGAAGAACACCACGCTGCCCGAGGCGATGGAGGCGATGCGCGAGCTGTTCGGCTACGACTTCCGCATCACAGGCAACCGCATCTTCGTGCAGCCCAACACCGTGCAGACCCGGCTGTTCAAGGTGAGCTACCTGCCGGGCCGACGCCAGGGCGCCAGCGACCTGCGGGTGAGCTCCAGCTCCATCACGCAGAGCGGTGCGGGCAACAGCAACGGCAGCAACGGCTCGTCCAGCGGCAGCTCGTCGGGCAACAACGGCAGCAGCGGCAGCACCCCGCGCCAGGACGACAGCGCCCATGTGCGCACCACCTCCGATGCCGACTTCTGGCGCGAGGTGAACTCCTCGCTCAACGCCCTGGTGGGCGCGGCCAACGGCCGCAGCGTGGTGCTCAACCCATCGGCCGGCGTGGTGGTGGTCAAGGCGACGCCCAATGAGTTGCGCCAGGTGGAGCAGTACCTCAAGGCGGTGCAACTCTCCATCGAGCGCCAGGTGATGCTGGAAGCCAAGATCGTGGAGGTGTCGCTCAGCAAGGACGCCCAGGCCGGCGTCAACTGGGGCGCCTTCGGCAAGATCTTCGGCAACGTCACGGCCGCGCTGGGCGTGAGCGCGCCCAACGTCACCCTGCAGACGGCCGGCCAGCTGATCAGTGGCGACACCACCGTGGTGACCGGCCAGCCCGGCGGTGTGCAGAACGGTGCCACCGGCCGCGGCTTCTACGGCCTGGCGCTGCAGGCGAGCAACTTCGCCGCGCTGATCAACTTCCTGCAGACCCAGGGTGACGTGCAGGTGCTGTCCAGCCCGCGCATCGCCACGCTCAACAACCAGAAGGCGGTGTTGAAGGTGGGCAGCGACGAGCTCTTCGTCACCGGCGTCACCAGCAACACCACCAGCACCGGCACCAGCAGCGTGTCGTCCCCCACGTTGACGCTCACGCCGTTCTTCAGCGGCATCGTGCTCGACGTGACGCCGCAGATCGACGAGGACGGCCAGGTGATGCTGCATGTGCACCCGGCCATCAGCACGGTGGTGGAAAAGCAGAAGAACGTGGACCTCGGCTCGCTGGGCAACTTCCGCCTGCCGCTGGCGACCAGCACCGTCAACGAGACCGACAGCATCGTGCGTGTGCGCGACGGCCAGTTCGTCGCCATCGGCGGCCTGATGGTGCAGCAGAGCAGCGACGAGCGCACAGGCGTGCCGGGTGTGCAGGACGTGCCAGTGCTGGGCGGCCTGTTCCGCCAGAGCGCCAAGGTGAGCACCAAGCGCGAGCTCGTGATCCTGATGAAGCCCACCGTCATCCGCGATGGTGGTTGGCCGGAAGCCCAGATGCCGGGCGCAACGGCGGGCGGGAATTGAGATGAAGGCTTCTCTTCACTCGGAGGTTGGAGCGGGCCGAGCGCAGCGGGTGACCGGCTTCGCTCATGTCCCCCGGCCCCAGCCTGCGGCCGGGACCTCCTCCTTTACTTCGCTACGCCGGTCACCCGCTGCACTCGGCCTTCCACCGGTGTTGTCCTCGTCGAGGGAAACAGGCGGTGTGGAAGCGGGACAGCGGGGCGTTGTGCAGAGCGAAGTAAAGGAGGAGGGCCGGTACGGCCCGGGGGACATGAGCGGCGCACAGCGCCCCGTCGGCCCGCTTCTCGCCACAGCCAGCGAGAGAACCCGAGAACTTCGCCAAGGGGGCAAGAAAAAATGACCCGCCCCGAACGCGTCCGCCTCGGCGACCTGCTGGTCCGCGAGCAACTGATCACCGATGAGCAGGTGGGCCTGGCGCTGGCCGAGCAGAAGCGCAGCGGGCGCAAGCTCGGCCGCATCTTCATCGACAGCGGTTTTGTCACCGAAGCGCAGATCGCCAAGGCGCTGGCGCGCCAGCTGCGCATGCATTTCGTGGAGATAGATCCGCGCAACACCCGGCCGGAAGTGGCCAAGCTGTTGCCGGAGGTGCAGGCCCGCCGCCTGCGCGCGCTGCCGCTGGAGGATTCGCCGCAGGGCCTGAAGGTGGCGATGGCCGACCCGACGGACCTGAACGCCTACGACGAACTCGTGCGCCTGCTCAAGCGCGAGTTCGAGGTGGTGGTGGCGGCCGAGAGCCAGCTGCTCAACGCGATCGACCGTTCGTACCACAACACCGAAGCCATCGCCGGCCTCGCGCAGGCGCTCACCACCGAGATGGCGCAGGTGCAGGACGAGTTTGGCGACCTGCTCGGCCTGAGCAGCGCCACCACCGAGGACGCACCGGTGGTGCGGCTGCTGCACTCGGTGTTCGAGGAAGCGATCCGCACGCGCGCCTCAGACATCCACATCGAGCCCCAGGAAAAAAGCCTGCGCATCCGCTTTCGCATCGACGGCGTGCTGCATGTGCAGACCGAAGCCGATTCGAAGATCGCCACCGCGGTGGCGCTGCGCCTGAAGCTGATGTCCGGGCTGGACATCTCCGAGAAGCGCTTGCCGCAGGACGGCCGCTTCCACGTGAAGCTGCGCACCGGCACGGTGGACGTGCGCATCTCCACCATGCCCACCCAGCATGGTGAATCGGTGGTGATGCGGCTGCTGGCGCAAAGCGGCGGCAACCTGTCGCTGGACAAGCTGAAGCTGCCGCCGGCGGTGGACAAGGCCCTGCGCCGCGCGATCGCACGCCCGAGCGGCATGGTGCTGGTGACCGGCCCCACTGGCTCGGGCAAGACCACCACGCTGTACGCGGCGCTCAATTCGCTGAACAGCACCGAACGCAAGATCATCACGGTCGAAGACCCGGTCGAATACCGCCTGCCCGGCCTGAACCAGGTGCAGGTGATGGACAAGATCGACCTCACCTTTGGCCGCGTGCTGCGCGCCGCGCTGCGGCAGGATCCGGACATCGTGCTGGTGGGCGAAATGCGCGACCAGGTCACGGCCGAGATCGGCATGCGCGCCGCGCTCACCGGCCACCTGGTGCTGAGCACCCTGCACACCAACGACGCGCTCTCCACCCCGCTGCGCCTGATCGACATGGGCGTGCCGCGCTACATGGTGGCGCTGTCGCTGAGCATGGTGCTGGCCCAGCGCCTGGTGCGCGTGGTGTGCCCGCATTGCGCGGAAGAGGTGGCGCCCACGCCGGCCGAGCATGAATGGCTGCGCCTGGAGCTGGGCGGTGCGGTGGACAGCCACCGCTACAAACACGGCCGCGGCTGCACCGCCTGCAACGACACCGGCTTTTCCGGCCGCACCGGCGTGTACGAGTTCGTCGAGATGACCCAAGCCTTGGTCGAGGCGATGAACCATGGCGACGCCGCCCAGTTCACCCAGGTGGCCAAGCGCCAGATGAACGGCGAGACGCTGCGGCGCGACGCCGTGCGCCTGGTGGTCGAAGGCCGCACCACGATTGACGAAGCGATGGGCATTTCGACCCAGCTGGACGACTGACGGTAGGCCATGCAGCGTTTTGCGTACACCGGCAGGTCGGCAGCAGGCAGCGTCAGCGGCACGCTGGACGGCCCCAACGCGTCCGCGGTGGCGGACCAGCTGCTTGCGCGTGGTGTCACGCCGCTGAAGATCCAGGCCGAGGGCGGCGCGGTGGTCGCTGCGACCGATTCGCCCTCGATCGACTGGCGCGCGCTGTTCAAGCAGAAGGTCACTGGTGTGGACCTGATGCTGTTCTGCCGCCAGCTCAACACGCTGTTGCGCTCCGGTGTGCCCATCCTGCGCGCATTGCTCGGGCTGCAGGAGTCGGCCACCAACCTTACCTTCAAGGACACGCTGGCCGAAGTGCGGCGCAGCCTCGAATCGGGCATCGAGCTGTCGATGAGCTTTGCCCAGCACGCCAACATCTTCGACCACTTCTTCGTGGCGATGGTGCGGGTGGGCGAGATGACCGGCCGGCTGGAAGAGGTGTTCCTGCGCCTGTTCAAGCACCTGGAGTTCGAGGTGTTCATGCGCCAGCAGGTGAAGTCCGCGCTGCGCTACCCGATGTTCGTGATGATCGCGATGATCGGCGCCATCGCGGTGATCAACGTGATGGTGATCCCGGCCTTCGCCGGCGTGTTCAAGGCCTTTGGCGCCGAGCTGCCGCTGGCCACCCGCATCCTGCTGGGCACTTCGCGTTTCACCATCGACTACGGCTGGATGCTGCTGGGCGGCGCGGTGATCGGCGCCGCGGCCTTCCACCACTGGAAGCACACACCCGCAGGCAAGCTGCAGTGGGACGGCATCCAGCTGCGCATCCCCATCGCCGGCAAGATCGTGCGAAAAGCCACGCTCGCCCGCTTCGCGCGCAGCTTTGCGCTCGCGCTCAAGAGCGGCGTGCCGGTGGAGCAGGCGCTGTCGGTGGTGGCGCAGACGGCGGAGAACGCCTACCTCGCCAAGCGCATCGAAGGCATGCGCGACAGCGTGGAGCGCGGTGAATCCATCCTGCGCGCGGCCATCGCCGCCGGTGTGTTCACGCCGGTGGTGCTGCAGATGATCGGCGTGGGCGAAGAGACCGGCGCGGTCGACGAGCTGATGGAAGAAGTGGCCGAGCTCTACAGCAACGAAGTGCAGTACGAGCTCAAGACCCTGGCCCAGCAGATCGAGCCGATCATGATCGTCTTCATCGGCATCCTGGTACTCATCCTCGCGCTCGGCGTGTTCCTGCCGGTGTGGGATCTGGGCCGCGTGGCATTCAAGAAATGAACCACGATGCCGATACCTCTTGCGAAGCGATCACCCACCTGCTGTTCGGGTGTGTCGCGCCTGGAGGTCCTGTTGTGCCTGATCGTCGTCGCGGTGCTGATGTCGCTGCTGCTGCCGCGGCTGGCCGAGCTGCGCCAGGCCAGCCGCCCGGGGCGGCTGCAGGCGGCCGCTGCGGCGGCCCGCGTGGCGGCCAGCCTGTTCCATGCGCGCTGCGAAGCGGTGCAGGCCGCCAGCCCGCCGGGCGACTGCACGCAGCTGGCGCTGGACGGCGCGGTGATCGCCGGCGTGCACGGCTGGCCCGCGGCCAGCTCCGACGGCATAGCGCGGGCGGCCACGCTGGCCGCGGCGTCGGGGCCGGCAAGGTTGGACGCCTTCACCCTGCGGACCGGCGAGCGCAACGGCACGCCGGCCCTTTACATCGGGCTGGGCAACCAGTCCTGCGAGTTCGTTTACGTCCAGGCGAAGCGCCTGGGCGATGTTCCCGAAGTCGACATCGTCGACGCTTCCTGCCACTGACCTCACCTTACCTAGGAGCTAACCTCATGAATCAAGGTCAAAAGGGCTTCACGATGATCGAGCTGATTGTCGTGATCGTCATCCTCGGCATCCTTGCCGCCACCGCACTGCCGAAGTTCATCGACATGCGCAGCGATGCGCAGACCGCCAGCATCGCCGGCGTCGCCGGTGCCGCCACCTCGGCAATGAACCTCAACTACGCCGGCTGCGCGGTGGTCAACAACGTGGTCACCGCCAACAAGTGCGTCGCCGTGGACAACTGCGACGACGTCGGCGGCCTGCTGCAAGGCGGCCTGCCGAGCGGCTACACCGCCACCGCTGCGGCCATCGCTGCACCGGCCGGCACCACCGCCACCTGCACGCTGACCGGCCCCAACTCCAGCTCCGCCACCTTCACCGGTGTGCGCGCTGGTCCCTGATACTGACTGACGACGACGCTGCGGCGTGATGCCGCAGCCACGCCTTCGGGATGACACTGCTGTTCACACGGCTTCTGGCTGCCGTGACCCTGCGCTGGCGCCGGGTCACGGCAGCGTTCGTCCTTCTGGCGCTGCTGCCTGCCGTGCAGGCGGCCACCTACAGCTTCCGCAGCGACGCCTATGCCTGGGAGACCGCCACCACGCAGGTCACCTGGGATACCAGCTGCACCCAATACCCGGGTGACGACGACAAGGCGACCATCGCCTTCACCGGCGGCTTCACCTTCACCTTCGCCGGCACGGCCTACAACTCTGTGCGCGTGCTCACCAACGGCCTGCTGCAGTTCGGTAGCGACACGGGCCTCTTCCGCGACTACACCAACGACGCGATGCCTATCGGCACCGCACCCACCCGCAGCGGCTGCACTGCCGGCCCGGCCACCAACGTGCTGGCCGCCTACTGGACCGACCTGGACCCCTCACGGGCTGGTAGCGGCAAGGTCTATTGGCAGCAGAAGGGCACTGCGCCGAACCGCTATGTCGTGATCTCGTGGAGCGGTGTCTATCAGTACTCGACCACCAAGCCGTACACCTTCCAGGTGATCCTGTACGAGAACGGTGAGTTCAAGTACCAGTACGGAGCCGGCAACACCAGCGGCCTGAACGCCACCATCGGCGTCCAGGTGTCCAGCGCCGACTACACCCAGTACGCCTACAACAACGGCTATACCGCCGCCGGCACGGCGATCCGCTGGTACATCGCCTCCACCACGCCGGCCAAGGTGGCGGAATACCGCATGGACGAGACCAGCTGGACCGGCACCGTCGGCGAAGTGCTGGACAGCTCCGGCAACTCGCACAACGGCGTGCGCGTGGGCGGCAGCTCGCAGACGACCGCGGCAGGCGGGGGCTATGTGTGCCGGGCCTTCGAAGTGCCATCCAACACGAGCACCACCATCGCGGCGGTGGACACCGCGCTCGACGTGGATTCCGCCATCGGCCCGTCCTCCGGCAGCGTGTCGCTCTGGTACCGCGCCAACGTGAGGTGGAACACCAACAACAATGCCGCGATGCTGGTCGATGCAACGGCACTCGCCAACCGGCCGTTCTATCTGCAGCGCAACGACAACGGGGCGCTGCGCTTCATGCTGTCGGACCTGGCCGGCACCACGCTGGTGGCCACCACCGGCGCCCAGAGCTTTGCGGCGAACACCTGGGTGCACGTGGCGGCCACCTGGTCGCTCAAGACAGGCACCAACCAGAGCACGGTGCGGATCTACATCAATGGCGTGCAGGCCGCCACCACCACCGGCACCACCCTGGGCTCGCTGGATGTGAGCCTGGGCACCCTGTTCATCGGCGACAACCGCAGCACCAACACGCCGACCGGTGCCACCACCAACTCCGCCAACGGCCGCATCGACGAAGTGCGGCTGTACAACTACGAGGTGGGGGCCGCGCAGGTCGCCACCGACATGGCCACCACGCACGGATGCGGCGTCACGCTGGACCATGTGGAGATCTCGGGCGATGACGACGGGCTCACCTGCACGCCCAGCACGTTCACCGTCATCGCCTGCCAGGACGCAGCCTGCGCCACGCGCTACTCCGAAGGCGTGACCGGCACCCTCACCGCCACCGGCAGCGTCAACTGGCCCGATGGCGCCAGCTTCAGCATCCCCTCTGGCAGCAGCTCCGCCAACCTGCGCATGCAGCTGCCCAGCCCCGGCTCCGTCACGCTGGGCACCACCGGCCTGGCGCCCGCGCCCACCGGCCTGGGGGCCACCACCACCTGCAACCTGGGCGGCACCGGCGCGTGTGTGTACACCGCCGCGGACAGCGGCCTGGTGTACGACGTGCCACATCACCGAGCTGATACACCGCAGGCGGTGTCGGTGAGCGCGGTGAAGAAGTCCGACACCAGCAGCGCCTGTGTTCCGGCCTTCGCCAGCGTCACGAAGACGGTGGCCTTCAGCTGCAGCTTCGTCAATCCGGTGAGCGGAACCCTGCCGGTGCGGGTGAACAGCAGTGCCGTGAGCTGCGGTTCGGGCAGCGTCTCCCTTTCGCTCGCCTTCAACGCCAGCGGCATGGCGTCCACCGCAGTGCAGTACGCCGATGTCGGCAAGGTTACCCTCGCCGCGCGCTACCCCGCCACGGGGACCGACGCCGGGCTGGTGATGACTGGCAGCGATGACTTCGTGGCCGCGCCCGCGGCAGCGCTGGTGCTCAGCGGCCTGCCGGTCAACCCCGTTGGCGCAGGCAACCCGTTCACTCTGACGGTGGAGGCGCGCAATGCCAACAACGCGGCGACGGCAAACTTCGGCAAGGAGGCGACCCCGCAGTTGAGCCTGACCCATGTCCTGCGCGCGCCCACCGGCATGGGCGTGTCCAACCCCAGCCTCACCACCAGCTGGGGCGCCTTCAGCGGTGGCGCCGGGCTCGCCACGCTGCGCTGGCCGGAAGTGGGTTGGTTGGACGTGACGGCCACGGTGACCGACTACCTCGGCAGCGGCCTGTCGTCCATCGCCACCACAGTGGCGCCGGCGGGCAAGCTGGCGGGTGTCCAGATCGTGCCCCACCACTTCGACGTGAGCTTGGCAGCTGTCAACGGCCACGGCTGCGGCAGCTTCACTTATGCGGGCTGGACCGGTGGCGGTGCAGGGCAGGCCTTCCAGGTCGACGTGACGGCACGCAACGCCAGCAACATCACGACCGCAAACTACGATGGCTCGCTGACCAGCCCGGTGAGCCGCAGCGTAACCTTGACCGAGGCCAGTGCCCTCGGCGGCAGCCTCAGCGGCGGCCCGCATGCACCGGCGGGCACGTTCGTGGCGGGCCTGTCCCGCAACGTGTCGGCCTCCTACCTGTTTGCCGCGAAGGAGACGGCGCCCGGCACGCTGGTCGTGGGGGCCACCGACGGGGATGCCAGCTCCGCCAGCGGCTCGCCCGTGGTGCAAGCGTCGGTACCGCTGCGCAGCGGCCGCCTGCGGCTGGCCAATGGCTTCGGCTCGGAAAAGCAGGCACTGCAGCTGCAAGCGACCACGGAGTACTTCACCGCCTCGCGCGCCTGGGTCAAGAACGCCGACGACAGCTGCACCACGGTGGCGGCCACCGCGGTGGCACGCTCCAACGTGCGCGACGGCAAAGGGGCCGCAGCCACCTGGACCACGACGCCTGCCCTGATCACGATCACGGGCGGCAGCGGCACGCTGAGCCTGTCCGCGCCGCTGGCGACCGGCAGCCTCGACCTCGCATTGAACCTCGGCAGCACCACGGCCGACCAGTCGTGCCTGTCCACCCATCCTTCGACCACGGGCGCCGGCAAGCCCTGGCTGCGCTCACGCAACGGCAGCTGCGCCGCCGGCTGGGCCGCCGACCCATCCGCCCGCGCCTCCTTCGGCATCTACAGCCCCGAAACCCAGAAGACCGTCCATGCGCGCGAGATCTTCTGAAATCGGCTTCACGCTCCCGGAACTCATCGGGGTGATGATCCTCGTCGCCGTGCTGGCGGCCGTGGCGATGCCCAAGTTCGATGCGGCGCTTGGCCTGCGCAGCGATGCCTGGCGCGACGAAGTGGTGAGCGCGCTGCGCCATGCGCACCAGACCGCGGTGTCGCACCGGCGCCTGGTGTGCGCCGTGGTCGGCAGCACCAGCGTCACGCTCACCATCGCGGCCAACAACCCGGCGACCACCTGCGGCAGCAGCCTCCCAGGGCCGGATGGCGGCAGCGCCTACACCACCAGCACCGGCGGCACCACCGCCAGCCTGTCGCCCGCGGGCACCCTGTACTTCCAGCCCAACGGCCGTGTCACCAGCGACGGCGCCGGCAGCACCGCCAGCGACCGCAGCATCACCATCGGCAGCACCAGCATCGTGGTGGTGGGAGAGACCGGCCATGTGCGCTGATCGCCGACGCGGTTCCGAAGCCGGCTTCACGCTGGTGGAGATGCTGATCGCCATCGTGGTCATCGCGGTGGGGATCACCGGCGTGCTGATCGCCTTCTCCACCACGGTGCGCGGCTCGGCCGATCCGATCGTGCGCCAGCAGATGCTCGCCATCGCGGAAGAGATGCTGGAGGAGGTGTCCCTCAAGCCCTATGCGGCCGCGGCCAACACCGCGCCCAGCGGCTGCGCGCGCGACACCTACAACGACGTGCTGGACTACAACGGCTACAGCACGTCCAACACCATCTGCGCGGTGGACGGCACCAGCGTCGCGGCGCTGAGCAGCTATTCGGTCAGCGTGGCGGTGACCACGACGCCGCTGTCCGGGGTGGTTGAGGCGCGGCGCATCACCGTCACCGTGTCGCGCGGTGGTGACTCGCTGGTGCTGGTCGGCTGGCGCACCAACTACGCGGGATGAGCGGCATGCGGCGCCAACGTGGTTTCACCCTCGTCGAGCTGGTGCTCGTCATCGTGGTGGGCGGCATCATCGCCGCCACGCTGGTGGTGTTTTTCCGCCCCGCCTTCGACAGCTGGCTGGCGCTGCGGGTGCGTGGCGACCTGCACGACCAGGCGGTGACCGCGCTGCGGGCGATGCAGCGCGATGTGCGCATCGCGGTGCCCAATTCGATACGC
Organism: Ideonella sp. BN130291; assembly: GCF_036231905.1. Classification (NCBI taxonomy): domain Bacteria; kingdom Pseudomonadati; phylum Pseudomonadota; class Betaproteobacteria; order Burkholderiales; family Sphaerotilaceae; genus Ideonella; species Ideonella sp. BN130291. The sequence goes on along the minus strand of NZ_JAZARE010000006.1, from coordinate 57,383 downwards.
ATCCCCAACGACCAGTGTTTCGAGCTGGTACCCACCAGCACCGGCGGGCGCTTTCGCCGCGAGCTGGACACGGTGAACGATGCGGGGTGCGCCGGCACCGCCTGCTCGGCGCCACTGGACGTGAGCACCGCCACCACGCAGTTCGATGTGCTGAGCGCGTTGTCCACCACCCCCGCGGCCAACGACTGGGTGGTGATCGACAACCAGAACCCGGGCGACGTGTACGCCGGCAGCAACCGTGCGCAGGTGCAAACGGTCACCACTCCGGCTGCCACGGCCGGCAAGCACCGAATCACGCTCACCGCGAGCACGCAGTTCCCCACCGGCTACACCGGCGGACGCTTCGTGGTGGTGCCCAACAGCCAGAACGCGGTGTTCTACGTGTGCAGCGGTGCCGACGGCACGCTGGACGCCAGCGGCAACGGCAAGGGCACCTTGTACCGGCTGTCCGGCTACGGCTTCAACGCGGCCTACCCCAGCGCCTGCCGGTCCGCGGCGGGCGGCGCGGTGCTGGCCACCAACGTCAGGAGCTGCCGCTTCGTGTACGACCCCAACCAGGGCGCCACCCAGCAAAGCGGTTTTGTCTCCATGCAGCTGGAACTGGCGCGCAACAGCGAAACGGCGAGCCTGCTGCTGGGCGCGCATGTGGTGAACGTGCCATGACACAGCGCACCGCCCATCGCACCGGCAAGCCGGCCATGCGCGGCCTGGGCGCCATCGCCGCCATCGTGGTGCTGGTGGTCATGGCCGCCATGGCGGCCGCGGTGGTGCGCCTGGGCAGCGCCGAGCAGAACGGTTTCGCGCAGCAGCTCAACGCCTCGCGCGCGTCGCAGGCCGCCCAGGCGGGCGCCGAGTGGGGCCTGTACCAGGCACTGCGCGGCGGCTGGACCACCTGCGCCGGCACCACGCAAACCCTGGACCTGAGCACCGATCTCGGCATGCGGGTCACGGTGAGCTGCAGCTCCACCCTCTACAACGAGGGCGAGTCCGCCTCCACGCCTGGCACGCCGCAGCAGCGGCGCCTCTACACCATCGACGCGGTGGCCTGCAATGCCGCCACCGCCTGCCCGGACGCCAGCCGCGCCGTGACACCCAACTATGTGGAGCGGCGGCGGCAAGTGCACGCCACCGACGGATGATGTCGTCTTCTTCCTCCCTCCTTGCTTCGGCGGTGCCCGAGGGCGCTGCTGCCGAGCTGCCCAGCGCGGAGATCACGCGCCTGCGGTTGCAGCGTGTGCGCCACCTGCCGTGGATCGGCGCGAGCTGCGCGATCGATACCGGCGTGCTGGTGCTCTATAGCGCGTTGGGGACCTTGCCGGCCTGGGTGCCGGTGGCCTTCGGCGTGTCGTCCGTGTTGTTGCTGCTCATTTCGTACCTGCTGCTGCGCACCGGCTTCAGCGAGCGCTTCCGTGACCCGTACATCAGCGCCTATCAGCTGATCGTCACCTCGTTGTGCACCATGGTGTTCGCCGCGCTGGCGCCGGCCGCGTCGTTCCACTTCTACAACGTGATGCTCCTGATCTTCACCTTCGCCACGCTGCGGCTGAACCTGCGCCAGGCACTGGTGGCCGGTGCGGTGCTGAGTGCGTCGGTCGGTGCGGTGATGTGGTTCCATGCCGCGCAGCCGCCACTGCCGCAGACCCGCGGCGAGGTGGCGGTGGCGTGGCTGTCGCACCTGACCGTGCTGGCCCGCTGCCTCATCGTCGGCCTGTACGGGAGCTCGCTGCGCGTGCGGCTGAAAAAGCAGAACGAGCGCCTGGCCGAGTCGTCGGCCCGCATCGAACAGTTGGCGTCGCACGACGAACTCACCGGTGCGCTGAACCGGCGTGCGGTGTGGGCGCTGCTGGAAGGGCACCTCACGCCGCCCCAGGCGGGCGCCGGCCGGCTCTGCGTGGCCCTGCTTGACCTGGATCACTTCAAGCAGGTGAACGACCGCTTCGGCCATCCGGCCGGCGACGCGGTGCTCAAGCGCTTCAGCGAGGTGGTGCGCCAGGCGCTGCGCGACAGTGACCGGCTGGGCCGCTACGGCGGCGAGGAGTTCCTGGTGCTGCTGCCGCGTGTGGATCCCGAGCAGGCGTTGCGGGTGGTGGACCGCCTGCGCGCCGCCGTGGAAGCCACCGACTGGAGCGACATCGCAGCCGGCCTTCAGGTCACCGTGTCGGCCGGCGTGGCCGCCTGGCAGACCGACGACTCGGTGGCGCTGCTCGTGTCACGCGCCGACGAGGCGCTGTACCGCGCCAAGCACGCAGGCCGCAACCGGGTGGTCACGGCCTGAAGGCCTGCGGGAACCTACATCTTGCAACCCTTGGCGGGGTCCGCAAGCTGCTTGACCGCAACCTCCCGGTATTCGTTGTTCACGCCCTTGGCCTCGCGCAGGTAGATGTCCTGGACCGGGTTGTGCGCGGCCGACATCGCGAACTTGCCGCGCGGGCTGTTGATCACCGTCTTGCCCATCGCATAGAGCATCTGCTGGCGCTGGCTGGTGTCGCCCTTCACTGCGGTGAGGCCGGCTGACAGCAGCTGCGCGGCGTCGTAGCCCTGCACTGCGTAGACGTCGGCGTTGGCCTTGTAGGTGAGCGCAAAGCTCTTGCGGAAGGCGTTGTTGCGCGGCGTGTCCAGGTTGTCGGCGTAGTGCAGCGTGGTCAGCAGGCCTTGCGCGGACGCGCCTTGCGCCTCCAATGTGCCGTCGGTGAGGAAGCCGGGACCGTACAGCGGGATGGTCTTGCGCAGGCCGGCAGCGTCGTAGTCCTTCACGAACTTGACCGCGCCGCCACCGGCGAAGAAGGCGTACACCGCGTCCGGTTTCTGCGCCGCGATCTCGGTGAGCAGGGCCTGGAACTCCACGTTGGGGAAGGGCAGGTTCAGGTCCTTCACCACCGTGCCGCCGCTCTTGGCAAACCCTTCGGCAAAGCCCTTCACCGTCTCGGCGCCAGCGGCGTAGTTCCAGGTGATGGTCATCGCGCGCTTGTGGCCACGCTGGCCGGCCACGATGCCCATCGCATACCCCGGCTGCCAGTTGGAGAAGGAGCTGCGGAATATGTTGGGCGCGCACAGCGGCCCGGTGATGGCGTCGGCGCCGGCGTTGGGGATGATGAGCAGCGTGTTGTTGTCCTTGGCCGCCTTGGCCATGGCCAGCGCCACGCCGGAGTGCACGGTGCCCACCAGCACGTCCACGTTGTCGCGCTTGATGAGCTTGTTGACGTTGTCGGTGGCCTTGGACGGATCGGATTCGTCGTCGACCTTGAAGTACTGGATCTCGCGCCCGGCCAGCTTGCCGCCCTGCTCCTGCACATAGAGCCTGAAGCCGTTTTCGATCATGTTGCCCAGTGCGGCGTAGGTGCCGGTGTAGGGCAGCATCAGGCCCACTTTCAGCGGCGGCTGGCCCTGGGCGTGGACGGAAGCACTGGCAGCGATGGCAGCAGCGACGGCAGCGAGGCGGAAAGCGGCGCGCATGGAAGTCTCCAAGGGTCGTTGGTTTACTTGTCAAGCATGCCCGCCCGCCCGCCGGCTGCAACCCGGGTTCACCCCAGCGGCAAGCCGACGTAGTTCTCCGCGATGGCGGTTTGCGCCGCGGTGGAGCCCACGATGTACTCCAGCTCCGCATGCTGCATCTTCTGGCCGAACTCGCCGGTATCCGGAAAGCGGTGCATCAGCGAGGTGAACCACCACGAGAAGCGTTCGGCCTTCCACACGCGCTGCAGGCAACGCTGCGAATAGCTGTCGATGCCGGCCGCCGAGCCGCGGGAGAACTCCGCGAGCGCGCGCGACAGCAGCCCCACATCCCCGGCTGCCAGGTTCAGTCCCTTGGCCCCCGTGGGCGGCACGATGTGCGCGGCGTCGCCCGCCAGCATCAGGCGGCCAAAGCGCATCGGCTCGGCAACAAAGCTGCGCAGCGGCGCCACGCTCTTTTCGATCGAGGCGCCGGTGTGCACCTGAGCCGCGGTGTCCGGAGGCAGGCGGCGCTTCAGTTCCTGCCAGAAGGCGTCGTCGCTCCAGCGCTCGGCATGTTCGTCCAGCGCGCACTGCACGTAGTAGCGGCTGCGCGTGGCCGAGCGCATGCTGCACAGCGCAAACCCGCGCTCGTGGTTGGCATAGATGAGTTCATGCGACACCGGCGGCACGTCCGCCAGCAGCCCCATCCAGCCAAACGGATACACCTTCTCGTAGCGCTGGATCGCCGCTTCCGGCACGCTGGCTCGGCACACGCCGTGGAAACCATCGCAGCCGGCAATGAAGTCGCACTTGATCTCGTGCGTGGCGCCCTGGTGATGAAAGCGCACGCTCGGCCGCGCCCCATCGAAGCCATGGACGCTCACGCCATCCGCTTCATACACGCTGGGCAGTCCGGCCGCCCGCCGCGCATCCATCAGGTCGCGCGTGACCTCGGTCTGGCCATACACCATCACCCGCTTGCCGGTGAGCGCATGCAGGTCGATGCGATGCCGCTGCCCGTCGAAGCACAGGTCGAACCCATCGTGCGGCAGGCCCTCGGCGTGCATGCGTTCCCCCACGCCCGCTTCGTCCAGCAGGTCCACCGCCACCTGCTCCAGCACGCCAGCGCGGATGCGGCCCAGCACATAGTCGGCGCTGCGCGCCTCCAGCAGCACCGTGTCCACGCCGTAGCGATGCAGCAAGGCGCCTAGCAGCAGGCCGGCGGGACCGGCACCGACGATGAGCACCTGGGTGCGGGTGGGGATGGTCATGTCAGTGTTCCGGTGAGATAGCGCCTGGCAAGGCTGGGGCGTGGCCCACTCCGCTCATGTCCCCCGGCGCGGGCTGCGCCCGCGCCTCCTCCTTTACTTCGCTACGGGGCCACACCCCACCCTTGCCACCCCACCGCTCGTGGTGTGGGGCGCTGGAAGTCAGCAAACGTGTCGTATCGGGTCGGTGGGGCGTTCTGCGGAGCGAAGTAAAGGAGGAGGCGTCGGCCGAAGGCCGGCGCCGGGGGACATGAGCGCAGCAGAGCGCCCCGGCGGCGCGATGGCGCTCGACCGGGGGCGTGAGCGGAGTTGCCATGGCCTCCCTCACGCACGTCTTCAAACCCGCTCGAGCACCACAGCGATCCCCTGACCGACGCCAATGCACATGGTGCACAGCGCATATCGACCACCGCTGTGGTGCAGTTGGTTCACCGCCGTCGTGGCCAGGCGCGCACCGCTCGCGCCCAGCGGATGGCCGAGGGCAATCGCACCGCCGTTGGGGTTCACGCGCGGGTCGTCGTCCTGCAGGCCCAGGTCACGCAGCACGGCCAGGCCTTGTGCAGCGAACGCTTCGTTGAGCTCGATCACGTCCATCTGGGCCAGGGTGAGGCCGGTGAGCTGCAGCACCTTGCGCGTGGCCGGTGCTGGGCCCATGCCCATGATGCGCGGGGGCACGCCCGCCACCGCCATGCCGACCACTCGCGCGCGCGGCGTGAGGCCGTTTTTCGCTGCGGCCGCTTCGCTGGCCAGCAGCAGGGCACAGGCGCCGTCGTTCACGCCGGACGCATTGCCGGCCGTGACCGTGCCGTCCGGCCGCACCACGCCCTTGAGCTTGGCCAGCGCTTCCAGCGAGGTCTCGCGCGGATGTTCGTCCTTGCTCACGACGATGGCCTCGCCCTTCTTCTGCGGGATGGTCACCGGCGTGATCTCGCTGTCGAAGAAGCCGCTCTTCTGCGCGGCCACGGCCTTGAGCTGGCTGGCCAGGGCCATGCGGTCCTGGGCCTCCCGTTCGATCTTGAATTCGGTGGCCACGTTCTCGGCCGTCTCGGGCATGGAGTCGATGCCGTATTGCGCCTTCATCGCCGGGTTCACAAAACGCCAGCCGATGGTGGTGTCGTAGATGGCGGTGCTGCGCGAGTACGCGCTTTCGGCCTTGGGCAGCACGAAGGGCGCGCGGCTCATGCTTTCCACGCCGCCAGCGATCATCAGCTGCGCTTCGCCGGCCTTGATGGCGCGGGCGGCGCTGCCCACGGCGTCCAGTCCGGAGCCGCACAGGCGGTTGATGGTGGCCCCGGGCACGCCGATGGGCAGGCCGGCCAGCAGCGCGCTCATGCGGGCCACGTTGCGGTTGTCCTCGCCGGCCTGGTTCGCGCAGCCGTAGAGCACGTCGGCCACGGCGTCCCAGTCCACCTCGCGGTGGCGCTGCATCAGGGCCTTGATCGGTACGGCGCCCAGATCATCCGGGCGCACGGAAGCGAGGGCGCCGCCGTAGCGGCCGAAGGGAGTGCGAATCGCGTCGCAGATGAAGGCTTGGGTCATGGTGTGGGTTCAGGAAAGGAGAAGGGGCAGGCCGGTCAGGCGCTGGAGCTCGGCGTGGCTCAGGCCGGGCACGCAGTCCACCAGCTTCAGGCCAGTGGGGGTGACGTCCAGCACGGCCAGGTCGCTGTAGATGCGGCTCACGCAGGCCGCGGCGGTGAGCGGGTAGGTGCAGCGTTCGACGATCTTGCTCTCACCGGCCTTGGTGAGGTGCTCCATCATCACGAAAGTCTTCTTCGCGCCGATGGCCAGGTCCATCGCCCCACCCACGGCGGGAATCGCGTCGGGCAGGCCGGTGTGCCAGTTGGCCAGGTCGCCGGCGGCGGACACCTGGAAGGCGCCCAGCACGCAGATGTCGAGGTGGCCGCCACGCATCATGGCGAAGGAGTCGGCATGGTGGAAGAAGGCGGCGCCGGGCAGGGCGGTCACCGGCTGCTTGCCGGCGTTGATGAGGTCCGGATCTTCCTGGCCGGGCGCCGGCGCGGGGCCCATGCCCAGCAGGCCGTTTTCGCTGTGCAGGATGATTTCGCGCCCCGGCGGCAGGTGGTTGGCCACCAGCGTGGGCAGACCGATGCCCAGGTTGACGATCGCGCCATCGGGGATGTCGTGCGCCACGCGGGCGGCCATCTGCTCGCGGGTGAGGCGGGTGTAGCTGCCCATCACGCCGCCTCCCTCAGCCCCTGGCGCGGGATATGCACCACGCGCTGCACGAAGATGCCCGGCGTCACCACCTGCTCCGGGTCCAGTTCACCCAGCGCGACGATGCGGTTCACCTCCACCACCGTCACCTTGGCCGCCATCGCCATCACCGGGCCGAAGTTGCGCGCGGTCTTGCGGTAGACCAGGTTGCCCCAGCGGTCGGCGGCGTCGGCCTGGATGAGCGCGAAGTGTGCGTGGATGGGCGCTTCCAGCACATGCAGCCGGCCGCCGATCTCGCGCGTTTCCTTGCCCAGCGCCAGCGCGGTGCCGGCGCCGGTGGGGGTGAAGAAGCCGCCGATGCCCGCACCGGCGGCGCGGATGCGCTCGGCCAGGTTGCCCTGCGGCACCAACTCCAGCTCGATGTCGCCAGCGCGGTACAGCGCATCGAACACCTGCGAATCGGCCTGGCGCGGGAACGAGCAGATGATCTTGCGCACCCTGCGCGCCTTCAGCAGCGCGGCCAGGCCCGTCTCGCCGTTGCCGGCGTTGTTGTTCACGATCGTGAGCTCGCGTGCGCCCTGGGCGATGAGCGCGTCGATCAGGGCCGCCGGCTGCCCGGCACTGCCGAAGCCGCCAATCATCACCGTGGCGCCGTCCGGCACGTCGGCCAGCGCAGCGGCTGCAGAAGCCACCTGTTTGTTGATCACTGGGCGGTTTTCCCTGGTTGGAATGTTCTTATTGCGAACTTGTGTTCATTGATAGAACGAAATCATAGGCGCACGCTCGGCGCCGGTCAAGGCGGTTCAAGTTGTGCCCCCGGCGTGCCGATGTCAGGGGGAGCCACGTCGGCAAAGGCCGGCATCACCCCGCAGGGAAGCACCACACATGAGCGCCACGATCGACGTCCAGGAGTTGCGGGTCGGCATGTTTGTCCACCTGGACCTGGGCTGGATGTCGCACCCGTTTCCGCTCAGCAGTTTCAAGATCAGCAGCGGGGAGCAGATCAGCACCATCCGATCGCTGGGCTTGCGCCGCGTGCGCTGGAGCCCGGACAAGAGCGACATGGCCAGGGCGGCCGCATCGGCGCCGCCTGCGCCCGCGGGCCCGTCGGTGGCACAGCTCGCCGCCCAGCGCGCCGCCGAGCAGCAGGCGCGGCGCGAAGCGCTGGCCGCCCAGCGGGCGGCCCAGGCCCTGTGCGAACGCCAGTACGCGGAAGCCAGCCAGGCCTGGCGCAGCGTGAGCGACACGGTGCTGGCCGACCCCGGGGCGGCGCACGATCAGGCGCGTGCGCTCACCCGCGCCCTGCTGGACAAGATGCTGGGCGACCAGGAGCTGTGCATCCGCCTGCTCACCGAAGGGGCGGGCGACCGCGCCACCGCCCATGCGCTGAACGTCACCATCGTGGCCCTGCTGATGGGCCGGGTGTTCGGCCTGGAGGATGCCGAGATGATGGACCTCGGCATGGGCGCCATGCTGCACGACATCGGCAAGCTGGACCTGCCCGACCGCCTGCGTTTCCTGCAGGACGAATTCACCAGCGCCGAGCAGTCCGCCTACCGCGACCACGTGGCCATGGGCGTGCGCCACGGCCGCACCATGGGCGTGAGCCCGGGTGTGCTGCTGGTGATCGCGCAGCACCATGAGCAGGCCGACGGCAGCGGCTTTCCGCAGCAGCTGCAGGTGGAGCGCATGTCCGGCGCCGCGCGCATCGTGGCCCTGGTCAACCGCTACGACAACCTGTGCAACCCGCTCACGCCCGCGCGTGCGCTCACGCCGCACGAGGCCTTGTCGCTGCTGTTCGCGCAGGGCAAGCAGAAGTTCGATTCCGCGATGCTCAACGGCTTCATCCGCATGATGGGCATCTACCCGCCCGGCTCGCTGGTGCAGCTGACCGACGACCGCTACGGCATGGTGGTGTCGGTCAATTCGTCGCGCCCGCTCAAGCCGCGCGTGCTGGTGTACGACGCCAAGGTGGCGCGCGGCGACGCCTTGTACGTGGAGCTGGAAAACGCGCCCGACGTCGGCATCCGGCGCAGCCTGAAGGCGGCGCAGCTGCCGCAGGCCGCGCTGGACTACCTGGCGCCAGGCCGGCGCATCGCCTACTTCTTCGAGCCGGCGGCCTGTGCCATGCCGGCGCCGGCCGATGCGGCCGAGGAGCCCGGCGCGTGACGGCCACGGCGCCGTCGCTTCCCTGGCAGGCGCTGCTCGATGGCCTGAACGATGCGGCCTGGCTGGTGGACGGCACCCGGCAGACCGTGCTGGCCGTGAACCCCGCCGCGCTGGCGCTGCTGCAGCGGCCGGCCGCACAGGTGCTGGGCCAGCCGGCAGCCGGGCTGCTGGCCACGCCGGAAGACACCGAGTTCTGGCGCCAGGTGCCGCACGGCGCCCAGCGGCTGCACTCGCACATCGTGGCCTGCCGGGCCGACGGCAGCCCGGTGCATGCGCTGCGCCGCATCAGCCCGCTGCCCGGTCCGCATGGCGAGCCGCTGTACCTGGTGGCGCTGCAGGACCAGACCGAGCAGCGCCGCGCCGAGCAGGAGCGCGAGACCGCGCTGGCCGAGCTGCGCGCCACGCTGGAGTCCACCGCCGACGGCATCCTGGTCATCGACCTGGCCGGCCGCATCCGCGCCTTCAACCGCCGCTTCGCGCACTTCTGGGGCCTGCCGGGGGACCTGCTGATCGCGGGCGACGATGCGGCGGTGTTCGACTGGATGCGCCGCTGCGTCACCGATCCGGCGGAATACGAACGCCGGCTGGCCGCCATCCACGAGGCGCCGCTGATGAACACCGTGGACCGGCTGGTGCTGCAGGACGGGCGTGTGCTGGAGCGCATCGCGCAGCCGCAGTGGAGCCGCGGCGAGCCGATCGGCCGGGTGTACGCCTTCCGTGATCTGTCGCGCCAGCTGGCCGCCGAGGAGCGCATCGCCACGCTGTCGCACACCGACGCCCTGACCGGCCTGCCCAACCGGCGCCAGATGGCCGACCGCATGGCGCATGCCCTGGCGGTGCAGCGGCGCGGCGGCGACCCGTTTGCGCTGCTCATCCTCGACCTGGACCGCTTCAAGCACATCAACGACACCCTGGGCCACCACCTCGGCGACCGCGTGCTGCGCGAGGTCACCGAACGCCTGCGCACCGGCCTGCGCGAGGTGGACCTGGTGGCGCGGGTGGGCGGCGACCAGTTCGCACTGCTGGTGCACCAGGGCGACGCGCGTGCGGCCGAGCTGGCCGCGCGCCGCGTGATCGAAGCCACCTCGCGGCCATACGTCCTTGAAGGCGCCGAATTCACCGTGACCTGCAGCATCGGCATCGCCTTGTGCCCGCAGGACGGCGTGCTCGCCGACGACCTGGTGCGCCATGCAGAGACCGCGATGCAGCGCGCCAAGGAGGGCGGGCGCGCGAGCTACCGCTTCCACCAGGCCCGCCAGGGCGTGGACCTGCGCTCGCGCATGCGGCTGGACCATGCGATGCGCCAGGCGCTGGTGGCCGGCCAGTTCCGCCTGCACTACCAGCCGCAGGTGGCGTTGGCCGACGACGGCGTGATCGGCGCCGAGGCGCTGCTGCGCTGGCACCACGCCGAGCTGGGCGACATCGCGCCGGCCGACTTCATCCCCGTGGCCGAGGACAGCGGCTTCATCGTGCCGATCGGCGACTGGGTGCTCGCCGAAGCGGTGGGCCAGGCGGCCGCCTGGCGCCGGCGCGGGCTGGAGCTGCCGGTGGCAGTGAACGTGTCGGCGCTGCAGTTCCAGCAGGCCAGCTTCGTGGACCGCGTGGCCGCGGCGCTGGAGCAGGCGCAGCTGCCGCCGCGGCTGCTGGAGCTGGAGCTCACCGAATCCATCCTGGTGCGTGACGCGGACGAGGCGCTGGCACGGCTGAATGCGCTGGCCCGGCTGGGCGTGCGCCTCGCGATCGACGACTTCGGCACCGGCTATTCCAGCCTGGCCTACCTGAAGCGTTTTCCGATCCAGAAGCTCAAGATCGACCGCAGCTTCGTGCAGGGCGTGCCCTCCGATGACAGCGATGCCGGCATCGTGCGGGCCATCATCCAGATGGCCCGTGCGCTGGGCCTGCGTGTCATCGCCGAAGGCGTGGAGACCGAGTCGCAGCGCCGCTTCCTCGTGCATGCCGGCTGCGACGAGTTCCAGGGCTTCCTGCATGCGCCGGCGCTGGACAGCGCCACCTTCGAGGCAAGCCTGGGCCCCGGCGCGGCGCGTCCGCGGCCGGCCTGGCCGCTGGCGCGCCCCATCGCCTCCTGAATCGCACGCCCGGCCGCTTTCGGCTTGGGCTTGCGAAGGGCATTGTTTTGTTCTTACATTGGCCTCTCGCTTGCCAACGCGAGGAGGGCCATGAATCCGCTGGAAACGCTGGCCGAACAGAAGCTCTCGGCTGTCGAACTTCTGTTGTCCATCAGCCTGCCGGGCGGGCGGCATCTCGGGCCGCAGGACGCGCCGGTGCGCGTGGAGTTCCGCGAATACGCACCACTGGCCCACCTGGTGGCCGGGCAGGTGGGCCGGCTGGCGGAGGACTATGTGGAAGGCCGGGTCGAACTGCACGGCACCCCGCGCGACATCATGACGGTGGCAGCCGGCCTGATGGGCAACCCGATCGAGGCCGACAGCGCGCCGCCCGCGCTCGGTTGGTGGCGCGCCCTCGCCTGGCACGGCCGCTCGCGCAAGCGCCACACTGCAGAGGAAGACGCACGCCAGATCCAGTTCCACTACGACGTGTCGGATGACTTCTACACGCTGTGGCTGGACCCGCGGCGCGTGTATTCCTGCGCCTACTACCGCGACCCGGCGATGGGCCTGGCGCAGGCCCAGGAGGCCAAGCTGGACCTGGTGTGTCGCAAGCTGCTGCTGCGCGAAGGTGAGCGCTTCCTCGACATCGGTGCCGGCTGGGGCGGCCTGTTGCTGTGGGCGGCCGAGCACTACGGCGTCAGGGCCACCGGCATCACCCTGTCGAAGAACCAGCATGCCCATGTGAACCGGCTCATCGACGAGCGCGGCCTGCGCGGCCGGGTGACCATGGAGCTGATGGACTACCGCCACCTGCCGGAGGACAAGCCCTACGACAAGATCGCCTCCATCGGCATGTTCGAGCATGTGGGCCTGGCGCAGCTGCCCACCTACTTCGCCAAGATCGGGCGCCTGCTGCGCCCCGGCGGCCTGCTGATGAACCACGGCATCACCGCCGGCGGCACGCGCAACCAGAAGCTGGGCAACGGGCTGGGCGACTTCATCGAGCGCTACATCTTCCCCGGCGGCGAGCTGCTGCACGTGTCGCATGTGCTGCGCGTCATGGCCGAAAGCGGGCTGGAGATGGTGGACACCGAAAACCTGCGGCCGCACTACGCGCGCACCCTCTGGGCCTGGTCCGACAACCTGGAGTCGCGCCTGGCCCATGCGCGCGAGGTGGTGGACGAGCGCGTGCTGCGCGCCTACCGGCTCTACCTGGCCGGCAGCGCCATGGCCTTCGAGCGGGGCTGGATCGCCTTGCACCAGATGCTGGCCAGCCGGCCCAGCGGCGATGTATCGGCCGGGGCGCTGCGGGGCGCACAATCGGCCTATCCGTTCACGCGCGACTACATCTACCGATGATCTACAAGTTCAAATCCAAGTCGGCCGGCGACGTGATCATGATGGGCCCCACCGGCGACCATCTGATGCGCCTGCTGGGCCGCCAGCCCGCGCCCAAGGGCATCATCGAAGCCAAGGACATGCCGGCCGCCATCCAGGCGCTGGAGCAGGCCGTGGCCGCCGACGAAGCGGCCCGCGCCGAGGCCGAGGCCGAAGCCGCGGCCAAGGGCGAGAAGCTGGCGCCGCGCGAGGGCAATGTGTCGCTGCGCCAGCGCGTGTGGCCGCTGGTCGAGATGCTCAAGCGCTCCCATGCGCACGGGCATGACGTCGTCTGGGGTGTCTGAGGAGAACCCATGAAACTCTGGAGCGACAGCTGGGCCAATGGCGACCGCATCCCGCCTCAATATGCGTGCGGCCGCCTCACGGGCGAGGGCGTGGGCTTCTCCGACAACCTGAACCCGCACCTGGCCTGGAGCGACCTGCCGGCAGGCACGCAGTCGCTGGTGCTGATCTGCCATGACTTCGACGTGCCCAGCCAGGGCGACGACGTCAACAAGCCCGACCGCGAGGTGCCGGCCGACCTGCCGCGGGTGGACTTCTTCCACTGGGTGATGGTGGACATTCCGGCGTCGGTGAGCGTGATCGACGAAGGCGAATACAGCCGCGGCTTCACACCACGCGGCAAGCAGGGCCCGGCCACGCTGCACGGCGCACGCCACGGCTTGAACGACTACACCGGCTGGTTTGCCAACGACCCCGAGCGCAACGGCCAGTACTTCGGCTACGACGGGCCCTTTCCGCCGTTCAACGATTCGCTGGTGCACCACTACGTCATCACGCTCTATGCGCTGGACCTGCCGCGCCTGGCCGTGGAGGGCGCCTTCACCGGCGACCAGGTGCGCCGGGCACTGGCCGGCCATGTGCTGGGCGAGGCCACGCTGTCGGGCACCTACACGCTCAACCGACGCCTCGGCTGAGCGATGCCGGACAGCGCCACCCGCGTCATCGCCATCCGCCATGGCGAAACGGCCTGGAACGTCGACACCCGCATCCAGGGCCAGCTGGACATTCCGCTCAACGACACCGGCCGCTGGCAGGCCGGGCGGCTGGCGCGCGCGCTGGCCGATGAGCCGCTGGACGCCATCTACGCCAGCGACCTCGGCCGGGCCCATGAGACGGCTCAGGCGCTGGCCGCCACCACGGGCTTGCCGGTGGTGCTGGACACCGGCCTGCGCGAGCGCGGCTTCGGCATATTCGAAGGCATGACCTTCAAGGACATCGAGCAACGCTGGCCCGAACAATCCCGACGCTGGCGCCAGCGCGATCCGCACTTCGGCCCGGAGGGCGGCGAAACGCTGGCCGGTTTCTACGACCGCTGCATCGCCGCTGCCACCCGGCTGGCGGCCGCGCACCCGGGCCAGACCATCGCGCTGGTGGCGCACGGCGGCGTGCTGGACTGCCTGTACCGTGCGGGCTCGCGCATCACGCTGCAGGCGCCGCGCACCTGGCAGCTCGGCAACGCGGGCATCAACCGCCTGCTCTACAGCGCCGAGGGCTTCACGCTGGTGGGCTGGGGCGACACCTTGCACCTCGAGAGCGACACGCTCGACGAGGCGCTGTAGCGGCGCTGCGCAGTGCGGGCTGTCCCGCTTGCGGCGGCCCGGCGGCTCTGCAATCCTCGGGCGATGACAGGCCCCCAGATCATCGTGCTCGCCACGCCCGTGTTCCTGCTGCTCATCGGCATCGAGCTGCTGGTGGGCATCCGGCGCGGCCGCAACACCTATCGCCTCAACGATGCGCTCAACAGCATCGGCCTGGGCATCCTCAGCCAGGTGACCGGGCTGTTCAGCAAGCTGCTCACGGTGGGCGTGTACACCGCGTTGTTCACCCACTTGGCGCTGTGGCGGCTGCCCACCGACGCGCTGTGGGTCTGGGTGCTGGCGCTGGTGGCCTACGACTTCTTCTACTACTGGCACCACCGCTTCGGCCACACCGTGGCGCTGCTGTGGGCCGCGCATGCGGTGCACCACCAGAGCGAGGACTACAACCTCTCCACCGCGCTGCGCCAGACCAGCAGCGGCTGGCTGGTGGGCTGGGTGTTCTACCTGCCGATGGCGATCGTGGGTTTTCCGCCGCTGGTGTTCGGCGTGGTGGCGCTGATCGACCTGCTCTACCAGTACTGGGTGCACACGCAGCAGATCGGGCGCCTGGGCTGGTTCGACCGCTGGTTCTGCGCGCCTTCGAACCATCGGGTGCACCATGCGGTGAACGACCGCTATGTGGACAAGAACTACGGCGGCATCCTGATCGTGTGGGACCGGCTCTTCGGCACCTACTGCGAGGAGGACGACGCCGAACCGTGCGTGTACGGCACCCGCAGCCCGCTGCGCAGCTGGAACCCGGTATGGGCCAACCTGCAGGTGTATGCCGGGCTCTGGAAGGAGATGCAGCTGTGCAGCCGCTGGCAGGACAAGCTGGCGCTGTGGTTCAAGCCGCCGGGCTGGCGGCCGGCCGACGTGCTGGTTCGCCTGGGGGGCCACCGTTTCGACATCGGCGCGGTGCAGCGCTACGACCCGCCGCTGCCGCGCCGGCGGCAGGTTGCCGCCGCGGTGCTGTTCGTCGGCCTGCTGGGCGCCACGTCACTGCTGCTGTGGCATGCGCACCAGCTGGCGCTGCCAGCGCTGGCCGCCGGTGCCGCCGCGCTGGTGGCGGGCCTGTGGGCCGTGGGCGCCCTGTGTTCTCCCGGCCGGGTCGCCCTGTCGCCCGCAGGGGCAAGCACCTGAGCCCCGCGGCACGGCGTCAGACTGGTTCCCGTCTGGCTTTCAGGAGTACCGGCCATGGCGATCAAGCGCTTGACGAAAGAGGACCACCCGCTGTCCTTCGGGGTGTTCAGCCCGGTGGGGCATGTGGTGGTGGCATTTGCCGACCAGCAGGCGGCCGATGCGGCCGCGCGGGCCTTGCACGATGCCGGTTTCGAGAACGAGGACGTGCTGCAGTACAGCGCGGCCGAGGAGTCCGAGGAGATGTCGCGCATGCTGGACGGCGTCAGCGGCGCCGCCGGCTTCGGCCATGAGGTGTGCCTGATGCGCCAGTACAAGGCCCTGGCCGACGAAGGCTGCTGCTGGCTGGTGGTGTATGCGCCGGACAAGGCCCACTGCGAACGGGTGGTGGCGGTGGCGCGCGAGCATGGCGCCAAGCTGGCGGAGAAGTACGGGCGGCTGGTGATCGAAGACCTGATCCCCTGAGCTGAACGCTCAGGCCTCGAACAGATCCCCCGCGCTCTTGGGCGGTGCCACGCCCAGGTGCCGGTACGCCGCCAGCGTGGCGATGCGCCCGCGCGGCGTGCGCTGCAGGTAGCCCTGCTGGATGAGGTAAGGCTCGATCACGTCCTCGATGGTGTCGCGTTCCTCGCCGATGGCCGCGGCCACGTTGTCCAGGCCCACCGGGCCGCCGTCGAAGCGGTGCACCACCGCCTCCAGCAGCTTGCGGTCCATCACGTCGAAGCCTTGCGGGTCGACGTCGAGCATCGCCAGCGCCTTGTCTGCGATCTCCTTGGCGATGCGGCCGTCGGCCTTGACCTCCGCATAGTCGCGCACCCGGCGCAGCAGCCGGTTGGCGATGCGCGGCGTGCCGCGTGAGCGGCGTGCGATCTCCATCGCGCCCTGAGCGTCGATCGGTGCATTGAGCAGGCCGGCCGAGCGCACCACGATGCGCGCCAGTTCCTCGGGCGTGTAGAACTCCAGCCGCGCCACGATGCCGAAGCGGTCACGCAGCGGGTTGGTCAGCATGCCGGCGCGTGTGGTGGCGCCCACCAAGGTGAAGGGCTGCAGGTCCAGCTTGATCGAGCGTGCGGCCGGGCCCTCGCCGATCATGATGTCGATCTGGTAGTCCTCCAGCGCGGGGTACAGGATTTCCTCCACCACCGGCGAGAGCCGATGGATCTCGTCGATGAAGAGCACATCGTTGCGCTCCAGGTTGGTGAGGATGGCGGCCAGGTCCTTCGGCTTTTCCAGCACCGGGCCGGAGGTCTGGCGCAGGTTCACGCCCAGCTCGTTGGCGATGATGTGGCTGAGCGTGGTCTTGCCCAGGCCGGGCGGGCCGAACAGCAGCACATGGTCCAGCGCCTCGCCGCGCTTGCGCGCCGCGCCGATGAAGATCTCCAGCTGCTCGCGCGCCTTGGTCTGGCCCACGTAGCCGGACAGGTCCTTGGGCCGCAGCGCGCGCTCGATCGCTTCTTCCTGCGGCGTGGCGGCGGTGGCCGTCACCACGCGGGGCCGTGCCGGAGGGCTGAAGTCGTCGGTCTGGATGGCCATCCAGGGATTATCGCGGCCTCACTAGAATCGCGGCCGTGCTGTTCTCCCGCCGCCACCTGCGCTCGTTCACCCGGCTCGCCTTGCTCGCGATGCTGGCGTTTGCGCTGGTGCCGGGGCTGTCGCGGGTGCTGTCGCATGCGCGCGGGGTGTCGGCCGGCTGGGCGGAGATCTGTTCCGCGCAGGGCGTGCCGCGCGCGGTGCAGGCCGATGCCAGCCTGCCCGAGCCGGCCTCGAGTGGGGCCGGCCACCTCGACCACTGCCCGATGTGCAGTGTGACCAGCCACGCCGCCGGCCTGCCGCCAGCACCGCTCAGTGTCGCGGCGCCGGCTGTCCGCGAAGGCCGGCCGCGCCTGTTCTATGCCGCACCGCGGCCACTGTTTGCCTGGCTGGCCGCCCAGCCGCGGGCTCCACCCTTGATCGTCGCCTGACACGCCGTTGCGATGAGTTGCCGTGGCAGCTGCATCGCTTGCTGTTTTGCACGCGCCGGCCGCTCAGGTCCGGCGGGAGTCGATCAACATGTTCCCTCTGGCCGCCGCGCGTCGCGCGGCTCCCCTGGCCGCGGCCATCGCCGCTGCATTCCCTGGCCTGCCGCTGCGGGCCCATGAACCGGTGCCGGCGCCCGAGCGCACCGTCGGCGTGGTGACGATCATCGGGTCGCAACCGAGCTCGCTGCCCACGCAGATACCGACCACCACCGAAAGCATCACCCGGCAGCAGATCGCGGACGGCATCAACGCTACCGATGCCGAAGACGCGCTGAAGTACCTGCCCAGCCTGCTGGTGCGCAAGCGTTATGTGGGCGACTACAACCATGCGGTGCTGTCCACTCGCGCCTCCGGCTCCGGCAACAGCGCGCGCTCGCTGGTGTATGCCGACGGCGTGCTGCTGTCCAACCTGCTGGGCAACGGCGCCGCCTTCGCGCCGCGCTGGGGCCTGGTGACGCCCGAGGAGATCGAGCGTGTGGACGTGCTGTACGGCCCGTTCTCCGCCGCCTATGCCGGCAACTCGGTGGGCGCGGTGGTGGACATGGTCACCCGCATGCCGCGCCGCTTCGAGGCCCATGCGAAGGTGAACGCCTTCACCCAGCGCTTCGACCTCTACGGCACGCGCGGCCGTTTCGACGGCCATCAAGCCAGCGTGTCGCTGGGGGACCGCCAGGGCGGATGCGCCTGGTGGGTGAATCTCAACCGGCTCGACAGCGAGAGCCCGCCACAGGTGTTTGTCACCCGCACGGCGGACAAGCTGCCGGCCGGCAGCACCGGTGCGGTGCCGGCACGGGACCGCAACGACCGCGAAGTCTGGGTGCTGGGCACCAACACGCAGTACCACACGGTGCAGGACCACGCGAAGTTCAAGCTGGCCTACGAGTTGAGCGAGGCGGTGCGCGCCACGGTCACGCTGGGTGGATGGCGCAACCACGCCGGCAGCCGGCCCGACACCTACCTGCGCGATGCCGCCGGCGCCCCCGCCTATGTGAGCGACTTCAGCGCGACGAACGAACAGTTGCTGCACCTCATGCAGGCGCTGTCGATCAAGCGCCACACCCACGCCGGCTTCGACTGGGAACTGGCGGCCAGCGGTTACCAGTACCGCACCGACCGTGTCCGCACGCCCGGCACCGCCATGCCGGCCGCCGAAGCCGGCAGCCCGGGACGCGAAACCCGCCTGGACGGCACCGGCTGGACCACGCTGGTGGCCAAGGCGGTGTGGCGGCCGGAGGGCGGTGCGCATGTCGTGGATGCCGGCCTGCAGCAGGAGCGCTATCGCCTGCGCAGCCGGGTCACCGCGCTGGCCGACTGGCGGGCCGGCACGCCGCTGGCGCCCGATGACCGGCTCTCCCGTTTCGAGGGCAACACCGAGCTGCGCAGCGCCTATGCACAGGACGCGTGGGCGATGGCCCCCGAATGGAAGCTGGTGCTGGGCCTGCGCGCCGAGCAGTGGCGCGCCTGGGGCGGCCTCACCGAAAGCGCCTGCTGTGCGCTGGTGCATCCGCAGCGCAGCCTGACCGCGCTGTCGCCCAAGGCGGCCTTGTCGCACCAGGTGTCGGATCACTGGGTGCTCAAGGCCTCCACCGGCCGCGCGCTGCGCTTTCCCACCGTGGCCGAGCTGTACCAGGGCGGCTTCAACGCCCAGGGTCAGGCGATCAACAACGATCCCGGCCTGCGGCCCGAACGGTCCTGGACCGGCGAGCTGACCGCCGAGTGGGGCGGGGACCATCTCCTGTGGCGCACCACGGCGTTCCATGAAAACACGCACGATGCGCTGTATTCGCAGCTCAACCCGGCGACCAACGCCAACACCGTGCAGAACGTGGGCCGCATCCGCACCAACGGCCTGGAGGCCGCGCTGCAGATCGATGGCCTGCTGGACCGGCGCCTGGATCTCAACGCCAGCGCGACCTATGCCGACTCCCGCATCCTGGACAACGCGGGCTACGTCAGCGTGCCGGGTGACACCGTGGGCAAGCAGCAGCCGCGCGTGCCGCGCTGGCGCGCGAGTGCGTCGGCGACCTGGCGTGCCGGTGAGCGCTGGACGCTGAGTGCCGGTGCCCGCTATGGCAGCCGGGCCTACAACACGCTGGACAACAGCGATGTCAACGGATCGGCCTACCAGGGCGTGTCGAAGTACTGGATCACCGACCTGCGGGTCCGTTACCGCATCGCCCGCCAGTGGACAGCCTCGCTGGGCATCGACAACCTCAACAACGCCCGCACCTGGAACTTCCACCCCTATCCTCAGCGCACCACCAGCGCCGAGCTTGCGTTCGACCTTTGAAAGCCCACCTCATGAAGACCACCCTGAAGACCTGGTGCGCCGCGGCCCTGCTGGGCAGTGCCGCTGTCGCCGCGCTGGCGCACGGCTACACGGCCGGCGCCTTGAAGATCGGCCACCCCTGGGCCCGCGCCACCGTGGCGGGCCAGGCCACCGGCGGCGCCTACCTGAAGCTGGAAAACACCGGCAGCACGCCCGATCGCCTGTTGGGCGGCAGCACGCCGGCGGCCGAGCGGGTGGAGTTGCACAGCATGTCCATGGAGGGCAACGTGATGCGCATGCGCGAGGTGCCCGCCATCGACATCCCGGCCGGCCAGACGGTGGAGCTGAAGCCCGGCCAGTTCCACCTGATGCTGGTGGGCCTGAAGGCACCGCTGGCCGCGGACGCCAAGATCCCGCTCACCTTGAAGTTTGAGAAGGCGGGTGAGGTGAAGGTGGAAGTGAAGGTGGAGTCGATGGTGCCCGGCAGCGCGGCCAGCGGCGGCGGCCACCAGCACTGAGCTTCAGCGCGCCAGCGCCTTGAGCGCGAGCTTGATGCCCTCGCTCACGCCCACGTCGGCGGGCAGCGCCTTCAGCGCCGCGGCCGCTTCCTTCTCGCTGTAGCCCAGCGCCACCAGCGCCTGCACGATGTCGGCCTGGGCATCGCTGGTCACCTGGGCCGGGGCGCCCAGGTCCGGGCCGAGCTTGCCCTTGAGCTCCAGCAGCAGGCGCTCGGCGGTCTTCTTGCCGATGCCAGGCACCTTCACCAGGCGGCCGCTTTCCTGCGCCGCGATGGCTTGCGCCAGCTCGCTCACCGACAGGCCGGACAGGATGGACAGCGCGGTGCGCGGCCCCACGCCGCTGATCTTGACCAGCAGCCGGAAGGTGCTGCGCTCCTCCGCGGTGAGAAAGCCGAACAGCTGCTGCGCGTCCTCGCGCACCACGAAGTGAGTGAGCAGGCTCACGCGTTCGCCCAGGCCGGGCAGGTTGAAGAAGGTGCTCATCGGCACGTCGACTTCATAGCCGACGCCGTTGACGTCGACGAGCACGAGCGGGGGCGACTTTTCCGCGAGAAGCCCGGTGAGGCGACCGATCATCTGCTGATTATCCGGGCGCTGCAGCGGGGTCCCCAAGAGCGCCGGGCCGCCCCGAGCTCTTGGGGTCAGTCCCCTCGGGGGACGCGTCGCGGTACTCAGCGACGGGGGGCCAACATTCCTCAGCGTCGGAACAGTCCGAGGCGTTGCGCTTCCAGCGCCGCTTCGGCACGCGAGCTCACATTGAGCTTGCGGTAGATCTGCTTCACATAGTCGGCGATCGTGTGGCGCGACAGGTTCAGCTGCACGCCGATCTCCGGCAGGGTGAAGCCCTTGGCCACGCGCAGCAGCACTTCGCTTTCGCGTTCGGTGAGCGACACGTGCGGCATCATCGACGCCTGCGGCTTGGCCTGAGCGGCAAAGTAGGCGATCACCCGGCGCGCGATCGAGGGGGACAGCGGCGGCTCGCCCTGGCTGATGCGCTGCAGCTGCTCCATCAGCAGCTCGCGCGCCTGTTCCTTCAGCAGGTAGCCAAAAGCGCCGGCCTGCAGCGCGGGGAACAGGTGTTCGTCGTCGTCATGGATGGTCACCACCACCGATTGCGCATCCGGCTGGTTCTCGCGCAGCGCGCTCACCACGTCCACACCCGAGCCGTCGGGCAGGCCGAGGTCCACCAGGGCCAGGTCGAACTTGACGGCCGACACCATCTCCAGCGCGTCGTGCACGCGCGCACTCTCCGAGATGTGGGCCGCGGGAAACACCTGCAGCACCAGCGTCTTGAGCCAGGCGCGGATCTCGGGCAGGTCTTCGAGCAGCAGGATGTTCTTCATGGCGGCGGCGCAGGGCGAGCAACAAGGGGGCGGCTGATACTAGCAGCCGCTTCTGCTGCGTGCCGCAAAGCCTACAAGGGAAGCGTGAGGCGGATCACGGTTCCATAGCCGGGGCCGGACTCCACCAGGCATTGCCCCTGCAACTGCTTGGCCCGGTGCTTCATGCTCGACATGCCGTGCCCGCGGTCCAGGCGGCCGTCCAGCTCCAGCGGGATGCCGCGGCCGTTGTCCTGCACGATCAGCTGGAAGTCGCTTTCGGCCACGGTGCAGGCCACCGTGCAGTGCGAGGCGGCGCTGTGCTTGATGATGTTGCTCACCGCCTCGCGCAGGATGCGGGTGGTCTGCACATAGGCGCGCGCCGACAGCGTCTGCGGCACGTCGTCGGTGGGCGAGTTCCAATCCGCCTCGATGCCCGCCTGCGCCAGGCGCGACACCACCTCCGCACGCCAGTCGCCCAGGGCGTCGATCAGGCGCACCGGCTTGCCGGTCAGGCCGCGCACCGACAGGCGCATCTCTTCCAGTGCCTCGCGCGCCAGGGTGGAGATGCGCTCCGATTCGCTGGTGTGCACGATGGTCAGCAGCTTGGCGCCGAGGTCGTCGTGCAGGTCGGCGGCAATGCGCTTGCGCTCGCGCTCGGTCACCTGCTCCACCCGCAGTTCGGCCAGCTGGGCGAAGTTGCGCTCGATCTCGGCCGTGGCCTCGCGGATGCGCGCTTCCAGCGTGACACGGCCTTCCTCGGCGGTCTGCAATGCGCGGGCGTAGTGCTGCACCAGGCGCAGGCCGATCGCCACGAACACCACCGGGATCGCCACATGAGCGAAGTCACCGGCCAGCCCGATCGCCTGGCCCTGCTGCGACGCGAACTCGGCCGCGATCAGCACCACCATCAGCCCCAGCCAGAACACCATGATCGGGAATTCCGACGGCCGCTCCGCGCGTGTCCAACGCAGGTAGAACGCCACCACGGTAGTGGTCTCCAGCGCCAGCAGCCCGTAGGAGGCGCTGGCCACCTGGTACACATGCTCTTCGCCGAACAGCAGCACCGCCGCCGGCAGCAGCAGGCACTGCAGCCACAGCGCCACCGTCACCCGGGTGTCGCGCCGGCCGGCATAACGCAGCAGGAACTGCACCGCACACAGCACCACGAAAGGCAGCAGGGCGGTGATGAACACCTCGCTCCAGGGCGCGGGCAGCGGCACGTTGCGCAACCACAGGCGCGCCGTGACCACCGACCAGGTGGCGCACAGGGCGCCGAAGTACGCGAGGTAGCTGGCCTTGCGATGGCGCCAGCCCATCACGAACATGAAGCAGCCCAGCAGCAGCAAGGTCGCACTCACCACCTGCGGCAAGGTCACCCGCCACGCGATGCGGCGGGCGTGCACCTCCGCCAGCTGCGCGTAGGGCCCGAGGTCCAGCACCGACACGCCGCCGGCGCGCTGGTGCGAGGCCACGTGTTCCAGCGGCCGGCCCAGCACACGCAGGTCCAGCGTGTTGTTGCCGTGTTGCATCAGGCCGCTGGGCAGGGCGATCAGCTGCGGGCGCTGGCAGTTGCGCCGCACTGGCGGTGTCATGCTGCCGTCGCGGTGCACCAGCTGGCCGTTGAGGTAGACCTCGAAGCTGGAACACACCCGGTCGATGTACAGCGCGAGCAGCTCGCTGCTGTCGCGCGCGCCCGGCGCGTCGAAGCTCACCCGGTACCACACCGGCCCCGCATGGCCAGGCCGCGACACCGCCCAGTCGTCGGGCAGCGGCACCAGGCGCGCCGGTACGTCGGTGGGGAAGTGGGCTGCCGGGGATTCCAGGCTCCAGGCCGAGCTGAAGCGGATGGCCTGCGTCAATTGGGCCTGCGCGGCGGGCAGCCACAGCACGAGGGCAAGCAGGACGAGGCACAGGCGGCGCATGGACCCGGGATTGTGCAGGAAGCACCCTGGCGCGCGATCCCGCCACAATGTGCGGTATTCCCGTCCTCACCGGCGGCTTTGCCCGCCAGCCCGCTGTGATCCTGCGCCACGCTTTCATCCCCCTGGACAACAACCGGCTCGCCCACCTGTGCGGCACCCTGGACGAAAACCTGCGCGCGATCGAGGCGGCCTTCGATGTGAGCATCAGCCGGCGCAATGAGTCGTTCCGTGTCGAAGGGGCGAAGCACAAGGCCGAGCGTGCGGTGGTGCTGCTGCAGCATCTGTACGACCGCGCCCGCAAGCCGATTCCGGCAGAGACCTTCCAGCTCGCGCTGGTGGAGGCCACCCAGGATGCCGCGCCCGCAACGGCGGCGCCGGCCGGCGCCGACGGCGAGATCGTGCTGCACACCCGGCGGGCCGACCTGGTGGGGCGCACCCACAACCAGATCGCCTACCTGCGCCACATCCTGGCCCATGACATCACCTTCGGCATCGGGCCGGCCGGCACCGGCAAGACCTTTCTCGCGGTGGCCTGCGCGGTGGACGCGCTGGAGCGCAGCGCGGTGCAGCGCATCGTGCTCACCCGCCCCGCGGTGGAAGCCGGCGAGCGCCTGGGTTTCCTGCCGGGCGACCTGACGCAGAAGGTGGACCCGTACCTGCGGCCGCTGTACGACGCGCTCTACGACCTGATGGGCTTCGACCGCGTGACCAAGGCCTTCGAGCGCGGCGCGCTCGAGATCGCGCCGCTGGCCTTCATGCGCGGGCGCACGCTCAACCATGCATTCGTGATCCTCGACGAGGCGCAGAACACCACCTCCGAGCAGATGAAGATGTTCCTCACGCGCATCGGCTTCGGCAGCAAGTGCGTGGTGACCGGCGACGTGAGCCAGATCGACCTGCCCAAGGGCACGGCGAGCGGCCTGGTGGAAGCCGAGCGCATCCTGCAGAAGGTGCGTGGCATCGCGATGACACGGTTCACCGCGGCCGACGTGGTGCGGCATCCGCTGGTGGCGCGCATCGTCGAGGCCTACGACGCGGCCCAGGCGAAGAAGGCGGACGCCTGATGGCGCGGCCCGAGCTCACGCTGTCGTTGCAGTTCGCCGACCCGTCGCATCGCGCCGTACTGCCGCGCCACAAGGTGGCACGCTGGATCCGCGCGGCGCTGGAGGCGCCGGCCGAGATCACCGTGCGCATCGTCGGCCAGGACGAGGGCCGGGAGCTCAACCGCGGCTTCCGCAACAAGGACTACGCCACCAACGTGCTCACCTTCGACTACCAGCATGAGCCGGTGGTCGTGGCCGACCTGGTGCTGTGCGCACCGGTGGTGGCGCAGGAGGCGGCCGAGCAGGGCATCAGCCTGCACGCCCACTATGCGCACCTGCTGGTGCATGGCGCGCTGCATGCCCAGGGCTACGACCATGAAGAGGAGGCAGACGCCCAGGTGATGGAGGCGCGCGAAAGCGAGCTGCTGCTTGCGCTGGGCTTTGCCGATCCGTACAGGCCGGCGGCCGCTCGCCGCTAGGGCGGGGCGCGCGGCTGGTCGCCGGTCGATTTTTTGCAGCACCCTCAGCGCGGGTGGGTGCCCAGGTAGCGCTTGCGCCAGAAGAACGCGCCCAACGCCAGGCCCACGCCAACCATCGCCGAAAAGGCGATCCAGAAGCCGGTTTCCCGGTGGATCAGCGGCAACGCATCGAAGTTCATGCCGAACACGCCGGTGATCAGGTTCAGCGGCAGGAAGATCGCGGTCAGCACGGTGAGCGTGCGCATGATGTCGTTGGTGCGCTGCCCCACGGCGGAGAAGTGCATTTGCACCGCGGTCTCCGCCGAGGACTCCAGCCGCCGCACATGGGTGAGCACCCGTTCGATGTGCTCCAGCACGTCGCGCGCGCGCACCCGCAGCAGCTCACGCTCGCGCATGGCCTGGGCATCCCCCACGGGCGGCCATTCGTCGGCCGCGTCTATCCATTCCTGCACCGCGCTGCGCTGGTCCTCGCAGGTGTCTTCCAGCACGTGCAGCACATTGCGCGCGTCCAGCAGCACCTGCCAGTCATGCACCCGGTTCTTCGGGTCCAGCAGCGAGCTCTGCATCTCGCCCAGCTGGCGCGTGAGGCGGCGCCGCAGGTCGAGGTAGCTGTCGACGATGTGGTTCACCATGCGCAGCATCAGGTCGGCCGGGCTGGCCGGCAGGCGCGAGCCGTTGCGCACATCGGCGCCCTGGGTCATCTGCTGCAGCCGCGCGAAGAAGTGGTCGCGCACGGTGCAGTCGTCGGGGTGGATGGTCAGCAGCACCCGGTCGAACACCGCAAAACCCACCGGGCTGGTGTCGATGGTGGTCATCGGCGAGCCTTCCGGCCCGGCCGCCACCAGGCGCCGGAACACCAGCACGTCGTACCAGGAGGTGTAGTCGAAGTGCGAAGGCAACTGCCGGTTCAGCAGGTCGGACACATGCAGGTCCACCAGCTGGCCGCCGGTCCAGCGCTGCAGCAGCGCCTGCAGCTCGGCCGCCTGGGCTTCGAATTCCGCCCGGCTGCAGGCCAGCCAGACAAAACCGCTGGGCGGCAGCGCGTCCGGCGGCGCCGGAAGTTCGGCAACGCTGTCCGCGCTGATGCTGGCGACCCGCATGCGCTGGTGTGCGCCCTGCGTCAGACCGGGCGGCGCAGCAGGCGCGCGGCCTCCAGCGCAAAGTAGCTCAGCACGCCGTCGGCGCCGGCGCGCTTGAAGGCCAGCAGCGACTCCATCATCACCGCGTCGTGGTCCAGCCAGCCGTTGGCGGCGGCGGCCTTGACCATCGCGTACTCGCCGCTCACCTGGTAGGCGAAGGTGGGCACGCGGAACTCGTCCTTCACGCGCCGCACGATGTCCAGGTAGGGCAGGCCGGGCTTGACCATCACCATGTCGGCGCCCTCGGCCAGGTCCAGCGCCACCTCCCGCAAGGCCTCGTCGCTGTTGCCTGGGTCCATCTGGTAGGTCTTCTTGTCGCTCTTGCCCAGGTTGCCCTTGCTGCCCACCGCGTCGCGGAAGGGGCCGTAGAAGGCGCTGGCGTACTTGGCGCTGTAGGCCATGATGCGGGTGTGGATGTGCCCGGCTTCTTCCAGCGCGGTGCGGATCTCGCCGATGCGGCCGTCCATCATGTCGCTGGGCGCCACGATGTCCACGCCGGCATCGGCCTGCACCAGGGCCTGCTGCTCCAGGACGGCCACGGTCTCGTCGTTGAGGATGTAGCCGCTGTCGTCCAGCACGCCATCCTGGCCGTGGGTGGTGAACGGATCCAGCGCCACGTCGGTCAGCAGGCCCAGCTGCGGAAAGCGCTGCTTCAGCGCGCGCACCGCCCGCGGCACCAGGCCTTCCGGGTTGGTGGCCTCACGTCCGTCGGGGGTTTTGAGCCCGGGGTCGATCACAGGGAAGAGCGCCATCACCGGGATGCCGAGCGTCACGCACTCCTCGGCCACGCCGAACAGCAGGTCCACGCTCATGCGCTCCACCCCCGGCATGCTGCCCACCGCCTGCCGCTGCTGGCTGCCGTCGAGCAGGAACACCGGCAGGATCAGGTCACTGGCGGTGAGTGTGTGCTCGCGTACAAGGGCGCGGGTGAAACTGTCTCGGCGCAGGCGCCGCGGGCGGCTGAGCGGGAAGGGCGGGGGAGTGCGCACGCGGAGTTCCTTGGCTGCGACGTTGCGGAACGCAATAGTTCACGCTCGTCGTGAAACTTGGCCGGCCGGCGTGTTACTCAATTGTCACAAACGCCCAGCCTCTGCTAAAGTAGGGGTTGAATGATATCCGCAAGGGTGTCATTCCCTGCTTTTCCTCCCTGAGCAGGCGCCTTAACGTGATGACAGCGATAAGGCTTTGCAGCCCCGGCCTTGGCCGGGGCTTTTCTTCATGTGAGCCCCCCGCCGTCGGACGGCGGCCCCCCGTGGGGGCTCGAAACGCGGCCGGGCAACCCGTCCGCGTTCCGCCCGCCTGCCACGCCGCTCCCCTGACCGCTGCGCGGTCTGTCCCGAGGGACGGGCGCTTGCCGGG
Organism: Ideonella sp. BN130291; assembly: GCF_036231905.1. NCBI lineage: Bacteria > Pseudomonadati > Pseudomonadota > Betaproteobacteria > Burkholderiales > Sphaerotilaceae > Ideonella > Ideonella sp. BN130291. Next base: position 30,083 of record NZ_JAZARE010000006.1, on the reverse strand, counting down.
GGAGGGGGTGCCGTGCCCCAGCCCCAGCCCCTGCGTCGATGCGCGCGCGGTGGGCGGCCCACATAATCCCGCGCATGAGCAGCGCTTATCTGTGGGTCAAGGCCTTCCATCTCATCTTCGTGGCCAGCTGGTTCGCGGGCTTGTTCTACCTGCCGCGGCTGTTCGTGAACCTGGCGATGATCAGCCCGGACAGCCATGCGGAACGCGAGCGGCTGCTGGTCATGGCGCGCAAGCTGTACCGGTTTTCCAGCCTGCTGATGGTGCCGGCCCTGGCGCTGGGGCTGGTGCTGTGGCTTTACTACGGCGTGGGCAAGGGCCCGCACAGCGGCTGGCTGCACCTGAAGCTGCTGCTGGTGCTGGGCGTGATCGGCTACCACCATGCCTGCCGCAGCCTGCTGCGGCGCTTCGAGCAGGTGGCCAACCAGCGCACCGACCGCTGGTTCCGCATCTTCAATGAATCGGCGGTGCTGCTGTTTGCGGCCATCGTGATCCTGGTGATCGTCAAGCCGTTCTAAAAGCACCGCCGCATGGCCCGTGCCCGCAGCTCGGCCGTTCCGCTGGCCCTGGCCTTTGCGGCGCTGGTGATCTACGCCAGCCTGTATCCGTTTTCCGACTGGCGCTGGCCACCCGGCCATGAGCTGCAGCAGCTGATGCAGCTGCCCTGGCCGCGCTACTTTCCCCGCTTCGACCTCTTTGCCAACCTGGTGGGCTACTTCCCGCTGGGCGCACTGGCCTGCGTGGCCGCGCTGCACAGCGGCTGGCGCCTGCTGCCGGCGCTGGTGGTGGGCACGCTGGCACCGGCCGCACTGTCGTTCGCGCTGGAGGTGACGCAGAACTTCCTGCCCGAACGGGTGCCCTCGTTGCTGGACTGGCTGCTGAATTCTGGCGGTGCCCTGCTCGGGGCCACTCTGGCCGCGCTGCTGCAGGCGAGCGGCCACCTGGCGCGCTGGCAGGCGCTGCGCGACCGCTGGTTCCTGGGCGGCAGCGCGGGCGCGCGGGCCCTGTTGCTGCTGTGGCCGGCCGCCTTGCTGTTCCCGACGCCGGTGCCTCTCGGCCTGGGCCAGGTCGGCGATGCGCTGCGCGAGCTCGCGCTGGCGGCCGTCAGCGGCACACCCTGGGCGGAGCGGGCGGCGGACTGGCTGGCGCCCGCGCTGGAGGTGCCTCCCCTCACGCCGCTGTCCGAATGGTTCACGGTCGCGCTGGGCTTGCTCGGGCCTTGCCTGCTGGCCCATTCCGCCTTGCGCCCGGGCCTGCGCCGCATCGCGGTGGCCGTGGCCACGGCAGCGGCCGGCCTCGCCACCACCACCTTGTCCACCACGCTGAGCTTCGGCCCGGCGCATGCGTTCACCTGGCTCACGCCCAACACCCTGCCGGCCATGGGCGCCGCGCTGCTGGCAGCGGTGGCCACCGCCTGGCTGGGGCGGCGCATGGCGGCCGCGCTGGCGCTGGTGGCCTTGAGCGCGCTGGTGGTGCTGGTCGCCCAGGCGCCCGCCGACCCCTATTTCGCCGAAAGCCTGCAGGGCTGGCAGCAGGGCCGCTTCATCCGCTTCAACGGGCTGGCGCAGTGGGTGGGCTGGCTGTGGCCGTATGCCGCCGGCGTGTGGCTGCTGATGCGCCTGGGCGCACGCGATGCGGACAGCGAGGGTAAGCCCTGATCTCGGAGCCACGCTGCCTACAATCCGCCGATGAGCTATTACGAGCGCCACATCTTCTTCTGCCTGAACGAACGGGCCGACGAACCGAGTTGTGCCGAACACGATGCCGAAGGTGCGTACAAGCACTGCAAGGCGCGGGTGAAGCAGGCGGGCATCACCGGCCCGGGCGGCGTGCGTGTCAACAAGGCCGGCTGCCTGGACCGCTGTGCCGGCGGCCCGGTGGCGGTGGTGTACCCCGAGGCCGTCTGGTACACCTACGTGGACCAGGCCGACATCGACGAGATCGTCGAGTCGCATCTCAAGAACGGCCAGGTGGTGGAGCGCCTGCTGCTGCCGCCCAACGTGGGCCGTTGACACGATGAACGCCCACACCGAGCGGCTGCAGGTGGCCGGCCCTGCAGGCACCATCGAGTGCGCGGTGGATCGGCCCGAGGGTGCGCCGCGTGGCGTGGCGGTGCTGTGCCATCCGCATCCCGTCTACGGCGGCACCATGGACAACAAGGTGGTGCAGACACTGGCACGCGCCTTCGTCCAGCTCGGCTACCGCAGCGTGCGCTTCAACTTCCGCGGCATCGGCGGCTCGGCCGGCCAGTGGGACGAGGGCCGCGGCGAGGTGGACGATGCGCTGGCGGTGATTGCGGCGTTGCGCGACCCCGGCCTGCCGTTGGTGCTGGGCGGTTTTTCCTTCGGCGGCTACGTGGCGTCCCAGGCGGCCCAGCGATTGCCGCAGGGCCAGCAGGCCGAGCGCCTGGTGCTGGTGGGGCCGGCCACCTCGAATTTCACGGTGGCGCCCGTGCCGGCCGACACGCTGGTGATCCACGGCGAAGCCGACGAGGTGGTGCCCCTGCAGGCCACTTTCGACTGGGCCCGGCCGCAGCACCTGCCGGTGCTGGTGGTGCCGGGCGTCGGCCACTTCTTCCATGGGCAGCTCGCGCTGCTGAAGTCCCTGGTGCTGCGCGCCTGGAGCCTGAACCCTTCCACCTCTTCTTCCTGACCCAACGAATGAAACGACTGATTGCCCTGGTGCTGGCCGTGGCCGGCAGCATGTCTGCCCTTGCGCAGGCACCCCAGCCGCCCGAAGTGGCGGCCAGGAGCTACATCCTGATGGACCTGTCCAGCAACAAGGTGCTGGCCGAGCGCGAGGCCGATGCGCCCAACGACCCGGCCTCGCTCACCAAGCTGATGACGGCCTACCTGGCCTTCAATGCGCTGAAGGAAAAGAAGCTCACGCTGGAGCAGAAGGTGCCGGTGTCGGTGCGTGCCTGGAGCGAGCGCAAGGGCGACCCGTCGCTGATGTTCATCGACACCACGATGACGCCCACCGTGGACGAACTGCTGCACGGCGTGATCATCCAATCGGGCAACGACGCTTCGGTGGCCATCGCCGAAGCCGTGGGCGGCACGGTGGAGAACTTTGTCGCGATGATGAACCGCCAGGCCCAGGCCTGGGGCCTGAAGAACACCAGCTTCACCAATCCCACCGGCATGACGCAGCCGGGGCATCGCAGCAGCGCGCGCGACATCGCGGTGATTGCGATGCACATCGTGAAGGACCACCCCGAGTACTACCCGCTGTATTCCATCAAGGAGTACAAGTACAACAACATCAAGCAGGACAACCGCAACCTGCTGTTGCGCCGCGACCCCACGGTGGACGGCATGAAGACCGGCTACACCGACGCCGCCGGCTACTGCCTGGTGGCCAGCGCGATCCGCGACTTCCCCAACGGCAAACGCCGGCTGGTGAGCGTGGTGATGGGCACCGCGTCGCGCGAGGCGCGCGCCACCGAGAGCCAGAAGCTGCTCAACTGGGGCTTTGCGGCCTGGGATGCGATCAAGCTGTTCGACGCCGGCAAGCCGGTCGCTACGGTGCCGGTGTGGAAGGGCGTGGCCAAGGAAGCCAAGCTCGGCGCCGCCGGCCCGGTGTTCGTCACCATGCCCAAGGGCGAAGGCGACAAGCTGCAGACCAAAGTGGAGCGCACCGATCCGCTGGTGGCGCCGCTGCCCAAGGGCCAGCGCGTGGGCACCATCAAGGTCAGCACGACCGGAGGTGTGCCGGTGGCCGAGGTGCCCCTGGTGGTGATGGAGCCGGTGGAGCAGGCCGGCATCGTCGGCCGCGCCTGGGACGCACTGCGCCTGTGGATCAAGTAAGCTGACCGCCCACTTCAGGGAGTCCGAAATGCAGTCCCTACCCGACACCCTGTGTTACCTCAACGGTGAGTACACGCGCCTGGACCAGGCCAAGGTCTCGGTGCTGGACCGCGGCTTCATCTTCGGCGACGGCATCTATGAAGTGGTGCCGGTCTACGGCCGGCGACTGTTCCGCTTCGAGGAACACATGGCGCGCCTGGCGCGCAGCCTGGCCAAGGTGCGCATTCCCAACCCGCATGCCGAAGCCGAATGGCTGGAGCGGGCGCGTCGCCTGAGCGCGGCGCACTCCGCCGAAGACCAGCTGGTGTACATCCAGGTCACGCGCGGCGTGGCGCTGCGCGACCATGCGATGCCGGTGGACCTGGAGCCCACGGTGTTCATGATGTGCAGCGCCATGAAGCCAGCCACGGCGGAGCAGCGCCACCATGGCGTGGCCTGCATCACCGCGCGGGATTTCCGCTGGGAGCGCGCCGACATCAAGGCCACCTCGCTGCTGCCCAACGTGCTGGCACGCCAGATCTCCGCCGACAAGGGCGCCACCGAGACCATCCTGTTCCGCGAGGCGAGCAACGGCATCAAGTACCTGAGCGAGGCCTCGGCCAGCAACGTGTGGATCGTGCATGAAGGCGCCCTGCTGGGCCCGCCCAAGAGCGAGCTGCTGCTCGAGGGCATCCGGGTGGAGCTGCTGCGCGAGCTGTGCGAGGAAGTGGGCATCGCCTACAACCTGCGGCCGATTCCCGAAGCCGACGTGTTCACCGCCGACGAGGTGCTGCTGAGCTCGGCCACCAAGGAAGTGCTGCCCGTCACCTCGCTGGACGGCGAGCCCGTGGGCCACGGCGCCCTGCGCGGCAAGCCGGGCCCGGTGTATGCCCGCCTGTACGAGGCCTACCAGCGCGCCAAGCTGGCGCAATCGATCTGATCCCCCCGCCATGCCCCTGCCCGCCGAAGATTCGCTGATCCAGTACCCGAGCGCCTTTCCGATCAAGGTGATGGGCGCCAATGTCGATGGTTTTGCCGACGCGGTGGTGGCGATCGCACGCCAGTTCGACCCCGGTTTCGACGCGGGGACGGTGGAAACGCGCGCCAGCAGCGGCGGCAACTACCTGGGGGTGACGGTCACCATCACCGCCACCAGCCGCGAGCAGCTCGACGAGCTTTACCGCACGCTGTCCACCCATCCGATGGTGAAGGTGGTGCTGTAGCGCGCAGCACCATCGGCGCCCTTCAGCCGTGCACGCCGCGGCTGTCCTCGGGTGCCTGCTCGCGTTCGTGCAGCCCGTAGTCGCGCACCACGGCGGCCACACGCAGGCGGTAGTCCTCGAACACGCCCGAGCGGCCGGCGGCCTGGGCGCCACGGTGGGCCTCCTGTGCGCGCCATTCGCGCACCGCGGCTTCATCGCGCCAGAACGACAGCGACAGCAGCTTGCCCGGATCGGCCAGGCTCTGGAAGCGCTCGATCGAGATGAAGCCGTCGATGCGCTCCAGCAGCGGCTTGAGCGCCGCCGCAGTGTCCAGGTACTGCTGGCGCCGGCCTTCGGCGGGCACCACTTCGAAGATCACGGCCATCATGATCAGGCTCCTTGGTCGAAACGGGGAATGCGGGCGTTGGGCGACGGCCGGTAGTGCCATCGTGCGGTGAACTGGTGAAGACCGTGTTCGTCCTCGTCGCGCCAGGCGCGCAGCAGCGCGATGGCCATGGCCTGCGACAGGCGCTCGCCCGGGCAGGCATGGCGGCCACGGCCCCAGCCGAAGCCGGACTGGGGCGCCACGGTGTCGTGGTTGGCCGAGGCGAGCAGCACCAGCATCGCGTCGCCGGGTTGCAGCGCCTGGCCGCACAGGCGCACCGGCGCGGTGGCCCAGCGGCGTGTGTTCTGCACCGCAGGGTCCTGGCGGGCGGTGTCTTGCAGCCAGGGCACGTCAAAGGCGGCAGCCGCGTCGCGCTGCCAGGCGACCAGCGCGTTGCCGATCAACCCGGCGGTCGCGTCGCAGGTCTGGGTGAAAAAGCCGATGCGGTTCACCTGGCCGTCGAAGGCTGCCAGCAGTTCGTTGGCTGCCGCGTCGCCGGCATGGTGCGCCGCGTGGTCGGCCATCGGCGACCAGGCGGCCACCAGGCGGCGCACCGCGCGGGCCGTCGGCCGCCATTGGCCGGCCGGCAGGCCGAGCAGGGCGGCCAGCAGCCCCAGCGGCGCGTCGAACAGCAGCTCGTCGATCGGTTGCCGGCGCGGGCTGAATCCCGCGGCCATCACCTGCTGCACGGCGGCCGGCAGCGCGGCCTCCAGCCGCGCCAGGAACGGCAGCGCTTCGGCCTTGGGCTGCTGGTGCGCCTGGCCTTCGTTCATGCGCATCAAACCGCCAAACACCTGCCCGCTGGGCCTGCCGCGCAGCGCGCGCGGCACCGCTTCGGCAGGCGGGCGCACCACCAGCTCCGGTGCCTGCAGTGCCGCGTCCACCGCCGCGGCACTGCAGGCCACCCACAGCGCTTGTTCCTCGTCGAAGAACAGGCCGTCGGGGTGGCGCGCGCGCAGATCGGCATAAAAGGGATACGGGTCCGGATGCCAGCAGGCGGTGGCGAGGGTGCAGGGCTGATGCGTCATGCGCCGGAGTTTGCGACACTGCGGATCTCACGCTTCGATGTGGAACGAACCATGGATGTGGAACAGCGCCTGGCCGCCATCGCCGCGGCGATCGCCGAGCCGGCACGGGCGCGCATGCTGTGCGCGCTGATGGACCGGCGTGCCCGCACGGCCACCGAGCTGTGCGCCACCACCGAGCTGGCGGCGTCCACCACCAGCACGCACCTGGCCCGCCTGGTGGAGCAGCAGCTGCTGGCCTGCGTGCCGCAGGGCCGGCACCGCTACTACGCGCTGGCCAGCGACGAGGTGGGTGCGGCGCTGGAGTCGCTGCTGGTGATCGCCGGCCGGCCGGTGGAGCCGCCGCGGCCGCGCGCACCCGAACGCCTGCGCCTGGCGCGCACCTGCTACGACCACCTGGCCGGCACGCTGGCGGTCGGCCTGCATGAACGCCTGCTGAAGTCGCGCTGGCTGCAGCCCGACGGCGCGCGTGAATACCGCCTGCTGCCGGCCGGTGAACGTGCGCTGGACGACTGGGGCGTCGACCTCGCGGCGGTGCGCACGCAGCGCCGCCGTTTTGCCTGCGCCTGCCTCGACTGGAGCGAGCGCCGCTCGCACCTGGGCGGCGCACTGGGCGCAGCCGTGTTCCAGGCCGCATTGCGCCGGCGCTGGCTCACGCAGGACCTGGAAGGCCGCGGCGTGCGGCCCACGCCCAAGGGCGAGCGTGAATGGCTGGCGCCGCTGGGCGTGGCGATGGAAGGCACGGCGTGATCATCAAGACCCTGGGGCGCGTGGACTACGCGGCCACCTATGACGCGATGCGCGCCTTCACCGAAGCGCGCACGCCGGACACACCCGACGAGCTCTGGCTGTGCGAACACCCGCCGGTGTTCACGCAAGGCCTCGCCGGCAAGCCGGAGCATGTGCTGGCCGCGCACGGCATCCCGGTGGTCGCCACCAACCGCGGCGGTCAGGTCACCTACCACGGCCCCGGCCAGGTGGTGGCCTATCCGCTGGTGGATCTGAAGCGCCTGGGCTACTTCGTCAAGGAATACGTGTTCCGCATCGAAAACGCGGTGCTGAAGACGCTGGCGCACTTCGAGGTCACCGGCCATCGCGTGGGCGGCGCGCCCGGCATCTACGTGAAGCTGGACGATCCCTTCGGCCACAGCGCACTCACCGGCCCACGCCCCGCCGACGAACCCTTCCGCGGCCTGGGCAAGATCGCCGCTTTGGGCATCAAGGTCAGCAACCACCGCACCTACCACGGCGTGGCGCTGAATGTGGCAATGGACCTGCAGCCCTTTGCCTGGATCAACCCCTGCGGTTATGCCGGGCTGGAAACGGTCGACCTGGCTAAAATCGGGGTTTCCACGGATTGGGCGACGGTGGCGCAGGAGCTGGCACAGCGGCTCGCGTCTCAATTGGCGCCCTAGAACGGCCCACGATGCCCACCGAGAACACCGTCCACCAGGCCCAGGCGGGCGCCGACTACGACGCCACCGCGAAGCAGAAGGCGCAGGCCAAGACTTCGCGCATCCCCATCAAGGTGGTGGCGGCCGAAACGCTGAAGAAGCCCGACTGGATCCGCGTGAAGGCCGGCTCGCCCACCACGCGCTTCTACGAGATCAAGCAGATCCTGCGCGAGCACAAGCTGCACACGGTGTGCGAGGAAGCCAGCTGCCCCAACATCGGCGAATGTTTCGGCAAGGGCACGGCGACCTTCATGATCATGGGTGACAAGTGCACCCGCCGCTGCCCCTTCTGCGACGTGGGCCACGGCCGCCCCGATCCGCTGGATGTGGATGAGCCGGCGAACCTGGCCAAGACCATCGCCGCGCTGAAGCTGAAGTACGTGGTGATCACCAGCGTGGACCGCGACGACCTGCGCGATGGCGGCGCTGCCCACTTCGTGGAATGCATCCGCCAGACGCGCGCGCTGTCGCCCGAGACCCGCATCGAGATCCTCACGCCCGACTTCCGCGGCCGCATGGACCGCGCGCTGGACATCCTGAAGGCCGCGCCGCCCGACGTGATGAACCACAACCTCGAGACCGCGCCACGCCTGTACAAGGAAGCACGCCCGGGTTCGGACTACCAGTTCAGCCTCAACCTGCTCAAGCGCTTCAAGGAATTCGCCCCCGGCGTGCCCACCAAGAGCGGCATCATGGTGGGCCTGGGCGAAACCGATGAAGAGATCCTGCAGGTGATGCGCGACATGCGCGCGCACGACATCGACATGCTCACCATCGGCCAGTACCTGGCCCCCAGCGGCCACCACCTGCCCGTGCGCCGCTACGTGCACCCGGACACCTTCAAGATGTTCGAAGCCGAGGCTTACAAGATGGGGTTCACGCACGCCGCTGTCGGTGCGCTGGTGCGGTCGAGCTACCACGCGGACCAGCAGGCGCATGCGGCCGGCGTGGCGAACGTGACGGCGTAGTACTGCGAACGGTGGTGCGCGCCGCGGACGGCCCGTGCTAAGGCTGGCGCGTGCCAAGGGCGGCGCGGGGCCCACTTCGCTCGTGTCCCCCGGGGCGGGCTTCGCCCACCCCTCCTCCTTTACTTCGCTACGTGGGCCCCACGCCACCCTTGGCAGGACCCGCTGGAGTTGTTCCACCGTCGAACAGCCGCGGTGGTGGTCGATCGGGACGGTGGGGCGTTCTGGGGAGCGAAGTAAAGGAGGAGGCTCGGGCGAAGCCCGAGACGGGGGACATGAGCGCAGCAGAGCGCCCCAGCGGCCCGATCTCGCTCCGTACTCCGAAAAGGGCTTCACCCGCGCAACGGCAGGCAGATGTCCGTGAGCAGCTCGGTCGGTGGCGTGGTGCGCGGGTCGTTCAGGTACTCCTCCAGCACCGGCGCATCGGCCGCCTCGTAACCCGACTGCACCAGCCAGTGGCCATACAGCCAGCGGTAGGCGCTGTGCATGGTGGCGTAGGGGCCGCGATAGCGCAGCACGGCGTAGGGTCCACCGCCGATGCGTGTCGTGGGCAGGCCGCCGTGCGCCGGCAGCACCACGCACGCAGTTGACCGCAGGGCGGCCGTGTCCACCGATGCCGGATCATCGAAGTAGGCGCCGAAGGAGCGGAACGGTGGCTGAAGCAGGCCTTGTGCCGCCAGCTCGCCATACAGCAGCTCGAAGGCCCGGCCGATCTCCATGTAGGCGCCGCGATGGTCGCGGCTCACCGCCTGCAGGGCCGGCAGCTCGCGCACAGCCACCGGGTGAGCCGGGGCTGCGTCGGCGTGGCCGTCAGCCGACTGGAACGCCGCATGGCTGCCGCGCTCGCGGTAGCGCGCCGGCGGCAGGCCGTACACCGACTTGAAGATGCGGGTGAAGGACTGCAGGTTGTCATAGCCGCTGCGGCGCGCCACCTCGCTCATCGGCAGTGCCGTGTGGGCGATGAAACCGGCCGCACGATGCAGGCGCAGGCGCTTCACCGTGGCGGCGATGGTTTCGCCATGCACCGCGTGGTACACCCGGTGCCAGTGGCAGGCCGACAGGCAGGCCACGTCGGCCAGGCGGTTCAGGTCCAGGGGGTCGTCCAGGTGGTCGTGGATGTAGTGCGTGACGCGCCTCAGGCGCTCGCGGTAGTCCACCCGGCCGGTGAGGGCCGGCGCGGGCGCGTGCATTTCAGCGGTGCACGCCGATGCAGATGTCGATGTCGCCATTCGCTTGGTAGCGTTCGTAGTCGGCAATGAAGGTCTTGGCCAGGCCGGGTTGGGCCCAGATGTGCTGCCATGCAGCGCCCACCAGGTCGTGGCGGCCGCGCTCCACCGGGAACACCACGCGGCGCGACGGGGGGATCACCGCGGAGACCATGCCGGCGGGCACCTCGCGCAGGCCGTCCACCGGGGCGCCGATGATCAAGGAATACGTCCCCTCGTTGTCGATGCCTTCGTGTTCGAAGTGGGTGTACACCGCGACCACCTCGTCCGACGCCTTGGCCGGGATGCGCGCGAGCACGCCTTCGCTGGTAAAGCGCTGCCAGTGCGGCGGGATGGTGTTGAAGGCCTCGGCGTTCGACGTGCGCAGCTCGATGCCCACGATGGTGATCGGTTGGGTCTGCTCGATGGTTTTCATGCGTTCGCTCCTGCGGTAATGGGGTGAACGCATCGTGGCATGGGGGCGTTTGACAAGTCTTGCGGACTTGCGTGCCGCACCGCGGGGGCGGCTACCGCACGGTGTAGCCGCGCCCGTCCAGGCAGGCCAGCACGGCACGATGGAAGACGCTGGCGTCGTTCATCGCATTGCGCTGCGTGGTGGCCCAGCGGTTGCACTCGCGCTGGTCGGCCTCGGTCTGTTCCGCACTCTGGCCGTTGCGGGGGTAGACGATGGGGTCGGGTGCCGCGGCCCGCGCGGACAGCACCGGCTCCGGTTTGTCGCTCGCCTGGGCGTGCGGCGCCGGGCTCACCATCACCGCCGGCGGCACGGACACCACCGGGCCGGGCACCACCCACACCGCGCCCGGCCACACCGGCCCCCACCACAACCCGCCGCGCGGGCCACGGTGGTAGCGATGGCCGCCGTAGTACCCGCCGTAGTAGCCGATGCCGATGTTCAGCGAGGCCGACACCCGGGGTGCACCCACATACAGCGCCTGTGCCTCGGCCGGCATGCTGATGGCGGCCAGCGCGGCGAACAGCGCGACCAGGGGAGCGCGAAGGCGAAGAAGGGTCGGGAGGTTCATGGCGATGGGCTCCTGGGGTCGGCCTGCCAGCCGCCGCCGAGCGACTGGATCAAGGCCACCGCGCCAGTCTGCCTGCTGGCGGTGAGTTGCACCAGCGTCCGGCGCGCGCTGAGTGCGGAAGCCTGCGCAGCAACGACCTCGCTGTAGCTCACCTGGCCGGCACGGTAGCGGTTCATCACCTGCTGCTCGGTCTGGTCCGCCGCTTCAGACGCCTGGCGGCGCAGGGCGTATTGCCGCTCCAGCACCCGCGTGGCGGCCAGCTGGTCTTCCACGTCGCGGAAGGCTTCGAGCACGGTCTGCCGGTACTGCGCCACCGCCTGCTCCCAGGCGGCGCGCGCCTGGTCCACCTGGGCGCGGGTGGCGCCGGCGTCGAACACCGTCTGCGCCAGCGACAGGCCCAGCGACCACACGTTGGCACTGAACTGGTCGGCCAGGCGGGCGGCGCTGAAGCCGGTGCTGGCGCTCAAGCCGATGTCGGGGAAGTAGCCGGCGCGCGCCACGCCGATCTGCGCATTGGCGGCCGCCATGCGGCGCTCGGCCGCCGCCACGTCGGGCCGGCGCTGCAGCAGCGCCGACGGCAGGCCCAGCGGCACGGCGGGCAAGGCCTCGGCGCGCCAGGCGGCCGGGGCGAGGCTGAAGTTGCCCGGCGCTTCGCCCACCAGCACGGCGATGGCGTGCTCCAGCTGCGCACGCTGGCGGTCCAGCCCGGCCAGGTCGGCCTGCGCATTGGCCAGCTGCGTCTGGGCCTGCAGCAAGTCGCTCCTGGGCACCACGCCGGCGTCATAGCGGTTGCGCGCGATCTGCAGCGAGCGTTCGTAGCCCTCGATGGTGGCGCGCAGCAGCTCGCGCTCGGCGTCGGTCTCGCGCAGGCTGAAGTAGTTGGCCGCCAGCTCGCCGGTGATCGACAGGCGGGCCGACGCGAGATCAGCGGCGCTCGCTTCGGCACGCGCCCCAGCCGCGGCGACGCTGCCGCGCAACCGGCCCCAGAGGTCGGGCGCCCAGCTCGCGCCCAGGCTCAACTGGTGGCGGTTGCCGGTGTTGGCGCCGCTGCCGCCGGAGCGTGACGCGCTGGCGTCCAGGCCCACCTGCGGGAACAGGCTGGCGCGTTGCTCGCGCACCAGTGCCTGGGCTTGGGCATACGCCGCCACCGAGGCCGCGATGTTCTGGTTGGACACCTGCACCCGCTGCGCCAGCGCGTTGAGCTGCTGGTCGCCGAACAGCGTCCACCACGGGCCGCGTTCCAGCGCGTCCGCCGGTGCGGCATTGATCCAGCCGGGCGGCGCTTCCTTGTAGGCGACCTGCATCGGCGTGTCGGGCGGCGTGGAGGGCGGTGCCGTGGCGCAGCCGGCCAGCACCAGCGCGGCCACGAAAAAAGGGATGAATCTGTTCATGAAGTTGCTTCCTGCGTGGCCACGATGCGGCTCAGGTGCCGCTCATCGCGCCCGCGGCGGCGCCAGCGATCCAGCAACAGGTAGACCACCGGCGTGGTGAGCAGGGTGAGCAGCTGGCTGGCGATCAGGCCGCCGATGATGGCGATGCCCAGCGGCCGGCGCAGCTCCGCGCCTTCGCCGAAGCCGATGGCCAGCGGCAAGGCGCCCAGCGCGGCGGCCAGCGTGGTCATCAGGATGGGGCGGAAGCGCAGCAGGCAGGCCTCGCGGACCGCCTGCAAGGCCGTCAGGCCCCGGCCGCGCTCCGCGTCGAGCGCGAAGTCGATGATCAGAATGGCGTTCTTCTTCACGATGCCGATGAGCAGGAACACGCCGATCAGCGCGATCAGCGAGAACTCCAGGTCGAACATCAGCAGGGCCAGCACCGCGCCCACGCCGGCCGAGGGCAGGGTCGACAGCACCGTGAGCGGATGCACCAGGCTTTCGTACAGCACGCCCAGCACCAGGTAGATCACCACCAGCGCGGCCAGGATCAGCAGCGGCTGCTGGCCCTGGTTCTGCTGGAAGCTGCGCGCCGTGCCCTGAAAGCTGCCGCGCACCTGGGTCGGCATCGCGATCTCCGCTTCGGCCTGCGCGATCGCGGCCTGGGCGTCGCCGAGCGACTTGCCTTCCACCAGGTTGAAGGACACCGTGGTGGCGGGCTCGCCGTCCTGGTGGTTCACCGAGGTCGGCGTGGCACGTTCGCTGAAGCGCGCCACTGCCGGCAGCGGCACCATGGTGGTGGAGGCCGTGTTCAGCGCCTGGCCGCCGGAGGCGTCGCGCAGCGCCGGGTTGGGGCTGCTGCTGGTCGCCGTGCCGGTGCCGCCGGTGGCGCCCTTGGAGGGCACCTGCACGTCGTTGAGCGCCAGCGGGCTGCGGGTGTACTGCGGCGCTGCTTCCAGGATCACCTTGTACTGGTTCAGCTCGTCGTAGAGCGTGGCCACCTGGCGCTGGCCGAAGGCGTCGTAGAGCGCGTTGTCCACGTCGCGGGCGGTGATGCCCATGCGCGCCGCGCTGTCGCGGTCCACGTCCACGTACGCCTCCACGCCGTTGTCCTGCTGGTCGGTGTCCACGTCGGTCATCACATCGGTGTGCTGCTTCATCTGCTCGGCCAGCCGCGCGGCCCAGCGTTTGAGCTCGGCCAGGTTGTCGCTCTTGAGCGTGTACTGGTAGCTGGCGTTGCTCTGGCGCCCGCCCATGCGCAGGTCCTGCACCGGGTTGAGGAACAGGCTGATGCCGGTCACCTGCTGCAGCTTCGGCCGCAGGCGGGCGATGACGGCCTGGCCGCCTTCGGTGCGCTCGCCCTTGGGCTTGAGGTTCACGAACATGAAGCCGCCGCCCGCGCGGCCGCCGCCGGTGAAACCCACCACGGTGTCCACCGCCGGGTCGCTCTGGATGATGCGCACCAGCTGGCGCAGCTTGGCCTGCAGCGCCTCGAAGGAGATGCTCTGGTCGGCGCGCAGGCCGCCGTTGAGCTGGCCGGTGTCCTGCTGCGGGAAAAAGCCCTTGGGCGCCGCGCTGAACAGGTACACGTTCAGCCCGATCACCGCCAGCAGGATCAGCATCACCAGCCACTTTGCGTCCAGCGCCCAGTCCAGGCTGCGTTCGTACACCCGCAGCACGCGCTGGTAGGCCCAGTCGCTGGCGCGCCCCAGGCGGCCTGGTGGCCGGCGCGCATGGCCGGGCTTGAGCAGCCAGGCGCACATCATCGGCGTGGTGGTGAGCGAGATCACCAGCGAGATCATCACCGCGGCCGACAAGGTGACCGCGAACTCGCGGAACAGCCGCCCCACCTGGCCGCCCATGAACAGCAGCGGGATGAACACGGCCACCAGGCTGAGCGAGATGGACAGCACCGTGAAACCCACCTCGCGGGCGCCCAGCAGTGCGGCCTTGAAACGGTCCATGCCCTGCTCGATGTGGCGGCTGGTGTTCTCCAGCACCACGATGGCGTCGTCCACCACGAAACCGGTGGCCACGGTGAGCGCCATCAGGCTCAGGTTGTTGAGGCTGAAACCCAGCAGGTGCATCACCCCGAACGTGCCCAGCAGCGACACGATGGTGGCCACCGCCGGCACCACGGTGGCGCGCACGCTGCGCAGGAACAGGCTCACCACCACCACGACCAGCGCGATCGAGATCAGCAGCGTGATCTCCACTTCGTGCAGCGAGGCGCGGATGGAGTTGGTGCTGTCGGAGGCGACCTGCAGGTTGATGTCCGATGGCAGCTGGGCGCGCAGTTGCGGCAGCAGGGCGCGCACGCCGTTCACCGTCTCGATGATGTTGGCGCCGGGTTGCCGCGTCACCAGCACGATCACCGCCGGCTCACCATTGAACAAACCCAAGGTGCGCCGGTCTTCCGCACCGGACTGCACGTCCGCCACATCACCCAGGCGGATCGGCGCGTTGCCACGCCACGCGACCACCAGCGTCCGGTAGTCGGCAGCCACCCGGTCCACGGTGCTGGAGATGGCGGCGCTGCCTGGTGCGGCCTGCAGGTCGCGCGGCATGCCGGTGTAGATCTGCAGCCGGCGCTCAGGGCCGTCCACGCTGCCCTTGGGTCGGTTGGCGGTGGCCGACTGCAGGGCGGCACGCACGTCGTCCAGCGCCACGCCGTAACGCGCCAGCGCCAGTGGATTCAGCTCCACCCGCACGGCAGGCAGGGAACCGCCGCCGATCTCCACGTCGCCCACACCGTCCACCTGGGCGAGCTTCTGCTGCACCACGTTGGAAACCGCGTCGTAGATCTGCCCCGGCGAGCGCGTGCGCGACGTGAGTGCGAGGATGATCACCGGCGCGTCGGCCGGGTTCATCTTGCGGTAGGTGGGGTTGCTGCGCAGCGTGGCCGGCAGGTCGGCTCGCGACGCGTTGATGGCCGCCTGCACCTCGCGTGCGGCGCTGTCGATCTTGCGCTCCAGGTCGAACTGCAGGCTCACCCGGGTGGAGCCGTTGCCGCTGGACGAGGTGATCTCGTTCACCCCGGCGATCACGCCCAGGCGGCGCTCCAGCGGCGTGGCCACGCTGGTGGCCATGGTCTCCGGGCTGGCGCCGGGCAGGCGCGCGGACACCGAGATGACCGGGAAGTCCACCTGCGGCAGCGGCGACACCGGCAGCACGAAGAAGGCCGCGATGCCGGCCAGCGCGATGCCGATGGTCAGCAGCACGGTCGCGATCGGCCGCTCGATGAAGGGGCGCGACAGGTTCATGCCGGCTCGTCCCCGGTGGCGTCCTTCGGGCCGCGGTAGTCCGCCGAGCCCTGCGCCGGGCGGCGCCCGAACCGGCGGCCCATCCTGTCGAACGCCAGATAGATCACCGGCGTGGTGAACAAGGTGAGCAGCTGGCTCACCACCAGCCCGCCGAAGATCGCCAGGCCCAGCGGGCGGCGCAGCTCGGCGCCTTCGCCGAAGCCGAACATCAGCGGCACGGCGGCGAACAGCGCGGCCGCGGTGGTCATCAGGATCGGGCGCAGGCGCAACAGCGCGGCCTGGTGGATGGCCTCTCGTGGCGCCTTGCCCTGCGTGCGCTCCGCGTCGATCGCGAAGTCGATCATCATGATCGCGTTCTTCTTCACGATGCCGATCAGCAGGATGATGCCGATGATGCCGATCACGCCCAGGTCGTGGCCGGCGATCATCAGCGCCAGCAACGCGCCCACGCCGGCCGAGGGCAGGGTGGACAGGATGGTCAGCGGGTGCACATAGCTCTCGTACAGCACGCCGAGCACGATGTACACGCACACCACCGCGGCCAGGATCAGCCACAGCTCGTTGCTGAGCGAGCTTTCGTAGGCACTGGCCGCGCCCAGGAAGCTCAGGGTCACGCTGTCGGGCAGCGCGATCTCGCGGGCGGCCGCGCGCACGGCCTTCACCGCATCGCCGAGCGCCACGCCGGGTGCGGTGTCGAAGCCGATGGTGGTGGCCGGGTACTGCGCCACGTGCGTGATCTGCAGCGGTGCCTGCACCTCGCGCACCGTCGCCACCGCCGACAACGGCGTGGCGTCGCCCGAGCTGGTGCGCAGGTGCAGCAGCCCCAGGGACTGCGGGGTGACCGCCAGGTCAGGCCGCGCCTCCAGGATCACGCGGTACTGGTTGGTCTCGGTGAAGATGGTGGACACGATGCGCTGGCCGAAGGCGCTGTACAGCGCATCGTCCACTGCGGAGGCGGTGATGCCCAGGCGGGACGCCGTGTCACGATCCAGCACGATCTGCACCGCCTGGCCTTGCGCCGAGGCATCGGACACGATGTGGCGCAGCGCCGGCACGCCCTGCATCGCGCCCGCCAGCTGCTGGGCCCAGCGCCGCACCGTGCTGTCGTCGGCGCCTTCGATGGACACGCGGTAGGGCGTGGGGCCGCTTTCGGCGTCGATGGTGAGGTCCTGCGTGGGCTGCAACGTGAGCGTGACGCCGGCCACCTGCTGCGCGCGCTGCTGCAGGCGCTGCATGACGGCCTCCTGCTCGCCGATGCGGGTGCGCTTGAGCTGGATGAGCAGCCGGCCGGTGTGCAGCATGGTGTTGTTCTGCGCGTCCACGCCCACGAAGGAGGCCACGCTCTCCACGTCGGGGTCGTCCACCACCGCCTGCACCACGGCCTGCTGCAAGGCCGCCATGCGGCTGTAGGACACATCGAGCGCCGCTTCCACCCGGCCCTGCAGCTGCCCGGTGGCCTGCACCGGGAACAGGCCCTTGGGGATCGCCAGGTACAGCAGCACGGTGAGCGCGAGGGTGAGCAAGGCCACCAGCAGCGTCAGGCCCTGGCGCGCCAGCACCCACCGCAGGCCGCGGTCGTAGCGGGCGTTCACCCACTCGAAGCCGCGCTGCAGGCGGCCGCTGACGCCCCGTGGTGGCGCGTGGTCTGCGGCATGGCCTTTCAGCCAGCGGCCCGCCATCATCGGCACCAGGGTGAGCGACACCACCGCCGAGATCAGGATGGTGATCGCCAAGGTGACGGCGAACTCACGGAACAGCCGCCCCACCACGTCGCCCATGAACAGCAGCGGGATCAGCACGGCGATCAGCGACACCGTGAGCGAGATGATGGTGAAGCCGATCTCGCTGGCGCCCTTGAGTGCGGCGTCCAGCGGCCGCAGGCCCAGCTCGATGTGGCGCTCGATGTTCTCGATCATGACGATCGCGTCGTCCACCACGAAGCCGGTGGCGATGGTCAGCGCCATCAGGCTCAGGTTGTTGAGGCTGTAACCCAGCAGGTACATCGCGCCCAGCGTGCCGATGAGCGAGATCGGCACCGCCAGGCTCGCGATCACGGTGGCGCGCAGGTCATGCAGGAAGGCAAAGATCACCAGCACCACCATCACCACCGCGAGCACCAGTTCGATCGCCACATGCTGCACCGATGCGCGGATGCCGAAGGTGCGGTCGCTCAGCACGCTGACCTGCAGCGCGGGTGGCAGCGCGGCCTGCAATTCGGGCAGACGCTGCTTGATCGCGTCCACCGTAGCGATCACATTCGCGCCGGGCTGGCGCTGCACGTTCACGATGATGGCGGGTTGCAGCCCGGACCAGGCGCCCAGCTTCACGTTTTCCGCACTGCTCACGACCCGCGCCACGTTGCTCAAGCGGATCGGTGCGCCGTTGCGGTAGGCCACGATCAGGTTCTGGTACTCGGCGGCGGTGAGCAGCTGGTCATTGGCATTGATGGTGTAAGAGCGCGTCGGCCCGTCGAAGCTGCCCTTGGCGCTGTTGGCATTGGCCGCGGTGATCGCGCTGCGCAGGGTGTCCATCGCAATGCCGTAGGAGGCCAGCGCCTGGGTGTCGGCCTGGATGCGCACGGCCGGCCGCTGGCCCCCGGCCAGGGTGACCAGGCCCACGCCGGACACCTGCGAGATCTTCTGCGCCAACTGCGTGTTCACCACGTTCTGCACTTCGGTCAGCGGCACGCTGGTGGAGGTGATGGCCAGCGTGAGCACGGGCGCATCGGCCGGGTTGACCTTGGCGTACACCGGCGGCGCCGGCAGGTCCGCCGGCAGCAGCGAGCCGCCGGCGTTGATCGCCGCCTGCACCTCCTGCTCGGCCACATCGAGCGCAAGGCCGAGGCTGAACTGCAGGGTGACGATGGACACGCCGGCCGCACTGCTGGAGCTCATGCGCTGCAGCCCGGCCATCTGGCCGAACTGGCGCTCCAGCGGCGCGGTGACGGTTTGCGCCATCACCTCCGGGCTGGCCCCCGGGTAGAGCGTCTGCACCTGGATGGTCGGGTAGTCCACCTGCGGCAGGGCCGACAGCGGCAGGAACTTCAGCCCCACCAGGCCGGCCAGCACGATGGCCAGCATCAGCAGCGCCGTGGCGACCGGGCGCTCGATGAAAGGGCGGGACGGGCTCATGGGCTGGGCGCCGAGGCGCGCTGGCGTCGGCCCCAGGCGCCGGAGGCTGGCCGCTCGCCCGGTGTGGCGGCAGCGGGGCTGTCACTGGCGCCGCCCGCGCCGGCACCGGATGCGCGCCGGCGTCCGCCCATCGCCGCGCCGCTCGCGGGCCGGTCACCCGGCAGCACCACGCGGGCGCCGTCGCGCAGCCGATCGGCGCCTTCGGTGATTACCTTCTCACCGGCCTGCAGGCCGGTGGTGATGACCGCACGCTCGGCAGTGGTGAGGCCGCGCGTAATGCTGCGCTGGCTGACGGTGCGGTCCTCCTTCAGCACGTAGACGTAGTCGCCATTGGGGCTCTGCCGCACGGCGGTCACCGGCACGGTGACCGCGCCCTGCAGGGTGTTCACCAGCAGGCGCACGTTGACGAACTGGTTGGGAAACAGGGTGCCCTTCGCGTTGGTGAAACGCGCCTTCGCGCGCACCGTGCCGGTGGTGACGTCGACCTGGTTGTCCAGCGTGAGGAAGTGGCCCTGGTCCAGCTCGGCGGTGCGGCTGCGGTCCAGCGCCGTCACTGGCAGCTGGGCGCCTTGCGACGCCCGCGCCTGCACCTCCGGCACCCGGTCCTGCGGCACCGCGAAGCTCACGTCGATCGGCGCCACCTGTGTGATGACCGCGATGCCGTTGGCATCGCCGGTGTTCACCAGGTTGCCCGCGTCCACCACGCGCAGGCCCACGCGGCCGGCCACCGGCGCGGTGATGCGGGTGTAGGCGAGGTTCAGCCGCGCGGTGCCTTCGGCGGCCCGGTCGGTGATGGCGGTGCCTTCCAGCTGCTTGACCAGCGCGGCCTGCGTGTCCACATCCTGGCGCGCGATCGAATCCTGCTGCAGCAGCGTGCGGTAGCGCTGCAGGGTGAGGCGCGCGTTTTCCAGCTGCGCCTCGTCGCGCTGGCGCTGGCCCTGTGCCTGCATCAGCGCCATCTCGAAAGGCCGTGGGTCGATGGTGGCCAGCAGTTGGCCCGCACGTACGGTTTCGCCTTCGCGGTAGAGCACCTGCTTCAGCACGCCGGACACCTGCGGGCGCACGGTCACCGTGGCGGCCGGTGTCACCGTGCCCAGCGCTTCCAGCCACACTGGAATGTCAGCCCGTTCCGCCACCGCCACACCCACCGTGCTGGGCGGACCGCCCCGGCCGCCCGGTCCACCGGCACGCGCGCCTGGCGCCGCGCCGCCCGGGCCCGGGCCGGCGCCCGGCGCACCCGAGGCCGGCCGGTGCGTGAGGTGCCAGGCCAACGCGCCCACGCCGAGCAGCGCCACCAGTGCGATCAGCGAGCCCAGCCAGTGGCTCCGGCGGGGCCGGCCGGCTGGCGCAGCCGGCTCTCGGGTCTGTTGTTCCATTCAGGCTTTCCTTCTCGGCGGCGCCCTGCGCTCAACGGCAATCGTTGCGCCCACTTGTCGTTGTGTTCAACCATTCCAACCCGGCAAGGTTGCCGGCATGTTGCTGTTGCGCATCGGCTTTGTGCAGGCGTTGACCGCGCCCGCTCCGGCTGCCACACTGCGCGCTCTTTTTCAACCTTCAACTTCCGGAAAGGGGACCGCCATGGATGCCTATACGACGCCTGAGCTTGGCCTCACCGGAATGCTCTCGGCCACCGCGCCTTGACGAGCCGCCCTGCCACGCAGGGCTCGCATTTCTGACTGCCCGGTTGTTCCGGGAGCCTTCCGTCATCACCCTTGTGACGCTGCCCGCCTTTGCGCGCGCAGCACGATGGATTTCTCCAGGAATTGACCTGACATGCAGAAACTGCAATTCGAAGCATTGCGCCGCATCGGCCTGACCTTGGCCGTGGCGCAGGAACTGATCCACCTGCTGGAGCAGCATCCCGGCTGCATCCCCGTGCGGGTGACCGAGGTGCACCGCGAAACGGTGCGCCTGGACGACGGCACACAAGACCTCCCCGCGCGCCGCATGCCCAGCCTGGCGCGCGGCCTGGCCGACCAGGACGACGCGGTCGCCGTGGGCGACTGGGGCCTGGCGCGTTGCGACGCCCATGGCGACTGGTGGCTCACCCACTGCCTGCAGCCCTTCAGCGCACTGGTGCGGCGCGATGGGGACGGCCTGCGCCACATCGTGGTGAGCAACGTGGACACCGCCTTGCTGGTGATGGGGCTGGACCTGGACTTCAGCCTGCGCCGCATCGAGCGCTTCCTCGCGCTGGTGCAGGCCAGCGGCGTGCGCCCGGTGGTGGTGCTGAGCAAGCCGGACCTGTGTGCCGACATGCCGCGGGCATTGGCGCAGTTGCAGGCCCGCCTGCCGGCCGACGTGCCGCATGTGGTGCTCGACGGCCGCAACGCCGCAGCGGCCGAAGTGCTGGCGCCCTGGCTCGCGCCGGCGCAGACGCTGGTGCTGCTGGGCTCCAGCGGCGCCGGCAAGTCCACCCTCGCCAACACCCTCATGGGCCATGCCGTGCAGGAGACCGGCGCCACCCGCGAGGGCGATGGCCGCGGCCGCCACACCACCACGTCACGTTCGCTGCACCGCCTGCCCGGCGGCGCCTGCCTGATCGACACGCCGGGCGTGCGCACCTTGCGGCCGGATGCCAGTGAGGCCAGCCTCGCGGCCAGCTTCAACGACGTGGCCCGGCTGTCGCTGCAATGCCGCTTCCGCGATTGCCAGCATCGGGGCGAACCCGGCTGCGCGGTGCGCGAGGGGGTGGACGGCGACCGCCTGAACAACTTCCACAAGTTGCAACGCGAGATGCGGCGCGACACCCTCACCGCGCTGGAGCGGCGCCAGCAGCTCAGCGAATGGAAGGCGCGTGGCCGGGCCGGGCGGGCCAACCTGCGGGCCAAGCGCGGTGAGTGAGGCGCGTATGCTGGGCGCCATGCAACCGCTGCCCGACACTCGCCTGAGCCTGCGCCACTACGGCGCATCTCCCGGCAGCCATGCGCACGAACACTTCCAGGTGCTGTGGGGCTGGCAGGGCGTGCTGGAGCTGGACATCGAAGGCCGCGGGGCGCGCATGACGGCCGGCCGGGTGGCGGTGATTCCGCCCGGCGCGCGCCATGATTTCTGGGCCGGCCGCCGGCCACGCGGTCCGCACGCGCAATGCTTCGTGCTGGACAGCAGCGATCCGCGGCTGGAGCGCCTGGCCGGCCGGGTGCTGGACACGCCTGCCGGCTTGCCCGGGCTGCTCGGTTTCCTGCAGGCGCTGCAGGCCGACGATGCCTGGCTGCAGGCGGCCACACCGCTGCTGCTGCAGTCCCTGTGGGCAGGTGGATCGGCGCCGGCGGGGGCGGCGCGCGGGCGCCGGATCGACTGGCCGCAGCTGCAGCACTGGGTGGACTCGCACCTGTCGCTGCCACTGGACGTCGCCGCGCTGGCGGCGCAAGTGCACCTGAGCCCCAGCCAGTTCGCCGCGCGCTGCGTGGCGCAGCACGGCCTGCCGCCGCTGGCGTGGGTGCGCGAACGCCGCCTCGCATGCGCACGCTCGCTGCGCCAGCAAGGCCTGCCGGTGGACGAGGTGGCCGCGCGCTGCGGCTACCGATCCGCATCCGCGCTGATCGCCGCTTTGCGCCGCGCCGGCTGAAACCGGCGTCGCGCGACAGCCGGCCGGTGTGGCGCGACACCGCGCCGCCCGCGCTGCCGCTACGCTGGGCGCATGTCCGCCGTCCCCCTGCCTTCGTCGCGCCTGCATGCCAACCTGTTTGCGCTGGGCGCCATCGCCCTGTGGGCCAGCCTGGCCTCGCTCGGCGTGTCGCTGGCCCATGTGCCGCCGTTTCTGCTCACCGGGCTGGCCCTGCTGATCGGCAGCGTGCCGGCCTGGCCGCACTGGCGCGCGTGGAAGGTGAGCCGTGGCGCGCTCGCGCTTGGCGTGTACGGCCTGTTCGGCTTCCATTTCCTGCTGTTCATCGCGCTGCGCCATGCGCCGCCGGTGGAGGCCAACCTGGTCAATTACCTGTGGCCGCTGCTGATCGTGGTGATGGCGCCGCTGTGGCTGCCCGGCGTGCGGCTGCGTCCGGTGCATTGGCTGGCCGGGCTGCTGGGGTTTGCCGGCGCGGCCTTGGCCATCGTGGGCGGGCGCTCGCTAGAAGGGGGCCTCGCCTGGGGTTATCTGCCGGCGCTGGGCTCGGCCTTCATCTGGGCCAGCTATTCGCTGGGCACCCGGCGCCTGGCAGAGCAAGGCCGGTCGTTTCCGACCGCCGCCATCGGACTCTTCGGCGCCGTGTCGGGCGTGTTGTCACTGGCTTGCCACGTGGCGCTGGAGCCGGCGGCCGAGCTGTCGCTGCGTGACGGGCTGCTGGTGGCGGCCATGGGCCTGGGCCCGCTGGGCGCCGCGTTCTTCCTCTGGGACAAGGCCTTGAAGGGCGGCGATCCGCGCACGATCGGCGTGTTGAGCTACCTCACGCCGCTGGCGTCCACCGCCTTGCTGGCGCTGACCAGCGGCAGGCCGCTCACGCTGGTGCTGGCGGCCGCGGCGGCCATGATCGTCGGTGCCGCGGGGCTGGCCTTGCGCGCGGACTGAGGCCGCGCGCTGCCGGTTCTCAGGCGCGTTCGGCCAGCAGCTGCTCCAGCAGCACGTGCAGGGCGTTGAAGTCCGGTTCGCCGACGAAGCGCTTGACGATCTCGCCGCGCTTGTTCACCACGTAGGTGGTGGGCGTGAGGCGCACGTCGCCGAAGCCCTTGGCGATGTCGCCGGTGTTGTCGATGGCCACCTTGAACGGCAGCTTGCGGCTTTCCGCGAAGTTGGCCACATACGCCGGCGGGTCGTAGCTCATCGCCACGGCCAGGGTGTCGAAGCCGCGTGCCTTGTACTTCTGGTGCGTGGCCACGATCTGCGGCATCTCGTGCACGCAGGTCGAGCAGCTGGTGGCCCAGAAGTTCACCAGCGTCACCTTGCCGCGCAGCTGGGCGGTGTTGCCCTGGGTGCCGTCGAGCAGGGTGTAGTTCACCGCCGGCACGGGGTCGTAGCTGTTGAGCGACTTGTAGGTGAGCGCGCCCCCCACGCCGAGGGCGACGACCACCGCCGCGGCGGTCAGGATGCGGGGAGAAAGCTTCATGTGAAACGCCTTGTACAGCAGCCGGCCAGTTTACGGCAGCCGCTGTATTGGGGGCGCCTACAGGCCTTTGGAGAGCTCGAAGACCAGCACCGAGGGCAGGGCGCTGTGCAGCCCTTCGCGCCCCACCCGCGCCACCGGCGGGCCGCCGAAGCCGGACACCTGGAAGACGTCCCCTTCTTCAACGATCTCCACGAACACCAGGTCGGGCACTTCCTGCTGGATCTCCTGGCGCAGGTGCTCCAGGCGTTCGCCGCCCAGCACCGCCTCGTAGACCACCGCGTGCGGCAGGCCGCCGCTGCAGAACTCGCGCGCCTCGTCGATGGAGGTGACGAAGTCCAGGATCAGGCCCATGTGGGCGATCGCTTCGCGCACCTGGCTGCGCACCTCGCGCCGCGACGCCACCACCAGCACGTGGCTGCCGGCCAGCGGCTTGGAGTTCAGCGAGGACGGGAAACCGTGGTCGATCTCCACCGCGCTCACGCCTTCCAGCTCGCGGTTCACGGTGCGCGGGAAGACCAGCGTGGCCGTGCTTTCGATGCCGGTTTCCTCGCGCTCGACCTTCAGCCCCATGGTCCACGCTGCCTGCTGCACCAGGTGCCAGGCCAGGCTGTCCAGCGAGGGCAAGGGTTCGTCGGGTGGCAGGTCACCGGCCGGGCGGAAGGCGAAGCGGCATGCCAGCCGCGCCTGCACCGGCCAGGTGGTGTGGTCCAGCCGGAGGTCGATGGTGGAGCGGGCATGTTCTGCGCACCAGTCGAGCAGGGCGTTGAACATGGCGAACAGCAAGGAGGCGTCGGCGATCACTTCGGCCGGCTTGAGCGCCTGGCGCAGCGGCAGGCCGCGGGCCTGCAAGTCGCGGCCGCGCTGCACCAGCACGTCCTTCAGCAGCTGGGTGAGGTTCAGGCGCTCATGGCTTTGCCGCACCCGGCCGGACGCAAAACGCGCCAGCTGCTGGCCCACCATGCCGGCCCGGCGCGCGGCTTCGACCTCGTCGCGCAGGGCACGCAGGCTCTGCCGGTCGATCTTGCCGGTGGTGGTCAAGGCGGTGATGCGTTCCATCGCCGCGGTGAGCGGGCCCGCGATCTCGCTGCCCACCAGGGTGAGCAGCGCACGCCAGCGTTCCGCCCCGGCGGCGTCCGCTGGCGGCGCCACGGGCGCTCCGGTGATGTGGGCCTCGTTGGCCGATGCGTCGCGGCTGCGGTCAGATTCGAACATGTGGGTGCACTTCCCTGGACGCCAAGGACATCAGGCGCTCCGGTGGCGGCCGCTGCGGTGGCAGGGCCTGCGGCGGGTCGCCGGCCGTGGCTGCGCGGGCGTCGATGCTGTGCGCCGCCCCAGGCAGGCGTCCATCCCCGGAGTCGGGGGCAACGGCCATGCCGCCAGCCGCGGTGCCATCACACCACGCGCTGCTGCCGCAAGGCGGACAGTTCGGAAGCGCTCACCCCGAACTCGGCCAGCACCTGCTCGGTGTGCTCGCCCAGCAGCGGCGGCGCCTGCCGGTACTGCACCGGCGTGGCGGACAGCTTGATCGGGCTGGCTACCAGGCGCAGCTCGTCGGTGAGCGGATGCGGCACCGGCACCGTCATGCCGCGCCCCTGCACCTGCGGGTCGCTGAACACCTCCGCCAGCGAATTGATGGGGCCGCAGGGCACCTTGGCGGCTTCCAGCGCGCTCAGCCAGGCCTGCCGGCCGCGCTGCTTCATCACCTCGGCCAGCAGCGGCACCAGCACGTCACGATGGCGCACGCGGTCGGCGTTGGTCTGGAAGCGCACATCCTGCGCGAGCTCCGGGCGACCGGCGACTTCGCAGAACTTGGCGAACTGGCCGTCGTTGCCCACCGCCAGGATCATGTGGCCGTCCGCCACCTCGAACACCTGGTAGGGCACGATGTTCTGGTGCGCATTGCCCATGCGCCGGGGCGCCACGCCGGTGGTCAGGTAGTTGGCGCCCAGGTTGGCCAGCATGGCGACCTGGGTGTCCAGCAGCGCCATGTCGATGACCTGGCCTTCGCCAGTGGCGTCGCGGTGGCGCAGTGCGGCGAGGATGGCCACCGTGGCGTACAGGCCGGTGAACAGGTCGGCCACCGCCACGCCCACCTTCTGCGGGCCGCCGCCGGGCAGGTCGTCACGTTCGCCGGTCACGCTCATCAGGCCACCCAGGCCCTGGATCGCATAGTCGTAGCCCGCGCGCTCGCGGTAAGGGCCGGTCTGGCCGAAGCCGGTGACCGAGCAATACACCAGGCGGGGGTTCAGTTCGCGCAGCGAGGCGGCGTCCAGGCCGTAGCGCGCCATGTCGCCGACCTTGAAGTTCTCGATGAAGACATCGCACTGGGCCGCCAGCGTGCGGATCAGCGCCTGGCCGGCGGGCTGGGCGATGTCCACCGTGATCGAGCGCTTGTTGCGGTTGGTGCCCAGGTAGTAGGCCGCTTCCGCCGTGTCGGCCCCGTCCCGGTCCTTCAGGAAGGGCGGGCCCCAGCCGCGGGTGTCGTCCCCGCAGCCGGGCCGCTCGACCTTGATGACGTCGGCACCCAGGTCCGCCAGGGTCTGGGTGCACCAGGGGCCGGCGAGCACGCGGGACAGGTCAAGCACGCGCACGCCGTTCAGCGCGGCCGGAGTGTCGGATGAAGGCACGGTCATGGCGCCGATTGTGCGATGCGCCTTTGCGGCAGCCACTTGATAATCGTCCGGATGCAAAGATTCCTGCGCGGGGTGTGGGGCGCGCTGGCCTGCGCATCCCTGGCGGCGTGCGCGCCCGAACTCAACTGGCGCGAGGTGCACCCTGAAGGCAGCGGTGCGGTGGCCATGTTCCCCTGCAAGCCCAGCCATGAGGTGCGCCAGGTGCCGCTGGCCGGTGCCCCGGTGCGGCTGGCGATCGTGGCCTGCCGCAGCGGCGATGTGATGTTCGCCGTGAGCCATGGCGATGTGGCGGAGCCCGCCCGCGTGGGGCCGGCGCTGCAGGCGCTGCGGGCGGCGGCGTTGTCCAACCTGAACGGCGCCGTGGCGTCCGAGCATCGTGTGATGGTGCCCGGCATGACGCCCAATCCCCAGGCCCAGGCGCTGGAGGTGCAGGGGCGCCTGCCCGATGGCCGGGCCGTGCACGAGCGCCTGGCGTTCTTCTCGAAAGGCACCCGTGTGTTCCAGGTCACGATGTTTGGCGCGGCCCTGGATGCGGAAGCCACCGAAACCTTCTTCGGCGGCCTGCGATTGCCGTAAGCTCGATAATCGCTGCATTGCACCATGACCGGCCTGCTCATCATTGCCCATGCCCCGCTGGCTTCCTCGCTGAAGGCCGTTGCGGAGCATGCGTTCCCGGACTGTGCAGCCTCCCTGCAGGTGCTGGACGTGGCGCCGGCGATGACGCCCGACGACATCGAGGCCCAGGCGAGGGTGCTGCTGAACCAGGTGCGCCAGCCCGAGGCCCTGATCTTCACCGACGTGTTCGGCGCCACGCCCTGCAACGTGGCCCAGCGCCTGGCCGACGGCCTGCTGGTGAAGGTGGTCACCGGCGTGAACGTGCCCATGTTGTGGCGTGCGCTGTGTTATGCCGCCGAGCCGCTGGACGCGGTGGTGGCCCGCGCGGTGGCCGGTGCCACCCAGGGCGTGATGCAGGTGGCCGTGTCCCGGCCGCAGAACCAGGCTTTTTCCCCCGGAGCCCATGATCAAGCGCAGCATCACCATCAGCAATAAGCTCGGCCTGCACGCCCGGGCATCGGCCAAGCTCACCAAGCTGGCCAGCAGCTTCAGCAGCGACATCCACATGAGCCGCAACGGCCGGCGGGTCAATGCCAAGAGCATCATGGGCGTGATGATGCTGGCCGCCGGGCTGGGCGCCGAGGTGGAGATCGAAACCGAGGGTGCGGACGAGCAGGCGGCCATGGACGGCCTGCTGGCACTCATCAGCGACAAGTTCGGCGAAGGCGAGTGAGCCTGTGAACTGAGCGGCTGCCGGCCCCTGCAAAGGTTTGCAGGTGGGCCCGCGCTGAGGTGCAACCCGAGGGCCCGTGGCCGCGCCCGCTGCTACAGTCGTTTGCATGAGCATTCAGGTGTTCGGCTTGCCGGTGTCCCGGGGCGTGGCCATCGGCCGCGCGGTGCTGATCGCATCCAGCCGTGTCGACGTCGCCCACTACTTCGTCGACGGATCGCAGATCGAGGGTGAGATCGAGCGCCTGCGCACGGCGCGCGACCTCGTGGCCGGGGAGCTGACCGTGCTGCAGCGCGACTTGCCGGCGGAGGCGCCGCCCGAGCTCTCGGCCCTGCTCGATGTGCACCTGATGCTGCTGCATGACGAGACGCTCACCGGCGCCACCAAGCACTGGATCCGCGAACGCCACTACAACGCCGAGTGGGCGCTGTCGGCGCAGCTGGAAGTGCTGGCACGCCAGTTCGACGAGATGGAGGACGAGTACCTGCGCGAGCGCAAGGCCGACCTGGAGCAGGTGGCGGAGCGCCTGCTGCGGGCGCTGGCGCGCGGTGGCGGCAGCGCGCTGGTGCCGGCCGCGGCACAGGCGCGCGATTTCGGTGGCGAGGATCCGCTGGTGCTGGTGGCCAACGACATCTCGCCCGCCGACATGCTGCAGTTCAAGCGCAGCGTGTTCACTGGGTTTGTCACCGACGTGGGTGGCAAGACCTCCCACACCGCCATCGTCGCCCGCAGCATGGACATTCCCGCCGTGGTGGGCGCGCGCGAGGCCAGCCACCTGATCCGGCAGGACGACTGGGTCATCATCGACGGCGACGCCGGCCTGGTGATCGTGGACCCCTCGCCCATCGTGCTGGAGGAATACCGCTTCCGCCAGCGCCAGAGCGAGCTAGAGCGCGCGCGCCTGAACCGCCTGCGCCACACGCCCGCCGTCACGCTGGACGGCCAGCCGGTGCAGCTGATGGCCAACATCGAGCTGCCTGGCGATGCGCCGGCGGCGTTGGAGGCTGGGGCCGTGGGCGTCGGCCTGTTCCGCACCGAGTTCCTCTTCATGAACCGCACCGGCGACCTGCCCGGGGAAGAGGAGCAATTCGAGTGTTATCGCACCGTGGTGCAGTCGATGAAGGGCCTGCCGGTCACCATCCGCACGGTGGACGTGGGTGCGGACAAACCGCTGGACCGCATGTCGGTGCAGGAGTTGCGCCACGAACATGCGCTCAATCCCGCACTCGGTCTGCGGGCCATCCGCTGGAGCCTGTCGGAGCCCAGCATGTTCCGCCAGCAGCTGCGCGCCATCCTGCGTGCGAGTGCTTTCGGCAAGGTCCGTCTGCTGCTGCCCATGGTGGCCCACCTCAGCGAGATCCGCCTCACCCTGGAGGCGCTGGCCCGCGCCAAGCAGCAGCTGGCGGATGCCGGCCGGCCGTTCGTCGACGTGGAAGTCGGGGCGATGATCGAGGTGCCGGCGGCCGCGCTGATGCTGCCCACGTTCCTGCGCTACTTCGACTTCGTGTCGATCGGCACCAACGACCTGATCCAGTACACGCTGGCCATTGACCGCGCGGACGAAGCGGTGGCGCACCTGTACGACCCCTGGCACCCGGCAGTGCTGCGCCTCATCGCCGAAACCATTGCGCAAGCCAACGCGGCGCGCAAGGACGTGAGCGTCTGCGGCGAGATGGCGGGGGACCCGCAGTTCACCGAACTCTTGCTGGCCATGGGGCTCCGCAGCTTCTCGATGCATCCCGCGCAGATCGCGGCGATCAAGCAGCGTGTGCTGCGCGCCGACACGCGGCGCCATGCCAGCGTGCTGCAGCGCGTGCTGGCCGCGGACGATGCGGAGACTGAGTGTCGCCTCGCCTTCCAGCGCAGCGAGCAGCCGGCGGCCGTGACGATCTGAACAATTTTTGCGAGAGTGCTTTACAGGCCGCAAAACGTGGTGCTATAGTCGAGGGCTTCGCTGATCACAGCGTTTGACGCGGGCAAGGCCAGCAGCAAACAAAACGGTCAGCGAAAAAGAGAGCCGAAGTGCTTGACAGGTTTTTAAGAAACGCGTCATAATCTCATCTCTCTGCTGAACACAAATTCAGCAAGCGCAGCAAGCAACGGTTTGCAGCGAAGTTCTTTAAAAACATACAGCCGATAAGCGTGGGCGTTTGAGGGCGAGAGGCCAAGAGGAATCGAAAGGTTTCTCGAGGTCTGATGGACCTTAAACGCTCATAGAAGTGAAGTTCACTTCAATTCTTTGAGTAATTTATCAAGATCGAACTGAAGAGTTTGATCCTGGCTCAGATTGAACGCTGG